>DATINP010000058.1:0-4299 GCA_035474135.1 Chloroflexia bacterium | reverse complement strand
CAATATTGGAGCGGCGCGTTCATTATGCCTGTGGACGGCCCTGTGCGCGTCACATCGGCGTTCGCTACGCGCAGGTGCTACAACTGTCCCGACGGCTCGACACCCACCACCTACCATCCTGGGGTGGACCTTGCGGTTAGCGCAGGCACACCTGTTCACGCGCCCGCAGGCGGCATAGTGGTGTTTGCGGGCGCGATGGCCGAGCGGGGCAACGCGATCATAATAGATCACGGCATGGGTGTATTCTCTCTCTTCGCTCATAACACGAGTTTCGTCGCCAAAGTTGGGCAGGTGGTGAAGCAGGGCGACGTGGTGTCTATATCGGGCAACACGGGCCTTTCCATTGGCCCCCACCTGCACTGGGAACTCCACGTCAGCGGCCCGCCTGTAGATGCTCTCGAATGGGTGTCGCGCCCGTTGCCCTGAGGGGGCGAGTCTAAGATCTAAGATCTTAGACCTTAGATCGTAAGTCATATGTCGTGCGTCGTGTGCTATGCGGCCTATACCATCTTAATGACGTAAGCGGGGCCAAACAGGACAGATTATACGTAGTCCATTCGGGCACATTTTAGATGACAGGCGACGCATGACGCATGACGCATTACTCATGGTCTGCGGCTAGCTCGTGCACCGACACAGCGTAGCTGCTATCAGGCGCCCAGGATTCCTGCTGCCAGCCGCTGTAGCGGGCGTGCAGGCTCAGCCCGGCCCTGCGCGCTAGCCTGTCGTAGTCATCCAGTTGGAGCCGCCCCATGCTGAGGTAGAAGCCCGTAACGAGTAGACCGCCCGGCGCGATATGCTGCGCCATGTTACTGAGCACCCGGCTCTCGGTGTGCCTGGCTAGGAAGATCATCACGTTTCCAGCCATCACCACGAGATCGTATCGCCTTTCCAGGCGCACGCAAGCGATGTCGCCCACGCGCCAATCGAGATGGGGCGCAGCCAGTCGTGCCTGTAGCAGCATTGCTGTGCTGATATCCACCCCGGTGGTATAGAAGCCCCGCCCTGCAAGCTCAATCGCCACGCGTCCCGTGCCGCACCCCGCGTCCAGCACCCACCCTGGCGCGTCTCGCAAGCCCCCTATGAAATCAGCCTCTGCGCGAGCGTCCTGCATTGATCCTCCGGCGTAGTGACCAGTGACCGGTGACAGGTGACCAGTAGGACAACCGACGCATGGCACTCTGGTCACTGGTCACCGGTCACTGGTCACTCTTAAGCTATAATACCCTAGATGTCCACGACCGCAATCGAGCCAAACATAGTTTTCATGGGCAGCCCCGAGTTCGCGGTGCCTTCGATGCGCGCGCTGGCTGCCGGACCCTACATGCTCACTGTTGTCACCCAGCCCGACCGACCTGCGGGCAGGGGAGGTAAGCCGGCTCCTCCACCCGTCAAGCAGGCAGCGCTCGAGCTGGGCATACCGATCCTCCAACCCGAAACGGTGCGCGATCCCGACTTTCGCGCCCGGTTAGCAGCACTCCACCCCAAAGCCACTGTGCTGGTAGCTTATGGTGAGTATCTACCTGTGTCCCTGCTCGATCTACCTGAGCGCGGCAGCATCAACCTCCACCCGTCCCTTCTCCCTCGCTGGCGTGGAAGTACTCCCGTCCAGTCGGCTATCCTCGCGGGCGACCGCACTACGGGCGTTACCGTGATCCGCATGGACAAAGGGCTGGACACTGGCCCCATCATCGCACAGCAGGTCGTGGAGATTGGTCCCGACGAAACCCAGCCTGAACTTAGCCATCGCCTGGCCCGAGTTGGAGCCGATCTGCTGGCCCAAATCTTGCCACTCTGGCTACGTGGCGAAATCGAGGCTGTGCCCCAGGACGACGCGCAATCCACGCTGACTCGCACCCTCACCAAAGAGGATGGTCTGCTTGATTGGACCCTGTCTGCTGAAGAACTTGCCCTGCGGGTGCGCGCCCTCCAGCCATGGCCCGGCACCTACACCTACTGGCAAGGCAACCCACTGAAGATCATACGAGCGCGGCCCCTGCAACTTGACATAACCCCAATGCCCGGTAAGGTCTCGATCGCCAACAAAGGCCTCCATGTGCAAACAGGCAAAGGTACATTAGAAATCCTGACTTTGCAACCTGCGGGTAGAGCCACCATGGAGGCGCGGGCCTTCCTCGCAGGTTACCCCAGCATAGGGGGTAGTGTGTTGGGACGGTGATCGCGAATAGGCCGCGGATTCCGTGCCTGCGACTTGACGTCGACCCCCTCTAACGTGTAGAAAAGAAGTACAAATAGCTTTATCAACCGTATTAGCCACCGCTCTTATCGCCCGGAAAAAGACAAGCCACTACCCACATGATAGACACTCCCAACCCCAGGCTCCCGTTGGAGCCGGAAGAATATCCTTTATACGCACCGCCCAAGCGCGTAGGCTGTTCTGCGCTTGCCATATTGCCTATCATACTGATAGCGATCTTCGTGTTTCTCTTCTTCCGGGTAACCCCGAATATGGCCCAGGGCATGGTTAATCCGGTGAGGCAGATCTTCGGCATCGAACTGCCCACAGAAGTGCCCGCCGCCGGTGTTATCTCAAGCTCTGGCGCGCTGGCTACGCAGACAGCATCCGTTATTACTCCCACTGCTACGCTTGCTCCTCCCACATCCGTTCCTCCCACTCCCACGACAATAGCCGAGGAGTATGTGAAGGTAGCTAACACACAAGGCCAGGGTGTTCGCCTGCGTGCCGAGCCAAAGCTGGATGCCGCTCGAGTTGATGGTCTGGGAGAAGGGGTGGTGTGTAAGATCATCGGCCCCGACCAGAAGAACGAGGACGGCACCTGGCGTAATGTAACCGTCGTTAGCGGCGGGGGAACCCCGGGAGAGACAGGCTGGATACTCTCCAACTGGCTTGTTGCGGCCCCCAAACCGTAAAGACCGCGTGCCCATAACAATTAGCCAACAAATGCAACCATGGGTTGCGCCCCACGTTGTACATCCAACGACCCTGTAGCCTTATATCTTCGACTTGCGACTAAGAGGGAACGGCGATGAGCAAGCAAAAATATGAACAGGAAATCGAAGAGATACTAAAGAAGTATGAGGACGAGAAGGGCCGCAAGGAACCAGGCGCGCCTTCCGGCCGTATTGATGCCGGCGGCAGCCGCACGCCCCGAGCGCCGATAGATTTCCGTGAAGCCCAGTCGCGGCGCGCTTCTAACCCACTACGCACTTCCCAGAAGCGCAGTTCCATGCCTAACTGGAAACGCCTGAGCGCAGGCCAGTATATCGCAATGGCGGTCGGAGCGGCTGTGCTCGCCGTGCTGTTGGGCAAGGCCATTCCGGTGCTGGGTGGCGTGCTGGTCATTCTGTCCGCTGTGCTTTTCTGCGTGCCCTTCGTGCTCTATCGCAGCACGGGCACCACGTCGGGCGGCTACTCGTCCACCGAAGAGAAACGCTGGCGCGGCCAACCAATCGACTACTCGCCCCGCCACGATGTCACCCCCAACGATGACGACCCCCTGGCCGGTATCAAGCGCTGGTTCCGCAAACGATAGCGACCCCCACCGTATGTCTACTCTACTGCGAGTGTCGGCATAACCTATACCGAAACTAGGAAAATAAGAGTATATTTTTCACACTAGTTGTGCTATAATTGCCCCCTGAGGAGTGTTTCCTGTAGTCGTGAGGGGGCTGTATGAATGCACGACGATTTTCCCTGCTTGCATTTGGCCTGTTGGCTCTGCTGCTAGAGCTGGTATTGTTCGTCAGCGTGAGGGCGGCTATAGCCCAGGATCAATACACTGTAGCATCTGCTTCTTTGGCAGGAGACCAGTCTCAACAGCGCGACACGCTTCCTTCGCCGGTTCTCGACGTGCCACTGGGCGACGTGATGATGAACGAGGGCTATCCCTCCACACTGGGATCGGGAAGCGGAGCGCAAGCGCCCATGACCGACACCGACACGCCTACAGCAATCGGCTCGCCCTTCCCCGTGTGTACCCAGCCCACGTCCACACCCTACCCTACGCCTACTGACTATCCGACCCCTGGCCAGGCCGCTACCTGTCCCTATCCTTTTACCCAAACGCCTTACCCAACTGCGACCCGCTACCCCTGCCCGGAGTGCCCCACAAGTACAGCTACGCCAACCTATACGCCGTCCAACACACCAACAGATACAGCTACAGCTACGCCTACTTCAACACCGACGAATACGCCGACAAATACCCCCACTCCCTTCGGCTGCATTCTACAAACGCTCACCCCCAACCCTACATATACAGAGCGACCCCCTCCTAGCCCTACACCCACAGGCACGGCCTGCGAAGTCTGGCCGAC
>DATINP010000057.1:0-25906 GCA_035474135.1 Chloroflexia bacterium | reverse complement strand
TCGTCTGCGTTGCCAATCGCCCAGCCGTCCTTACCGTCTGCGGTGATAGCCATGCGCTTCATGACCACACCGAGGGGCAATAGCTCAGCATCGGTCGTGCTGTCGTCGGCGATGTCCCAGGCCCCGTCCTCTATGCGGAGTAGGTAGCGGGTAGCGGGCTTTTGCGGCGCGGCAGAAGCCCATGCCCAGCCGTTGCCCGATGCATCGAGCGCCACCACGCTCACAGGGCCAATATCAGGGGCCTCATCACTCGCACTCACACTCGCAGCACGGCCCTGTGTGCCTGTACTTACTCCGAGTACGAGCAGCACCACGATAGCAACCAATCTATAGCCAATTCGTGCATACATCTCGGACTAACCCTCCTTTAATCCGGTTAGAGGTGCCAATAAACCTCTTTCTACGTGTATATTTTGAGCTCGCTATAACTGTGGCACGCTTCCTGCTAATCCTATACAAACTGGTTGCACAATTTATTGTGCTGTCCTGGTTGGAATATAACAAAAGTGTGTTATTCTCTGCCACTGTTAACTAATGCAGTAGGGGGTAGAAGGAGGAAAACGATGGGTGACAATCAGCGTCAGGTAATACGTAGCGAAGAGAATGTTGTCGAAGGTGACCCGCAACAGACCGTAACGAGTCAGACCAGTGTAGGCACAGGCGTACCGGGCGCGGCACCCGTTGGAACTCCTGTTACGGGTACAACGGTGCAGACCAGCACCACCGAGCCGACCGACCGGGTTGCGCAGCATAATGTGGCCGAACGGGTCATTGACCCCGCAGGCGAGAAGGCTGCTTCGGTAAATTGGCTTGCCAATGTGATCTGGTTTATCGTCGGGCTTATGGCCATCTTGCTGGTCGTCCGCTTTATCCTGTTGGCAGTCGGAGCAAGCGAAACCGTCGGTTTCTCACAGTTGATCTATGGTTTGACCGACTGGATGGTCGCGCCCTTCCTGGGCATATTCGGCCAATCGTTCACCTACCCGGGTTCGGCAGGCACGGGCGTCATCGAGTTTGAGTCGCTCCTAGCTATCGTGGTGTACGCGATCATCGGCTGGATTCTGGTGAAACTTGCCCAGCTTGCCCTGGGAACCAACCGCACCACCTCCACTGTTTACAGCGACACCAACCGCCAGACCAGGCTCTAAATTAGAGCACGACAACCAAAAAGGAGCCAACGCACTTTGTCTGCGTTGGCTCCTTTTGCTTACAGACCGTTTCTTAGCTAACCAGGTCGAACTCCGGTACAAACCATCCTATCCTTCGGGGTCGCCGCTTACCGTCACGCTGTAGGTGGCATGTGGGTAATCTATGCCGTTCGTATAACGAGCAAAGAAATCGACTTCCCCGCCATTCTCCAAACGAAGCACGTAACCTTCTCCAACGTCTATGTGCCCCATTACAGGTCTTACATATCCTCTTGTCCGTGATATGGTGCTGAGGGACTCTCTGGTCGTTGTAAGGGCGTAATGAACGCGCGCTATCTCGTGCCCATCCTTCAAGACACGACCTACTCCTCTAACTTGCATCATATTCTCACCCCAGTCGTCTCCAAACACGGCGGGCTATTGCTACTCATCCAAATCTCCGAACATGGTCTGCTCGCCGCGCACCTGCTCGCGCTGGGCCTGCTTGAATGTGCCGTGGGCGGGCGGCATCTTGATTTCAGCGCCGTGCTAGGCCTCGCCGTCAGCGCCTTGCTCATCCTTGAACAGCATGTTATATGCACGCGAACTATTAAACGGGGGATCTAAGTAGATTAAATCTACCGAGCTATCGGCTATGTACTCCTGAGAAGCGGCAGATTGTCCCCGTAGTACAGGGTGTTTTCCGAGTTATTGGGCGGCATAGCATCTCCTATTTGTGGAGGTCGCGCTCATTATACCGCACAGCGCGAGTGTCGATAGGCCTGTTCCACGCCTTTATGCGTTCCGCTGAGAAACTGTCTGAGAAGTAGGAAGTAAGAGGAGGCGAACCAACTCCCCCTTGTCATTCTGAGCGAAGCGAAGAATCTCGCTCCATACTGACCAAGCCCATTATGCAACCCAAGCCAAAGCCGACCAAGCCAAATAATAGCCCCAATGATACCCTCTCAATGAGCCAGTACTAAGTCTACACCATGCCCAAGGGGAGATGAACCCCACGTGGGACGAAGTAAGGGCCGAATGGTTTGGTTTGACTATTGTCGAGTACGGCAACGAGGTACGAAATGGCCTGGTCGGCTTTGGCTTTGGTTGTATTGCCAGCTTGGTCGGTAAGGAGCGAGATTCTTCGCTTCGCTCAGAATGACAAGGCAGAGGGGTTCCTCTCCTCCTACTTCGTACTTCTCAGACAGATCCTTAGAAAGAGTCTATACTAGAATGTAGTATAATATAAGGCAAATGCTTGCTGAGCTAAACATATCTAATTTCGCTATAATTGACCGCCTCTATTTGCGTCTGGGGCCGGGCTTTAACGCGCTTACCGGAGAGACCGGCGCGGGCAAATCTATCATTATTGACGCGCTCGGGGCGCTGCTCGGTTCCAAGATCGGGCCTGAGTTTGTGCGCCACGGGGCACAGTCGGCTCGCGTCGAGGGCCAGTTCGACCTGACCACCATGCAGCCGGTTCCACGTGCGGCCCTGCTCTCTTTGCTCAGCGAATTCGGCCTCGCAGACACAGAAGACGGTTCGGACGAAACGGTTATTATCTCGCGCGAGATCAACTCTAGCGGACGCACCGTGGCCCGTGTGAACGCGCGCATGCTCAACCTGCCCACTCTCCAGCAAATAGGCGAGCTACTGGTGGACGTACACGGCCAGAGTGAGCACGTATCCCTCCTGCGCTCAGCCACACACATCGACCTCCTGGACGAATATGCAGGCGTGCACTCCCAGCGTCGCCAGGTAGCAGAACTGGTGGCCCACTTGCGCGCCACTCAAAAGGCCCTGCGCGACTTGCAGCGCGACGAGCGCGAACTGGCGCACCGGGCTGACCTCCTTACCTATCAGGTCGAGGAGATCGAAAAGGCGGGTCTGCAAGCGGGTGAGGACGCCGACCTTGCCGCCGAGCGCTCACGCCTTTCCAATTCCGAGCGCCTATCTTCCCTGTGCGACTCTCTCTACGCTATTTTGATCGAGGGCGCGGATGACGATGAGACCTACGGCAGGCGTGGTGGCCGTGGCGATGCCGCGCCGCCTACCACTGCGGTGCGCGACTCCCTTGCAAATGCGTCCGGTATGCTGGCCGAACTGGCTCGCCTGGACCCCTCTATGCAGGCGTACGAAGAGTCGCTGGCCGCCATTTACGACAGTGTAGAGGAAGTGGGCCGCACCCTGCGAGCATACCGCGAAACGGTGGAGCATGACCCGTCACGCCTCCTCGAGATCGAGGAACGCCTGTCGCTGATCCACGAGCTAAAACGCAAGTACGCGCCCACCATCGAGGAGATCATCGCTTTCGGCGAGCGGGCCGCCGACGAACTGGACACCATCACGCACAGCGAAGAGCGCATCGCCGATCTTCAGAGGGACGCCGACGACCTAGCCCTTCAGATAGGCGAACTATCCGCCGGCATATCCTCTACCAGGCAAGAAGCGTCCGAGAGGCTCTCGCACGCAGTAGAGCGCTCTATGAAAGACCTGCTGATGGGTTCGGCCCGCTTCGAAGTCGCCGTGACTCAGACCCAGGCGAAAGATGGCGTGCCTTTGCCCGGCAGGGACGGGCGGTGGGCCTTTTCGGATAAGGGCGTCGATACTGTGGAGTTCCTGCTGTCGCCCAACCCCGGCGAGCCGCTCAAGCCCCTCGCTAAGATCGCGTCGGGCGGCGAGACCTCGCGCATCATGCTGGCCCTTAAGTCTATACTGAGCGAGGCCGACCTTACCCAGACCCTCGTGTTCGACGAAGTGGACGTGGGCGTAGGCGGGCGCAGTGGTGGCGTGGTGGGCGAGAAGCTGTGGGCGCTCACGTCGAGCCACCAGGTATTGTGTATTACCCACCTGCCCCAGATCGCGGCCTTTGCAGACGACCATTTCAAAATCACCAAGCAGGTGGTGGACGACCGCACCCGCACCCGCGTGGACCGCCTCGACCCCGAAGAACAAGAGCAGGAGATTGCCGACATGATAGGCGGCTCGCCCATTTCGCCTGCTGCCCTGGAAAACGCTAGAGAAATGCTGCGCGATGCCGCGGCCCTGAAAGAAAATTACGTGGTGCGAAGCGCCTAGCGCGGTGCGCGAATTCTTAATTTTGAATTCTTAATTCTTAATTAGGGACTCTCGTTAGACAGATTCCGCTCACCTAAGCTAGGTTTGTAACACCAGTTAATTGAGAATTCAAAATTAAGAATTCCGCAGGAAAAGGAGATGCAGTTGCTATCAAGGTTAGGCCAATGGGCCGACAGAGGGATCGAGATCGGCTGGCTCGCGGCGGTGCTTATCGCGCCTATCTACTTCAACGTTTATTCCAGCCGGGTGTTCGAGCCGGACAAAATATCTACCCTGCGCACCATCGTGCTGCTTATGCTTGTGGCCTGGATCATCAAGCTGGGCGAGGGTGGTTGGCGGGCGTGGCGCGGAACGGACGACGGACGACAGACGACAGACGACAGAAGCCACACGTCGTCAGCTGTCGGTCGTCGATCGTCCATCGTGCAGGGCGTTGCCGAGGCCGGGACTCCATCCTGGTTGGGCTTCCTGCGCATCCCCATGATGGTGGCGATCCTGGTTTATGCGCTCACTTATATCATCAGCACTATTTTCACTATCACCCCCGACGCCGCGATCTGGGGTTCTTACCAGCGCGAACAGGGCACCTATTCCCAATTCAGCTACATGCTGCTTGGTATCATGGTGCTGGCTAATCTGCGCACCCTGCCCCAACTCAATCGCCTGATCAACTTCATACTCCTGTCGTCCCTGCCTGTTGCTCTGTATGGTCTTGCGCAGGCCGCGCACCTCGACCCTCTGCCGTGGGCGGGGGACACCGCCAGCCGTGTTTCCTCCTCGATGGGAAACGCCATTTTTGTGGCTGCATGGCTGATCATGGTAACTCCGTTTGCCCTGTACAGGTTGATCACGGGCATAAACTCTGCATTAGCCGCCCGCCAGGCCTACGCGGAGCCGGAGGACGTGGACACCGAGGGTGCGCGTGGTCGCTCCACCCGGCGCACTCGTGCCGACGGTCTGCCCTCCTACGGCTGGGCTACGGTTGCTAACAGCGTAGGCATCCTGATCGCTTGCATGATGTTCTTTTACCTGATCCTCAAGATGATGGCGGGTCTGCCCTATCCTGATGGGCGCACCTGGTGGCTCTTACCTTTCGGCATACTGGTTTTCGGCCTCGCGTGCTGGTGGATAGAAGGGTTGGGCAAACGCACCGATGACCCCACCCAGACAGCGCTCATTTTGCCCGTAGTGGGCGCGGCTGTCTTCTTCACCTCGCTCCTTGCTCTCACCCTGACATGGAACATCTCGGACGCTCAAACTCTCGCGATTAACATCGGCTTCGACGGTGTGGGTCTGCTCTGGACGTTCTTCTTTACGCTCTTGTGGGCCTCGGTCTGTGCGGGCCTCTATGCGCTCTCAGCCCAGGCACGCACTCGGGGTTATGCTGCCGATGGCGACCGCAGGCTTGTGCGTGCCTCGCTCAACGCCGGCTATGGTGTGCTTCTGCTTGTACAACTGATCTGCATCTACTTGACCCAGAGCCGCGGCCCCTGGCTTGGTCTGGGCGTGGGCATTGTTACTTTCATGGTGGCGCTCTGGTTGCTTGGGCGCAGGAACAACATCGACTGGATGCGTCGTGTGGGCGGTATAGCCTCGGCTATCGTGCTTGTGCTGGTGCTATTCGTGGGTGCACTCAATATCCCCGGTTCGCCACTGCCGGGCGCCTTCGTCAATGTGCCTGTGCTTGGACGTGGTATCGAGCGCCTCAGCACTCTCACGCGCACAGAGGACGGCACAGGCAAGGTGCGCAGCCTGATCTGGCAGGGTGCAACTCAACTGATCGTTTCCGACCCAGCGCGCTCTATAATTGGCTGGGGGCCTGAGTCGATGTACGTGGCCTACAATCGCTTTTACCCGCCCGAACTGGCCCAGGTCGAGCTTCGCAACGCCACCCCGGACCGTTCGCACAACGTCGAGTTCGACCAGCTTGTGACGATGGGCGCGCTGGGTCTGCTGGCTTACTATTTCCTGGTTGGCACCTTCTTCTTCTTCGCGCTCCGGTTCGTTAAGCGCGCGCGCAATGTAACCGATCAACTATTCGGCGTAACTCTGCTGGCCGCGATAGGCTCTCATTTTGTCGAGATACAAACGGGTATCCAGATCGCCTCCACATGGACCTATTTCTACCTGATTGTCGGTATTCTCGTGGCTTACGGCTACTACATGACGGGGTATTTGCGCCCTCGCACCGAGGCGGCCCTGGTGCCGGAAGGCGAGACAGCGAACGGCACCTCATCACATGAGCCTGCCAGTGCGCTCACCGAGGCCCGACCCGTGGCCGTGGGTGCGGGCGCAAGCGCGAGCGCGGGCGGACGTTCTACCGCCCCGGTGGCCTCCACGTCTCCCCCTCGTGGTAATGGCAAATCGCAAATCCCGGCTCCGCCCAGGAGTAAAACGGGACAGTCGCGCGGCCCGTCCTCGCCGGTAGCAGGAGCCAGGCGCCCCTCCACACAGTATGGCGGTTCACGGTTCGCAAACCAGGCGCAGTCGGACGTCGAATGGACCCGTAATCCCGTTATGCTGGTCGTGTATGCGGTGCTGGCGCTGGTGGCTCTTGTCTTTACATGGATGGTAAACGTGGCTACCGTGCAGGCCGACACCGCCTTCAAGCAGGCCCAGGCTTATGATAACCAGCAGGTCTACTTCGAGCAGAAAGACCAGACAGGTAAAGTTTATCCGGGTAGTCTCACCTATTACGACGAAGCAATCGCCCTGCAACCCAACCAGGACTACTACTATCTCTTTGAGGGCAGAGCATACCTGCAGGCGGCCAAGGCTGTCGATACGGAACAATTCAACCGCAGGCTAAATAAGAACTGGAGCACCGATGCTGCGACCGCCCTGCAGGAAAAAGCCGTTGAGAAGCTGGCACGCCTCAAGATCAGCGAGCAAATTCTCACCAAAGCCCATGAACTGAGCCTTTACAATACCGACCACTACGCCAACCTCGGCAGGCTATACCTGTACTGGACCGACCCCACGGGCGGAAACGACCCGTCGAAGGCTCCTCTCGCGGTGCAGTGGATGCAGCAGGCGACCGAGCATACACCGGGAAATGCCCAACTTTGGGACGAACTGGCCGTCGCTTACTCCAACAATAATCAATTCAATGACGGGATCGCGGCTGTGGAACATTCGCGTTCACTTGACATAACCTACGCCAACACTCCCAAGATCAAGGGCCAACTATATGAGAACCGGGCCGGCACCGTGCGAAACCGGCTGATTGCCGGTCAGCCTTTGCCCACAGATGGCGAGACCGACTATGGCAAACTGGTCATGTCGGCGGCCCAGGCCTATTCCGAGACCATTGGCACCGACCCGACCCAACTGGTCGACTCGGGCTACCAAGCGCAGGTGGACTTTTTTATCAACGCGGCCCAACCATTCACCAACAGCAATAGCTCGCTCACGCAGGCTCAGTTGACGAATGTGCTGACAGATACGCTTACTCAGGGCTTCAAGAACGACATCGCTCGCAAGGAAGCCGACCTCGTGACGCGGGTGACAGAGCGCGGTGAGCAGGTGACAGGCCCGCAGGTAGACGATGCCCTCTGGCAGAAGTTGTGGGCCGATCCCGCGTGGACCGACGTAACCGCAGACGGCACAACCGAGTGGACAGACCCGGCAATTCGCGCCGACATCAGCCGCACAGCCATCGACTACTACGGCATGGGCCTGATATACGTCGCACAGGGCAACAAGAACGAAGCGCTGGCGGCATATAGCCACGCTCTCGCTATGCTGCCTTCCTTCGCCGAAGCCCAGACCGCCCTGCAAACCCTGACATCTCCATAAAGCCGGACATATGCTCCTACAGATGTTGCCGTTACAGCCCAACCTCTCCATCGGCCCCCTGCTGTTAATCTTCTTGGCGGCACTGGCCTTTTCGGTGGTGTTTGTGCCTGTGGTGCAAAGGGTTGCCCGGCGGTTCGGCGTGCTTGATGCCCCCTCGTCGCGCAAAATACACTCGAACCCTGTACCCTTGTTGGGTGGCGCCGCTATTTACCTGGCCGTGATACTGGCTCTGTTGATACTCGGCACTGCGGGCTATGTGCAGCAAACCGCGTCCATCCTGATCGGGGCCACGCTTATGTCTCTGCTGGGTGTGTGGGACGATAAGTGGGGTATGCGGCCCATCATCAAACTGGCGGGGCAGGTGCTCGCGGCTTCGCTGCTCTACTTCACCGGTGTCCAGATACAGTTCCTGCACAACGATGTCCTGAACTACGTCGCTACTGTTCTGTGGGTAGTGATGATCACCAACGCGCTCAACCTTATGGACAACATGGACGGACTGGCGGGGGGAGTGGCGGCAGTGGCCTCTGTCTTCTTTTTCTTGATCGCCACGCTGACCAACCAGAACCTTGTCGCGCCACTGTCTGCCGTATTGCTGGGTGGGTGCGTCGGCTTTTTGTACTACAACTTCAAGCCGGGCGCCATCTTCATGGGCGATACAGGCTCTCTCCTGATCGGCTTTATACTGGCGGCCGTGGGTATCAAGCTACGTTTTCCCGACAGCATAGCAGGTGACCGTGTGACCTGGATGGTGCCTTTGCTGGTACTGGGCGTGCCCTTGTTCGACACCACGCTGGTCACGCTTTCGCGCATACGGCGCGGTATTCCCATCAGCAGGGGTGGCAAAGACCACTTTTCCCATCGCCTGGTGGCGCTCGGTTACACGAAGCGTGAGGCTGTGTTGATCCTCTATCTGGTGCAGGCGGGTCTGGGGGTGGCCGCGCTGGTTATAATGCAGGCCGACATTCTAGTGGGCTACGCGACGGGCTTTGTGGTACTCTTGTGCGCTGTAGTGGCCGCCTATCGCCTTGAGCGCATAGACCTGACGGAAACCAATCCGGCCCCGCCGGGTGCGCCCCCGGTCGTATCCCTGCGCCAGCGTCTGGGACGTAATAAGACACCCTAGGTGCAAATAGGCCCGAACGGACTACACAAAACCTGTCCTGTTCCGCCTCCCTTACGTCATTAAGTTAATACACGGCGCATGACGCATGACGCATTACGTCTCATCTCATCGACTCGGCGACTTGTATCGCGTCTTCCAGGGGCAGATCGGTTTCCAGTCGGTATTTGACACCATCGACCTGCCATGCGAGGGTGTGGCTGTTTGCGATCAAGCTTCGAGCGGCCAGTTCGGTTTTGCCGTCGGGGGTGTTCACGTACATGTATTGCGGACCTTCCACCCACTTTGCTTCATAGCTATGGAGGTCGCTCGGACGTTGAGCAAGCGCGATGCTATACGTGTTCTCGGCGATCCATTCCGCCGAGTTCCCGCGAATAGTGGTTGTTTGCACAAGCTTGGTGGTCTGAGTGTTCATCGCATCAATAGAGTCGTCCCAGGTGCCTTGCATCATTACCATTCGTAAATCATCGGTGCGCCCAGGTGTGTACCAGGCCATGATTACAGTCTTGCCCATATCGTCGTTGCTTTGTAGATATATCCTATCGGGAGCAATGAGCTCGGGCATGTCCACGATTGCAGGCACTTCTAACTTGAATCCTGCATACGTGTCCAACTTGTAGAGACCCGTCTCGCCCGACACATCTAGTCGCGATGAAGGCGATGTGGGTGCTTTGGTTGGATAGGGCGTTGGCGGTGGCGATAATGGCTTCAGCGATTCGGCCATGCGTACGGCCTCGTTCAGCGTGGTGTGCGTGACCAATTTGAAGCTGTAAGTGCCCCCAATAGGCTGCCAGACAAGGGTGTTGCCGTCCATAACCTCACTCATCTGCTTGGCCAGTTTTCCCTTATCATCTATATGTTCAACGTTGAATAGATACTGACCCTCGATCCAGGTGGCTTTGCTACCCCCTACTTTCAAGGGTATTGTAATGACACTATTGCCGGCAACCTGTTGCATCTGCGTAATGATCTTGTCGTCAGGAGCCACTACCTCGATCTCCGTAGTTGTGCTGAGGAACCTGTACAGGGCCACAGCCGGCATGTCGGGTTGGTCAGGCTCCATCCAGACGAAGATCATCATGTTGTTAAGGTCGTGCTGGTAGTACACATGATCGGGCAAGCCTAGATCTTCCGGGTAGGACGGCAGCATCACGCCGGTTCCCTGTGCGGCTATCGCGCTGCCAATGTCGGTTTCGCCCCCAAGGTGCGGGTCCCATGGGTAGACCGGAGTGATCGTCGGCACGCCCGGCACATTGGGCGCTTCGGGCGCGTTGCGGACGATCCGCCACACTCCAACGGACAGATTGCCCACGAAAGCCCGCATCTGGGGCACCGCCACCAGCGTTACTAACGCCAGCGCCACTATGCACACTACCGCCAATCCCGTGTGCCGGGTTCGCGGCCTGAGCGCTCGCTCGTTCGCTCTATATGTGTTGGCCGCCTTGTCCGCGGCCAGCCGACGAGCCACAACAGAGGCTATATCGGGCGTGGTTGGGTAGCGGAGCGCACTTGCCTTGTTCGTCAGATATCTGTCCATATACTCGTCTGAGGGCGGGTGATCTTTCTGGATTTGATAGCGCCTGCCGTAGTTGCTCATGTTAGGCGCTCCTCTCGCAGTGCGGGGAAGTCTTCATCCACCACTGCGCGCAACCGGCGCATGGCACGGTGCAATCGGGACTTTATGGTGCCGGGCGGCACGTCCAGAGTTGCTGACATCTCGGCTTCTGATAGGTCGAGGAAATAACGTAGATAAACTACTTCCTGTTCGTGGGTACTGAGGCGGCGTACCGCTTCCCAGAGGGTTTGTGCCTCCCACTGTTGCGAGGTTCGCTCGCCCAGGCCCGTAGAGTATTCAGGCGATGCGCTTATGGCCCTTTTTACCATCGCCATGTAGCGTCCTACCGACCTGCGGTGATTGTGAGCCAGATTGGTGGTTATCCGTAGCAGCCAGGGACGCAGGGGCCGCGTCGAGTCGAACGTGTCGAGCGCGCGGAAGGCCCGTACAAACACGTCCTGCGCGATATCCTCTGCTTCGTGCGCGTCGCCCAGCAAGAGATAGGCGAGCCTGAAGATCGCCTCCTGATGGTCGCGTACGAGCATCTCCCAGGCCGCGTCGTTTCCACGCCGTGCCCGGCTAATCAAATCACTTCTGTCCAACTGAGCTAGTCCCTCTCCGGAGAGGAAGTTTGTCCGGTCTCGTATGATATACACCCTGCGCGTTGATTCGGTTCCATTTGTGCGCCACCAGTATTTCTAGTAGTGTACTTTCTACGTCTTAAGTCGGACAAGAATACACCTTGCGCCGCTTTCTAATTAGTCCTGGCCCCATCTATAATGTGCTCTATGTCGCAACTCTCTATTGGAGAGTATTGGCCCTTTCTGACCACAATACGGGAGATCGTTATGTCAACTAATACGCAAACAGATGAATTGATTAATGTTGCGGGCGCGCCTGAGATCCCCGGTTTGCGCTTCCGTAAGTTTCGGGGTGAAGTCGACTTTCC
Source organism: Chloroflexia bacterium (assembly GCA_035474135.1). Lineage (GTDB taxonomy): Bacteria > Chloroflexota > Chloroflexia > QHBQ01 > JADMIH01 > JADMIH01. The sequence continues at coordinate 14,276 of DATINP010000057.1, read as the reverse complement.
AGGAATGGCGCGCGCGTTCAACGCATCCGTGCATGCCGATGGTGGCGAGCGCATCAGCACTATCGAGTCGCTATCGAAGACGTACAGCAACCTGCTCCACAGCGACATATCTAAAGACCTGGTGCTGATCGAGGTAAACGGCGAACTGATCGGCTACAAGCGAGTTATGTGGGAAGTAGAATTGGACGGCACACGCCTCTACACGCACTTCGGCTTCCTCGCACCCGAGTGGCGCGGCAAGGGCATCGGTACAGCGCTGGTGCGACACAGCGAAGCACGTCTGCGCGAGATCGCCTCCGCACACCCCGACACGGGTGCGCGCCTGTTCAGCTCCTGGGCCTCGGGTGGTTCGTCCACTATACAAGATGTACTTAAGAACGAGGGGTATGCGCCCGTACGCTACGGCTATGACATGGTGCGCCCCGACCTTGAGAATATCCCCGTCGTGCCCATGCCCGAGGGCCTGGAGACACGTCCTGTGCGTACCGAGGACCTGCGCCTCATCTGGGAGGCTGAAGTAGAAGCGTTCCGCGATCACTGGGGCGCGATCGAGCCTGATGAGGGCGACTTCGTACGGTGGCAGAACGATACGCCTTTCCAACCCGAATACTGGCAGGTTGCCTGGGATGTGGCAACCAACGAACCGGCAGGCATGGTGCGCACCTTCATAGATGAAGACCAGAACCGCGAATTCAATCGCAAACGCGGCTACACCGAGAATATCAGCGTGCGCCGTCCCTACCGCAGGCGGAGTCTGGCTCGTGCTCTGATGGCACGTAGTTTCCAACTGCAAAAAGACCTCGGCATGACCGAGACGGCTCTCAGCGTAGACGCCCAGAACCCCAATGGCGCCCTCCAACTCTACGAGAACATGGGCTTCCGTGTCACCCAAACCGAAACCAGCTACCGCAAACCTATGGCTTAGGCGAATTCTTACGTCCTAATTCAGGACGGTAATAGGAGAGGCGGGCACCGGACAGACAACAACCGGTGCCCGCTTCCCTTTTTAAGAAATCAAGCAATCACTCAAGCGTTTGTCCCGGTTCCATCTCCAGGACTTCGCATTTGTATCCGATCTTGGATAATTCCTGGCGCAACTTTTCCGGAGTGCCTGTGAGAATGGGGAACGTGCCATAATGGCTGGGAATTACCTGACGCACGCCCAACATCTCGCAGGCATAGGCGGCCTGGCGCGGGTCCATGGTGAAGTAGTCGCCTATCGGCAGTACGGCTATATCAGGAGCGAATAACCGGCCATACAGGCTCATATCGCCGAAAATGGCTGTATCGCCGGACTGGTAAATCTTGAGACCATTCTCCATCTCTATCAGGTAGCCCACTGCCTCTCCACCATAAATGATCGAGCCGTCATCATCGTTGATGCCGCATGAGTGATCGGCGTGGAGCATTGTTACCTTCGTGCCCACCAGGTCGACGGTGCCTCCCTTGTTCATGCCCATGAGATTCTCAACGCCCTTTTTTTCTAGCCAGCCTACAAGTTCCACTATCCCCAGCACGACATCCGGCTTTGCTGACTTCGCCACGGTTATTGCATCCCCTATGTGGTCGAAGTGGCCATGCGTGATAAGCAGGGCATCGAGGTTGTCTACGTGCTTAAGGTTGTCCGGGCAGGCTGGATTGCCGCCGAGCCAGGGGTCGATCATTATACGCTTGCCGCCAGGTGTTTCATAAAGGAATGTAGCATGTCCATACCAGGTAATCTTTGTGTCCTTGCCAATACTCGCCATTATATAACTCCTTTGATGTAGGGTTGGTAGTTGTAACAGAGCTAATTATAGCGCATGCAAAAGAACAAGGGCGGAAGCAATTACGCATCCGCCCTTGTTCTTTGTTCTTTAGTCCTGGAACCCAGGACCTATACTATTAGCTTACTAACGTTATGGGTTACAGGTAGGGAAGAAGGTGTTAGACACAATCTTTGATGCCTGGCCTCTTGTGGCGTTGGCTGCCGGTCGGAAGTAAGGGAGATTATCAGGTCCGCATGGTTCTCCATTCCCTCCACACGGATACCCATTGATGATGCCCCTGTCCGATAGTCGCCAGATGAAGTCGTAGAAGGTTGACCCTGGTAGTACGTCCTCGTACTGCTGGGCACCTGCTGTCTCATTGAAGCCTGCTGCATTAGCGTCTATCTTGGACAACTGTCCTCTGGTCACGTTGGCGTTGGGCCGGAAGTAGGGCAGGTTGCCACTCCCGCAGGGTTCACCTGGTCCACCGCATGGGTAGCCATTGATGTACCCTCGGTCACTCAAGCGCCACACGAAGTCGAAGAAGGTAGAGCCTACCGCTACGTCCTCGTACTGCTGGGCACCAGGGGGTTCGTTGAAGCCTGCAGAGTTGGAGGCTATCTTTGCGAACTGGCCTCTGGTGACGTTGTTACCAGGTCGGAAGTATGGGTCATTGTTGCCGTTGCAAGGCTCACCTGGACCACCACAAGGATAGCCATTGATGATGCCCTGGCAGGCGAGGCACTGGATGAAGGGGTAGAAGGTCGAGCCGACAGGCACGTCCTCGAAGGAGATTGTGCACACTGGGACTGGTGTATCAGTGGGGCCACCTGGTGTGTTGGTTGGTGGGACTGCAGTATCAGTGGGAGGTACTGCAGTATCTGTCGGCGGTACAGGTGTGTCCGTAGCCGGTATGCTTGTGTTAGTTGGGGTAGCGGTTTCACAGGTTCCACCTATGTTGAGCAGTACATCATCGATGTCCCACCCTACATGGGAGACGCTGTCGTCATTGGCTTCCCGGAACCTTATCTTGAGGTTGCTCTGCCCTATCAAGGAGTTCAGGTTGACTGATACCTGCCTGTAGGTGGTGAACAGCCCTGTCCATGCTTGCCTGCCCGAGATGGGGCTGCCGAAGCTGGACGAGATGGTGGCATCGTACCCACCACTGATGAACGACCCACCTGCGGTTAGTACGTCAACCCAGGTGGTACCGCCGTCTGTGGATACTTCCAGCACTCCACCATCATAGGTGCTTTCCATGTCATACGCATGCCAGAAGGTCAGCGTGGCGCTGGTAGCCCCTGCGGGAATGCTTATCGGGTTGGTAAGCTGGAGGTACTGGTCGCTTATGTTTGGCAGGTCAGGCGCGAATGCGCTGCTTGAACCTGAGTGGGGATTCCCAGCTTGAGACCAGCCGCAGCCGCCTGGCACACAGGTGCCGACTACGCTGCTGAATACTCCCAGCCCGCTCTCAAACCCTTCATTGATCAGGTTTGATATACCACAATTCGTGGCCGTGGCTGTTGGAACTATAGGTGTGTTCGTGGCGGTAGGCGGTACAGGTGTGTTTGTGGCGGTAGGCGGTACAGGTGTGTTTGTTGCACAGCTCGCCAGGGTAAAGGTAAGTTGCTGGCCTTGTGTTCCACCAGTGTTGCAGGAGTACTGCGTATAGGTGGTAGCGTTCTTCTGTACACCTACTGCACCTGATGTGGTAGTGGCCGAACCCATCGCCCCGAAGATTATGTTGAAAGTGGATGTGCTTTCAAGCAACTGCACTTCGTAGCTCGTGTCGCCATTTGCCAGACAGGAGGTCGGGGTACCATAGAGGCAATTTCTCCACTCAATATTGAATACTCTGTTGGGAGCAGTACCCGTTACACTGGTATAGATACCCTTGTTTGGTGCACCTGTGGTCTGGTCTACCCAGAAGGGTAAGACCGCATAGGTCATCAAGTTCGCGGGCATACACGTAGTGTTGAAGGTAGTGTTAATTGTCCCGAACGCCATCCAGCCGTTAGAGCCGACATTGACTGACGTAAAGGACTGGTCATACAGAGTGAAGGGGAAGGGCAGTGTGACGGACGTAGAGCAGTCGTCACAATGGTTGCCCGTGTCTGTAGTACCGGGCACAATAGTGCCTGACCCAACAGCATAGTTATAACCTGTCGGACATGCTGTTGGTGTGGCTGTGCCGCCGCCGCCGCCAGCCAGTACTAGTTGCTGGTTGTTATTGATTACGCCAGAGCCTGTATAGCCTGAAACAGCATGGAACAGGTTGCCGCCAACCACGCCGCCATTAGTGTGGTATACAGGTTCGTTGAGATTGTCAATGGTGGTCCAGGTATTCGCTACCGGATCATAGCGCTCTGTGCGGGCAGTAGGCGACTGTGAGTTGGAACAGAAGCCACCACCGGCTATATAGAGATTGTTGTCTGGACCGACACCTGATGCGCCATAGAAGCAGCCCACCGACATGGGAGCCACAGGTGACCAGGTATTAGCGGCTATGTTGTAGTCGTAGGCGCCTGTGACTGGCCCAGCGCCGCCTGCGACATAGATGTGGCCGTTGATCAAGCCACCGTCAGAGCCATAAGTCGGTACAGGGAAAGCAGCTCCACTGGACCAGGTGTTGGCCGACGCATCGTAGATGAAGTTGTTGGTGGTGCCGGCTGCTCCGTCGAAACCACCAATAACATACACTTTGTTCGTGGCCGCATTACAAGCAACGGTAGACCACAGATTACCTGGGGCAGATGGCACTGGCGCGCCTGTTGTCCAGGTGTTTGTGGCGATATTGTAGATGTAATTGATGTTGGTGATTAAGCTGCCTGTGTACCCGCCCGGTACATAAATCTTGCCGTTCATCGCACAGGCTTCGTTGTTATTATAGGGGGTCGGCAACGAAGCGAGGAACACCCAGGTGTTCGACGATGAATCATAACGCTGTACAGTACTGGTTACGGCGTAACTTCCATTGAAGAACTCACCCCCCAGAATGTACAGGTAGTTGCCAACAGTTGCCGATGCATGGCGGTCAGTTCCTACTGGTGCTGGTGCCTTTTCTACGTACGCCATAGGAGAGGCTTTAGAAGGATTGGCAGTGCCATGCAAATCATTGTTGCTCAGAGCAACAATATCCGGGTTTGCTCCTTGTGGTTGGCCCGGTACTTCGCCTTTTGCTTGTAAGGGGACGGAGTCGAGGCGAGATTGATTGGTAGGAATTCCCGCCGAAGCGTTATTCGCTACCAGCAACGTACCCAAAACGGCCAGCATGAGGACCAGAGGAAGTATAAACTTCCACCAGCCCTTGCCGGGCGACTTAGGGTAGAGTTGCTTATCCGACTGTCCACTTAAATTTGGCCCAGTTGACATAAACTAGCTCCTTCCAATGGTGAATCTAAATGCGCCAATCATCGATAGGTAGTTGTGCCTGTACATGTATCCGTAGTATTCAATTGTAGGCAATATTCAGTTGTCCGAGAGGTGAATGTGTGGTTGGCTACCGCAGATTATCCGGAAGACCCTGTTCGTGCTGCCCGCGAACGTGAAACCAGGTGAACGATAGAAATCAAGCATCCAGCTACAGGGCGGATGTTGTGAGGTAAGCCAGCATGGCGTACAGAAATAGCTCCTGCTGAGCCAAGCACTCGGATTATAGCCCAGTGTTTACCCAGAGTCAATAGCTTTTTGCATGAATTGGCTTTCAACCTGTATGCAAATTATATTCTTTTGCAAGATCACCAGTTGAGAGGCCGAGTTGACTCTGCGTGACCGGGTGCATATAGCGGGACGAGCTGTGCGAGGGTGGCACTGGTCTTGCTAGCTGTATATGGTATGTCTGGTATAATAAGCAATGATTGCACGGTAGCCCGTGGCATGGCCACCGTATCAACATAACAGGAGGCACGAACAATGAGTAACAAACGCACGATTAAAGCGCTGGAAGAATTGGTCAAGACCGAATATATGGCGGTCGCTGCTCTCGATAGCGCGCTCGAATCGACAGATGATAGCCGCGTTCGCAAGAACTACCGCAAGTGGCGTGATTCGCACATGAAGCAGGCCGAAGCCCTAAACGGCCGCATCGAAGACCTGGGCGGCGACAGCCTTGACTATGAGGAAGCCGGTGGAAGCAAGGCCCAGGGAGGACTCTGGGGCAAGCTTACAGGCATGCAGACCGATGCGAGCATTTCGGGCATGCGATTGGGCGCCGAGCGCGGTATCAAGCGCTATATTGATAACCTCGATGACATCGAAGACGCAAAGGCGCTCAACATCATTCGCAAAAACCTGGAAGCCAAGCAGAGTGAGATCAATTGGTACGATGATCAGCTAGGTGAGGAGCATACCTCGAAGGCCGAAACCAAGATCGAAGCCTCGCTGGAGAAGGCACAGGAAGACGGCTCGACCAACGGGAAGAAGGGCGGCCTGCCATTTCCACTGCTGGTGGCCGCGGGCGCAGTAAGCGCGGTTGCCTACTTCTTCCTGCGCCGCAGCGATGAAGACGACTACGACGAGTATGGCGAAGACGCTTTCCGCTACGAAACTGATGAGGTAGGTAGCGGACAAACGCCAATGTAGAGTTGTAGGGACGACGAACCACGGACGACGGACGACCTTAGCTGGTCGCCCGTCGTTTGGAGTTGAGCGTTGGTTTAGTAACGTGTACATGGAGCCGCTATGGTTGAACGAACCTGGGGATACTCAGGGCAAGTTGGGGAATGGTTCGGGAATGTTGGTATCCCACCGTCCCGGAGGCAGCCACCGGTTGCCGCTTCGCAGTGGGTGCTCGACCAGGTAGTCCCGCTCCTGATGGAGATGCATAGACCGCGCCGGATGCTGGTCAGTTGGGCTGAATACGATGAACAGGGAGAGGAAGCGGGTTTCCACGAATTGGAGCAGGTCGAGAGCGCAACGTGGGAGGGCGTAAAGGCGGAGCTGGCTATGCTCGCTTCCGGCAACAACACGTTCGCGGTGAGCGCTCTATTCGTGCTGATGGATACGGCGGTTATCGAAGACAAGGGAGTGTTTTGGGCCGATTCTTCGGCGGAACTCCAGGTCAGTATTCCGCCGCCCGAGCAAACGCCGGAGGTGGCCAGCCTGAGCTACAGTACGTACATTGATGTTTGGCTGTCTACGACGTACGGAACAGGCAAAGTTGAGCGCGCAAACTATGGCCCCGCCGCTCTCAACCACCCACGTATTGAGGCGTTGCTGCGCGCGTTCTCAGCGTTGCTGGGCGAGAGCTATCGCGTAGGAGAGTCGGATTTCTACCATGACTCTATCACCGAGATGGGCTTTCTTGGCGGCGACGCACCACAGCTTTCCGGTACCTGAGAAGTGCGCAGGGTGTTTTCCGTCAGGGAGACGCGTAGTATGGGCGCTGAACGGAGCGGTATAAGAGAACGGCGGGTGCCTTTGCCAGGCCGCCCGCCGTTTGCGATTCCAGGATTTTAGCCCAGTTGGGTTATGAGGCTAAAATCAGGAGGGGGCGAAAAGCAATCTTCGCCGCGCAGGTGCTTTTGCACGCCGTGCCATATCTGGTGGGTCCACTCGGCCTGCGCGACCGGCACGCCTAGCTTCTGCTGGAAGGTGTCGAGTGTCCATTCGTCCAGTGTGCGTACACCCGTGAAGTCGAACATGCGGCGCGGCAAGAAGATAAAATCGGCCGGCTCCTCTCCCGTTGCGCTATAGGGGGCAAGCGCCTCTGCGACCTCGGCCCCGAACAGCAAACCCGAACAGGCCACGTTACCGCCCAGGGTATTGTTCTTCACAACCACCTGGCGCACATCCAGCCCTTCGACCGCCCGCAAGGGGGCGAGCGCGCTCTCAAGCGTAGAGGCTGGCATTTCGCCGCAGGCCACCACCACACGCACAGGACGTTCTATCCTGACGGGCAGCTTGCGCGCGGTGCGGCGCGACTCGTCAAGCAATTGGCGCACAAGACCCATGCCGTTCTCCAACTGTGGGAAGTCTTCGTAGTGGCGCGTGCTGGGTGTTTCGCGGCCCGCTTTCAAGTACCACTCGTCGGACAAGAACGCAAAGTTGGTGCCGATTTCGCGCTTGAGCCGCTTCTGCCACACTTCTACCTGGTCGATCAGAGGTGCCGTCTCTTCAGGCTCAAACGGCCGCAGGTCGAGCTTGATCTGGTAGTGGTTATTTCGGCGGAAGCGCGTCAGGCCCACCGGCACGATACCCACCGTCTGCACATGTGGAAACAGCGCGGAGAGGTCGGCAATCGAGCGGTCGAGGTACTCGCCATCATTGACATTGGGACAAACCACCAGTTGCGTATGTACCTGGATACCCATCTCACCGAGCCTGCGTAGCTGCTCCAGCACATCGGGTATGTTGGGGTTGCCCAGCAAGCGCTTGCGCATCTCCAGGTCGGTGGCGTGAACCGACACGTAAACAGGGGACAGCCTCTCCGCCGCCATGCGCTCCCAGTCGGCCTCGCGCAGGTTGGTCAGCGTGATAAAGCCGCCATAGAGGAACGAGTAGCGGAAGTCATCGTCTTTTATGTCAAGTGACTTGCGAAGGCCTGGCGCATTCTGGTCCACGAAGCAGAAGGGGCAATGGTTGTTGCAACGCTTAATACCGTCGAAGGTGGGGTCGTGGAACTCGAGGCCGAGGTCCTGCTGTTCGGGCTTTCTGACGGTGAAGATCAGGGGAGCAGATTGGCCTTCGCGGGCTATCTCAACCGCGAGATCCTCGCTCACCTGGTAGAACTGGTAGCCCACAATATCTTTCACGGGCGTGCCGTTAAGCGAAAGCAAGCGGTCGCCCTCAACGATACCCGCTTCGGCAGCGGGGCTGTCGGGAGTAACGCGATTTATTGTGCCTTTAGATTTATATTGTGCCATAGTTTTGAGTCGTACATCTTACATCTTAGATCGTAAGTCAATTCGGTACGTTCATGATATGTGATATAACGTTTTACTGGTCACCGGTCACCGGTCACCGGCCACTAACCCCTCGTCACTGCTTTCACAACCTTCGCCCAGGTGCTTCCGAGGTGGATTAGCTGGTTGCTGCGGTGACCGCCTACTTTGCCATTGCGCAAAGCTGCGAGGAACTCGCTGGGCGTGTCGAACGGTGGAACTTCTACGTAGGCTGTGCCTACTTCCATTAAAGTGTGCGCATCCGAACCGGCCGACATAGCAAGGTCGTGCTTCCTGGCATATTCCAACGCCTGCTGATTGTCTTCGGCCTTGATACAGCGGGCGTTGAGCACTTCAAGGATGTCTATTAACCCGGCCTGCACCAGGCGGTCTAGAGCCTCGGTGCGTAGCTTGCTACTTGTGCGCAGGGTATCGAAGGGGTGTGGAACGCAAACCAGGCCACCCTGCCCCTTGATCCGCTTGACGGTTTCTTCGGGACTGAGGCCTTTCGGCACCAGTTCGGACAGAAAGTAGCCGATGATCTCGCCCTCGCTTGTCTTGACCTCTTCGGACGGGATTACCTTGATAGGCAGGTCGCTCATTTGAGACAGAGCCAGTGCGTTGGCGAGGCCGTTGTGGTCGGTAACACACAGTGCACCAAGCCCATGAGAAGCGGCGACCTCCACCAACTTGCGCGGGTTGTTGAGCGAGTCTTTGCTGAGGCGAGTGTGGCTGTGCATGTCCACCCGTATGATATTGTTGCCGTTTGCTTTCATTTTTTATGCCGCAATTTGAGACATCAGTCTACTATTATACCATAACGGGAAGATGACGGGTGGCCCGTCAGAACTCGCCGGGAGCTACTTTGGCATAGGTCTCGGCGTCGCTAACTGTTACGCAGGGGGTCCACTCCCAGACCGCGGGGCTTTTGGCGGTCAGCCAGGGCTTGGCTTGCTCTTCCATGTCGGTGAGGACGTGGGACGAAACTGCCAGCGGAGCCAGGTAACTCATATCATTCGGTTCGACCTGCCGAAAGTGCTCGTTGAATCCGCTGTAGATCTTTTGCATGATATGCATCACGCGCCCATCGAGGTCAGCCTGCGCCAGCCCAGCCCAAACGTCCGGCACGCGAAAATAGTAGGTGCTGTGCCTATCGCCTGATTCCAGATATACCCCAAGATCGTTGTCCGGGGCCATAAGGGTATCGGTCAATTCGACAGCTAGAACTTTGCTCACTATTGTGCCTCCTGGTTTGGGCAGGGAGCGCATCATTTCACCCTACGTTGTCTGTAGTTCTATTGCCCGTACCTCTGTAGCAGCTTATACATGCACTCCGCGCCGAAGTCGATACCGTCGACTGGCACACGCTCGTCGGCAGCGTGTACGGTGCCTATCAGGGTGTTATCTTCTGGGAGCAGGAGGGGCGTGAAGCCGTAGTTCTTAATTCCCAGCTTGGCGAAGTGGCGGCCATCAGTGACACCGCCCAGTATGTAAGGGACGGGGATGCCTCCCGGATCGGCTTCGCGGAGGATGTCTGCCAGCAGGTCGTACACCTCCATGTCGGCCACAGTAGTGTATTCGTCGAAGCGCAACACCTCGAACTCGGCATCGTCGCCCAACAGGTCGTGCAACTCTTTCAGAATATCGTCGGGCCTGAAGCCGGGCAGGAGGCGACCATCCAGTTTGAGCTTGATCTCGCCCGGTATCACGTTGATCGCGAGGCCACCTTCTATCATAGTGGCGTTCACGGTGTTGTGCAGCAGCGGGTCCAGCATCCTTGCGAATACGCCCAGGCTATCGAGAATAACATCGGTCTTCGTGGGGTCGAGCAGGCCCAGTAGAGCGCTGTTCCGGGGCGCGGGCAGGGCGGCAGCTACAGCCCTGATCATGGCTTCGACCGCCGGGGTAATATGCACAGGCAAGCGGTGAGTGTCGAGGGTAGTAAGAAGCTTGCCCAACTTGGCCATAGCGCCGCCGTGCATGGGAATCGAGCCGTGACCTCCGGGACCGCGCAGTATGGCTTGAAGTTGGCAAATCTGCTTCTCGCCCACCTGGATCGGGTAGAACTTAAGGCCCTCGATATAGGCGGTTTCGCCTCCGGCCTCGCCGAACGAGTATTTCACGCCCTCGAAAAGCTCAGGGTGATTCTCGGCCATCCACTTCGCGCCGTAGTCGCCTCCCTGCTCCTCGTCGCTTACTACAGCGAGGAGGACATCACCGGCAGGCACGAAGCCCTCGGCACGTGCACGCAGGACGGCGCAAATCATCATGGCTACGGAAGCTTTCATATCGAGCGCACCCCGTCCCCACAGATAGCCGTCGATTATCTCGCCGCCGAAGGGATCGTGTCGCCAGTCCTGGTTGGCAGTGGTCACCACGTCAATGTGGCCCTGCAACAGGATGGCGGGGGCATCGCCGCGCCCCTTCAGGCGTGCAACCACGTTGGGACGGTTCGGGTCGCGGGCCACTACGGTGGTTTCAAGCCCTGCCTCTTTAAGCAGGCCTTCTACATATGATATGCAGGCCGCCTCATTCCCCGGCGGATTGGTCGTGTTGAACCGAATAAGGTTCTGTGTGAGTTCTGCTGGGCGAAGGTATATGTCGGACGCCTTACCTGATCGTACTATGTTAGACATTTATATCTCCTTTGGATTTGGCAATGGTGTATGATAGCATATCAGGCGGCGAACGAGCAGGGAGGAGACAGGAAACATGCGGACTGTGATTGTGGGTTGCGGGGTGTCGGGGTTGACCACGGGCATACGTTGGCTCGAAGCTAGAGAGGGCAGGCAAGCGACGATCTGGGCGCGCCAATCGCCGCCCCACACCACCTCCAATATCGCGGCAGCCCTCTGGTTCCCGTACAAGGCCTACCCCTACGACCGAGTGCTGCGGTGGGGCAGGCGCGCGCTCGACGTCTTCTATGAACTGGCAGGGCAAGAAGGAACAGGGGTGAACATAAGAGACGCGAAGGAGTTTTTCCGCGAGCCGCCAGCTGATCCCTGGTGGCGTACGTCTGTTCGGCAGTTTCGATATTTGCAGCCCGAGGAATGCCCGCCGGGATACGAGGGCGGCTATCTGTTCGAGACGGCAATAATCGAAACGGGCATCTACCTCGAGTACTTGCGCGCGCGGTTTGAGGCGTCGGGCGGGTGTATTCAGGAGCGCGAGATCGCGTCGCTGGACGAGGCGACCGCCAAAGCTAACGTGGTGTTTAATTGCACAGGCCTCGGTTCATACACCCTTTTGGACGACCACGAGATGTACCCTATTCGCGGCCAGGTGATGCGCGTGGGCCTGCCCGCGGCAAATACCGCGCTATTGGACGACCGGGAAGACGACGACACCGTATTTGCGTACATAGTACCGCGCTCGACCGACTGCATAATCGGTGGGACATCACAGGTGGGCGATTGGTCGCTCGAACCCGACGCGGGCACAGCCATGCGTATCCTCGATAGGTGCGCCCGACTATCCCCTGGGGTGCTGGATCTGCCCCTCTACGAACACATCGTAGGGCTGAGGCCGGGACGAAGCGCGGTCAGACTGGAAGCCGAACGCGCACCCAACGGAGCGCTAATAGTCCACAACTACGGTCACAGCGGTGCAGGCGTGACCCTCTCGTGGGGCTGTGCGGAGGAAGCGGTCGCGCTGGCCGAGCCTGGCGAGTCAAAGATCTTAGAAAAAAGTCTGAAAAGTAGGAAGTAGGAGGAGACGAACCAATTCTCTTTTGTCATTCTGAGCGAAGCGAAGAATCTCGCTCCTTACCGACCAGGCTGGCAATACAACCCAAGCCAAAGCCGAGCGGGCCATTTCGTACTCCATTGGCACACTCCCTTCCAATGGCCTAGGCAAACTGTGCGGCACTTGGACAGCGCCACTCCGGGTTCATCTTATCTTGGACATTCTGTAGACGCAGTACTTACTCATCGAAGAAGTATCTTTGGTGAGACATTATTTGGTTGGTAGGCTCTGGCTTGGGTAGCATAATGGGCTTGGTCGGTAGAGAACGAGATTCTTCGCTTCGCTCAGAATGACAAGGCAGACGGGGTTCGTTTCCTCGACCGTCACCCTTTTCAGACTGTTTCTTAGGTCTTAGATCGTAAGTCGGAAGGGCGGCGACCGTCCTACACCAACCCTGATACTATCGGGGTCCCTCACTTGACTTCAAAAGCTTCCCTGCTGTCTTCGTGATCTAACTATGCCTATGGTTTCCTTCGAATGCGACGCACGACGTGGAGGGGCAAGCGCAAGCGAGGTGTGGCAGGGGGCGTGGGCAGGGGCTTGAAGCCGAAACCCATCACCTCGCGGGCTTCGCTCACTATCACGAAGGCCGCCGGATCGACCTCGCGCACTATGTTCGTAATGACGGGCAGTTCCTGCTGTTGCAGTGCCGTCATTATCACCCTGTAGTCTCGCCCCGTATACGCCCCCGCGCCTGATAGATAGGTCACGCCGCGACCGGTAGTAGACTGGATGCGACCGGCAATCACGTCAGGCGCTGATGATATTATGTAAACTAGGCGGGTGGGACGGAACCCTTCGAGCACAGCGTTCACGGCTCTGCTGCTGGCGAATGCGCTAATGAGGGCGTACAGGGCTTTTTCAGGGCCGAAGCGCACCCCGACCAGGGCCAGGATGCCCGCGTTGATGATCACAAGCGCGCTGTTGACGGGGATACCGCGAAAGCGATACAGAAGCTGCGCCACGATATCGTCACCTCCCGTGGTACCCTGGGCGCGAAACACAAGGCCCACGCCTGCCCCTCCCAGCAGGCCGCCATACAGAGTATAGAGAAGCGGATCGGCAGTCACGGGCTGTGTGAACAACGGGCGCAGCACATCTAGCAGGATTGAGTAGGCGATGACGGTGTAAGCCGTGCGAACAAGGAACCGCCACCCGCCCAGCCAGAACAGGCCCGCCGCAAGCAGTGGAATATTCAATAGGAGCACCAACTCGCCCACGGGCACATCTACGAGCGAATTGAGCACGAGTGCGATGCCGGTAGCCCCGCCCGAAAAGACCTGGTTCGGGATCAGGAAGATATCGTTGGCGAGCGCCAGCATCACCGCCCCGATGGTCAGCATCGAGTATGCGCGCAGGATCTCAAGCGTGGCTTTCATATGATACCAATCAGAGGGGAGGCAGACGATAAACGAAGCCGGTGCCACCCCGATGCATACCGCCATCTACATTGGTACAAAGACCGCCCGCGTAGACGAGCGGTGCGGTCACGTCTTCATACCGCTGGCCCGTAATGCGAGGGATGGCGGTGTGGCCATGTACTATACCGTACCCCTTGTACTGAGCCAAAAAGTGGAGGGCGTTCTCCTTGCCTGCGGGGTTCGAGTCGAGGAAGGCTCCGCGCTCGGCAAAGCGCATTATCAGTTTATGCCAGGCTTCGGGGTCGCGGTTGCGCAGCAATGAGCGCACGTTCTTGTTCACGTCGAGTGCGCTCTTGCCGTAGTCGTAATAGACGAGCGAATCGGCATGGATAAAGCGCCTGCCGTCGACGAGCAGCATAGCGGGAAGGACGCTGAGCCAGCTAATGTGGGCAGGCGTCAGGCGGTCAAGGTCCGACGGGTGGCCCTTATATGACCAGTCTTTGTGGAAAAAATCGGTCCACGCCGACGGTGGAAACTGGCCG
>DATINP010000056.1:0-36969 GCA_035474135.1 Chloroflexia bacterium | reverse complement strand
CTGTTTTGCTCACTTGAATGGAGTTACGCGAAGATCACTTTCCCGCTCCTGATCTTCGCGCTCTCTCAGCCCTGCGAGGGGCTTGCACGGTTTGATATAGCAGATTGTGTGCCAGACCCTCGAAATCGTCGTCTTTCAAGTGCGGTCGCCAGGGGGTCTAAGTGAGCAAAATACGTAAAATTGCGTAGGAGGGACGCGCTAACAACTATATACCGCGTCCTCTCGCATCAGCCCTCGCTATGGGCACGAATGCGCAGTCTATCGCCTTGCCGCGTCACGTCGTATGAGGGCACCGGGGCCGTCGCGGGGCCGTGTAGTATCGTGCCGTCGGTTATATCGAACTGAGAGCCGTGACACTGACATGTAACCACGTGGCCCTCAAGCTCGCCTTCCCACAGGCCACAACCTGCATGTGAGCAAGTCCCGCCAAATGCGTGCAGGCCGTCATCGTGGCTCACGAGCACAATATCGTTGCCCGCCACCTGCACATGGTGCATCTTGCCGTCGTCCAGGTCCACGGGCGTACCAATCTCCTTGAAGTCCTTCGGACCCCGTACCCACGCATTACGGCTAACGGCCTGCCCCAGGTTAAACACAAGTTCACCCCCGATGAACGCGGCAAGGGTCGACGCGCCATAGCCCGCCAAGGAAAGTAGTCGGGCGGAGCCTCTGTTGCGCCGACCACCTGTTCTAAGCCCCATCGAGCCAATGTTGAGCCCCAGTCCTGCGACGTTCAGTAGGGCATGCGCCATACCCATGCGGCGCGTCGAGCCGGAGGTGTCGCTCCAGTCGGCGATGCCCGTAATAGCCGCGCCACACGCCGCCAGCACCCCAATGCCCACAATCATATCGGAGGCACGGTCGAGGTTATCGTCGTCGCCCATCGCCAGGCTCATCACATCAAATAGTGAGGAAATAGTCCAGGCGCCTATAGGGACATCTGTAAGAACGGGGTGAAGCGGGTGGCCCAGCCACACTCCATTGAGTAGATCCTTCGTGAGTTTTCCGGCATCGCCGGTCTGGGAAAAGGCCTTCCTCAAAAGGGGTTGCACAGCTTCAGAGATGCCGTCCATCCACTTTTGCCTGTCAATAATTGCTTGCGCTAAGCCTGCGGTAGCCATGAGTTGCCTCCTGAAATATGTAGTTCAGGGGCATCGGTTTGCAGGAAGTGTGCCAGGAAGCAACGTCAAATGCGCTCGGTTTCTTCCCCAGTTTTCTCATATCAGCGCAGTGTCGAAGGCATGATACCTAACTGCGTGCGATACTTGGCGACGGTTCGGCGGGCTATGCGGATGCCCTGCTCCTCAAGGCGCGACACGATCTCGTTGTCCGTTATGGGGCGACCTTCGCGCGTAACAATCTCCTTGAGCACATCCTTGATGGAGAGAGAGGCCGTGAAGAAGTCGCTGAAGGGGATCACGCGCTTGTCAGGCAGAAGCAAATATTTGTCAGCAGTGGCTCTGCTAATGGTGCTTTCGTGCAGGCCAAGATACTGAGCAACCTGCGCGCGAGTCAGCGGCTGAAGCTGGCGCACGCCGTTGCGTATGAAGTCTTCCTGCAACTGGATCAGACAGTTGGTAACCCGCAACAGCGTTTCGTGGCGCTGATTGATGCTCGAAATAAACAAGCGAGCCTGGCCGACATAATGGCGCACATGGTTGCGGTCGTCCTGCGTGATGGAGCCGCTCACACTGTTGTTCGAGGCCTGGCTCTGCTTGCTCTCGGTTGCCAACTGCTGGTAGAGAGGATTCATTCGAAGGTTGAAGCGATACTTTTCGACCACCTCGGCCTCGAGATTGCCCTCGCGATTGCGTATGATCACATCAGGCATGACAAAGCGTGTGGAGGAGGGCGAGTTCCAGGTGCGGGCTCCCGGCACGTTCATCAGGGGCCGTGGCTGGAGATGGGTCTTAATGAAGTCGTGAGCCTCCACTACGTTTTCGTGGTTGCAAAGGAGCGCATGGGCGATCGCGGTGTATTTGTGTTCGCCAAGCTCGCGCAGATGGTCTTTGATTATGCTTTCTACATGGGGCGGAATCTCACCGAGTTCGCCCTCGCTCTCAAGATCATGCAGTTGGATAAGCAGGCATTCGCACAGGTCACGTGCACCAACGCCGACAGGCCCCGTGCTTTGCAGCACCTCCAATACCGCCTCGGCACGCTCGACTGATGTGCCGCATGCCTTGGCTGCGGCTTCCAATGTACATTTTAGGAAGCCTTGTTCGTCCAGACTGCCCACAAAATATCGAGCCAAGGCATGATCTTCCGCGGGCAACGATGCATAAAGATCCGTGAGCAGGTCGTCATAGAGTGTATCGCGAGAGGCCACCAGAGTGAGGGGGTCGAAGTCGTCTTCGGCCATGGAATTGGTTGACGAACGGGAGCGCGCCTCTTTGAGGTCGTCAAAATCGAAATCATCGTCCAGCGAACGGCGAGTGCCCTCCATGCCGGGCGCCGTACCGGTCAAGCTGTCGGGATAAACGGGCTGCGAGCACACCGGGCAGAAACGACCGGTGACGCCGGCCCCGCAACGCATACAGAGTACGCTCTCCACACTTTCGAGCGCGGGGTTCTGGTCAAGCTCGGCCTGTACCATCTGCTGCAGTTCAAGAGAAGATGCCGCTAGCAGACTGTTTACCATTATTAAGGTAGGCGACACACGCAACGATTGCTCATTCGACATGTAGCCTTGCATATCAAGATTGTTGTCCACTTACTGTGTGTTCCTCCTTAGTGCAGGTTTTTGAGATAGCGCATAGCTATCAAGAGATTTCACCTGTGATCACTGGTCCGCGCCGAACATCGGCTTCTTTATACCAAGTGCGGCATAAGCCAGCGCCTGGTCGCTGTCATTGGCTTCGAGAGCTTGCGAGATCGCCATTTGCTCGACCCGGCGCAGGATAGTGTCGAGTTGCACCCCTTCGCGCACCAGTTGAGCAACATCTATCATTGAACGGTCGGACAGGTTTGAGGCGGCGAGGTGAGAACTGGTGATTATGCCTCCTTTGGACAGCACAACCGCGCGCTGTACCGAGTTTTCCAGTTCGCGCACATTGCCTGGCCAATCGTAGTCAAGCAGCCTCTGCATAGCCTCTTCAGAGATACGGGCAGGCTGGGAAGTGGAGCTGTAGCGGTGCTTGTCGAGGAAGTGCTCAACCAGCAAAGGAATGTCTTCCTTACGACGACGCAAGGGCGGCAACTCAATGGGGATCACATTCAGGCGGTAGTAGAGGTCTTCGCGGAAACGCCCGGCTTCAACCTCGGCTCGGAGGTCGCGGTTGGTTGCCACTACGACGCGCACATCCACTTTAATAGGAATGGAGCCGCCGACGCGCTCAAATTCGCGCTCCTGTAGTACCCGCAAAAGCTTGCGCTGGGTGCCGAGCGACATCTCGCCGATCTCGTCGAGGAAGATAGTACCCTTGTGGGCCAATTCGAAGCGGCCCTTGCGCTGGGTGACCGCGTTGGTAAAAGCGCCCTTTTCGTGACCGAAAAGCTCGGTCTCCAGTAAGGTTTCGGGGAGAGCAGCACAATTAACTTTTATTAGTGGGCCGGCACGATACGTGGAATAGGCGTGGACTGCGTTGGCGACCAACTCTTTACCCGTGCCAGTCTCACCGTTTATCAGCACGGTGGCCTCGGTGCCCGCCGACCGCCCGATCAACCTGTATACATCATACATAAGCGGAGAAGCGCCGATGATCTTCTCCTGGGGTGCGCGTCCTTGAAGCGAACCGGCAGCAGGTACGGCGGCGCCCGGCTCGACCTGTGAGCGCAACGCTCGCACCTCGTCCTTGAGGCGCTGAGCCTCGAAGAAGTGATGTACCTGCTGTAGAAGCGCCTCTACTTCAAAGGGTTTGCTGACGAAGCCGTAGACGCCCAGGGACGAAGCCTGGATTGCGATGTTGGGCGAGCCATGCCCCGTTATCAAGATAACAGGAAGCTCGCCCTGACGGTCACGTAGTTGCTTTAGCACGTCAATACCATTCATACCGGGTAATTGGAAATCGAGTAGAACGAGGTCATACTTGCCCGACTTTATGCCCTCCAACGCCTGCCCACCGTCAACGGCTTCCTCGACGTCGTAGTCATCGCACAATATCTGGGTAAGTAGCTCCCGAATAGCGTGGTCATCATCCGCTACTAATATTCGGAATCGAGTTTGTTTAGTCATTCGTGTTTGTATCTCTCACAGACTTGGGCAAACGCAAAGGCATCACCTCGTACCTGACACGAGGCGATATACAGCGTTCAGTCCCGCAATTGAGCAAGAAGCGTGCCACCCAAAATGGGCAATCTTGCTTGTTCGGCTTTAGGTAGGAAATCATCTGGCATACTTCTTGCTTTCTTCTCGACGGTAGAAAGGTTCGGCGTAACTCGAATACATTCATCACTGGAGGTAAGGCATGCTCAGAATGGTAAGGACGGCACTCAAGTACGCCACTTTAGGGCTATTGGCAGGAGTCATCCTCGCGCCTCGCAAGGGCGAGGAGACCCGAAAACTTGTCGCAGACCGTGCTAAGCAATTATTGCACGAAGTGGCGGCAGGCGACAAGGTGGCTCCCGCATCAGGGACGTAAGAAGCGAGGAAATAGCAAACGGGTGCTAAAATAACCCAACTCAACAACACCAATTTAGGAGGACAAGGATATGCTAATGAACATTATTGGTTGGCTAGTAATAGGTGCAATCGCCGGGGTGATCGCAGGCATGGTTATGAAGGGTGGCGGCTATGGTCTCGTGGGAGACATCATTGTAGGTCTGGTCGGTGCGCTCATAGGTGGCTTCCTGGCAGCACTGCTGGGGCTGGGCGGCCTCAACGCCAACGACCCCATTAGCTGGGGTAGTTTGATCATCGCCGTTATAGGCGCAATTATTCTGATTGCGATCTTGCGAATGATGTCGGGGAATAAAGCACGGGTTTGACTTTTCAATCCGAAGGAAAGCCCATCCACTAGGCAAACGAGAACGGGTACTACTATCACAATCAGCGTTAAATAAGCACTACGCCCGTTTGCAAAGGGGAACGTATGGGATAATGGTACAAGTAACGTTCCTGTTAGGAGTCTACCGTGAAATCCATCCTCGTCATTGAGGACAACGTCCTGCTTGCCGACTTCATAGCGGAGGTACTCCAAGAAGAAGGTTACGATGTGAAAGTAGCCGCAAATGGACAAGAGGGCTTGTCCAGGCTGCGTGAGGTTAAGCCGGACCTGGTCATTACCGATTTGATGATGCCCAAAGTGAGCGGAGAAGAGGTTTGTCAGGTAATAACGGCCCACCCCAAGTACCACGAAATACCTGTTGTGCTGATGAGTTCGAGAGACGAAGCCTTTGTCAATGTGAAATGCAGATATGCTGCGTTCCTACCCAAGCCCTTTGATCTGAGCAGTCTGCTGGGCCTGGTGGTACACCTCATCGGAGTAACCGTTTAGAGCTAGAGATTTGGCATCGTGCATTAGGATCCCTCCTGATAGACGATCTCTAATCTCTAGCTTCTTTGTGCCTTTCTTCCCGGAACCGGCCCCAGATGGACAAATCGAACAAGCGGCAACCGCCAACCCCTATGGTAGTTGGTGTAGTGGCTTGCCTGGCTCTAGGGGTGTTACAGAACGTGCCGACTGCTAGATACGACGCCTAATTACGTCCGCGCCGGACGTGCGTGCAACTCGGCGGCTTTGCGGTAATATTCCATGGCCTGTTTGTGGTCGTCTCGGGCCTCAAGCACCTGCGCATAGCTAAAATTGATTTCGTATGCCACCTCGTCAATGCCCGTCTGCTGGATAGCCTTCAACGCTTCCAGGAAAAGGCGGTCAGCCTCTGCGGCGTTGTGCCGCTTCTCCTCGATCAGGGCTGCTTCGTGTAGAGCCTGCGCGTGTGTGCGCAGAGCCGAGGTGCGTGCCTGTTTGCCGCCTTTCTGTGCCTGCCTCACCAGTTGATCGCTCAGCTTAATGCTCATATCAGCGTATTGAGATGCGTCGTCCAGGTTGCCTTGCTGGCGCGCTATCTCTGCATAACTGTGGTACAGCGCGCTTTTCAGGCTTGCATCGCCCGTGATCGCCAGCAAGTTCTCAGCTTTCTTCAACAAGACTGCGGCTTCACCCAGTTTGTTATCCCCGGTCAGTAGCTCGGCCAGGCTCATAGTGATCGCGGCGGCCTCGGTGCTGTTATCTGCCGCTTCGAAAATGTGCAGCGCACGCGTTGCATACAGTTTGGCATTTGTCCAGTCGCTCTTGGCACGATAAGCCATTGCAAGCTGCCAGAATATCTCTGCCTGGTGCGGCAGGTCATTCATGCCATCAAGAACATCTAGCGCCTCTTGATACATGCTGATAGCGCGCGGGAGATCGCTGACGGCCCAGTAGTCATTGGCCAGGTTGCGATAAATGCTCAGGCTCAAGCTCATGTCCCGCGCCTCTTTGTTCTTGACGAGGCGCAGGGCTTGCAAATGGTGATCGAGCGCCATTTGGGACTGGTTCTGTTGGTAATACGCCAGGCCGAGGGCATTCTGCACCCTCGCTGTAGCTTCCGCCGTCCCAGCCTGCTCTACTATTGTGAGCGCCTTTTCAAGCTCGGGGCGAGCCAGGTCAGGTTCGGAACGCTGGATGTGAGCCAGCCCACGCAGGTATGGAATCTGGTAGCGGAGCCTCACCGGCAGTTTTTGCAAGAAGGGCTGCGCGTTCGTTTGGGCTTCTCCCAGCAACTTGAGCGCTTCGCCTACCTCGTCCGTGCGTATGAGCATCTTTGCGTAGTTGAACTGGTAAGTCAGGTCTTCCTGCAAAGCGTCCAGTTCCGGGGGGGTCTCGGTGTCCAACCTGGCGACCAGAAAATCAGCGATGGGGATATTGAGGCGCCTTGCAAATACGTCAAGCGCCTTCAGAGAAGGTCGTACAGCCCCGCGTTCAAGAGCGCTAACATACCCCTTGGTAAACTCCGGCCCAGCTAACACTTCCTGTGTCATCCCGCGTTCCAACCTGGCCTTGCGTATTCGTGCGCCCAGGGCGGTTAGCGTGCTCTTCTGCGGTGTAGTATCATCCATCGAGTATACTCCTCTTGCGTATATGTTTGTAAAGCCCGCGTTTATCCTAGCACAGGTTGGGCGATTCGACAAGGCATTTATACTACTCTATTTTCCGTATTTCCACGTGATATAGTTGA
This sequence comes from Chloroflexia bacterium, assembly GCA_035474135.1. Lineage (GTDB taxonomy): Bacteria > Chloroflexota > Chloroflexia > QHBQ01 > JADMIH01 > JADMIH01. Next base: position 29,811 of record DATINP010000056.1, on the reverse strand, counting down.
ATTTTGGTCACGATTTGTAACGGTACTGATTGCGTACTAATACTTTGGGGGATTTAGATCTGCGGCTTATGAATTCGATGTTTCTTACAGGCTGTCGCCTATTTCTCGTCCGAAACCTCTTTACAAAGGTGCATTCCGGTCGCGGCAGGGCTGCCTTCATTGAGCTATACGATGGCCTTGCATCTACCCCGACCTATATTCACGGACTGCAATTCGGGAAGAATGTGTTGGACACAATCTTCGCCACCTGGCCTCGAGATGCCCCGACCTGCGGGCGGAAGTAGGGTCTGTCGTTAGGTGGATTGCAAAGTTCGCCGGCCCCGCCGCACGGGTAGCCGCTCATGACACCTCTGCTTGCCAGATTCTGGGTGTATGTGAAGAACGTCGAGCCTGGCAGCACATCCTCGAAAAGCTGAGCACCCGGAGGATCGTTCAGACCTGCCGCGTTCGCCACGATCTTGGTGATTTGGCCCCTTGTCAGGGCAGCATTGGGTCTGTAGTAAGGGCGGTCGCCAGGTGGGTCGCACGGCTCGCCCGGCCCCCCACACGGATACCCGCCTATGTAACCCCGTGTCGCCAGCCGCTCTGTGTAAGTATAGAACGTCGAGCCTGGCAGTACGTCTTCGAACGTCTGCGTGCCCGGCACGTCCTGCCAGCCTGCTGCGTTCGCGACGATCTTGGCAAGTTGCCCCCTCGTTACAGGGTTAGCAGGCCGGAAAGTGCCGTCCGAGTATCCACCCAGGATCCCCCGGCACGCAAGACAGCGCACGTATGTATAAAATGGGTTATCCTCCGGCACATCGCTGAACTGTATAGCGCACGCCGTCTGCGTGGCCGTGCCGGTTGGCACTGGGGGCGTTATGGTGGTGGTTGGGATTGTGGTGATGGTTGGGACCGTGGTGGGCGTGTTCGTGGCAACCAGGGCGTTGTCCACGAAGATATCGCCCTGGCGCGTTCCCTGGCGCGTGTCCAGCCAGCTTGCTATGGCGTACCCCGGCCCCAGCACGAGCGCCTTGCGAAAGCCTATCTCATCAATGTGCTTGGCATCCTGCACGTTGTCCGGGTTGCTCTCGGTATCGCTAACTCGCGCGGTCGCGCTCCAGGTGGTGCCGCCGTCTGTGGACTGCGAATACACAAGGTTGTACCTGTTATGGGCCGCAGTGTAGCGCTGGTCGTACCAGGTCACCCCCAGCGTTCCGTCATCAGCGACCGCCAGAGTGGGCACAAACTGATCTACGCCGTTGCCCACCGGGTCGTCATTCACCCTGATGGGAGCGGTCCATGTTAGCCCTCCATCCGTCGACCGGCTAAATGCGATGTCGCTGTGTTGGCCTTGCGTGCCGCACACGTCGAACGAGCTTTCCCAGCGCCCATCGTTCCAAAGGGCGTACACTACGTTGGAATCGGTAGGCGAAATCCCAATCGAGGGGCGGTTGCGCAGGCGCACGTACTGGCACGTGTCGGTCTGCACAAGCACCAGTTCTTTGTCCTTGGAATCAGGCCCACCCGCATACACGATAGGCCCCCCTCCGATCATGCGGTCTACTCCCCACGAGCGCCCGCCGTCGGTGCTACGATCGAGGTAAAGCTCATGCGCGCTGAAGATGCTGTTGCCCGGCAAGTATTCCCACGAGGCGTACAGAGTGCCATCGGGCGCGACAACCGCATCGGGGTACGACGAGTAGAGATGGGTCGCATCGGAAACCTGCGTGTCCTTGCTGCTCCACGTGCTACCCTGGTCCCGCGAGGCACGCATCCACACGCCCCTTTGCATCGGCTCCAGGTTGACATTGGTATAGAAGTAGAACAGGTATGCGCTCCCCGCATCAGCGCCGCTGGTTCGCCCGTCCACCGCCAGGTTCGTAATCGAGCGGTATTCTGTGTATGGCGAGAACACGGCCACGCTGGGTGGCCCCCAGTGCACGCTGTCGGTGGTAGTAAGCACCGTGAGCAGGCTGGAAGTGTTCGAGATGGCGAGAGTTGTGAAATAGCCGGTACCGCGCCCGTCATAGGCCACATTTACATCGCCGAAGGGAACATACCCTGGCATTCCCCATGCATCGGTGAAAGCGCCCGTTGCCCAGGTTCGCCCGGCGTCAGTGCTTGTGGCGTAACCGGTTTCGTTTAGCTTGATAGCCGTGCTTTCGTAGCCTGCTATCAACCTTTGCGGGTGTACGGGGTCCCTGGCCATAGCCGAGTTTCGCACAGCCGAAGGAGTGAACACCGGCGCCGGGTTAAGCTCATAATCTGTTGTCCAGGCCGGCAACGCGCCGGCACCCACGATGTCTGGTGCTGACGAATACAGGCCTGCATTTGGTACGGCCTGTTCTCCAGGTCGTTGGAAGGGCAACCAAAATAGCGCGGCAAGCAGAAGAACGGCTAATAGACCCGTCCATATACCCAACGTCAATCGCAGGCGCCGGACCTGTTGTACGTGTCCTCGGTAGGGTGGTAAATTGTCTGCGCCGGGACTAGTGTTACTCACCTCACTATAGTATCACCATCCGGCAAGATCCTGCTATGCCGCCCGGCCTCCCTCTATCCTAGCTTTTATCCGACATCCAACCCGGGTCGCCGTTCACCAGGCCCTGGCAAAAGGCATAGAGCGCGTCGTACACCGGCATCAGCCGTTCGGTGAGTGCCGCGTCGTCGCCGTTCACCATCTTGCTGATGCCGTTGGCGATGGCGAACAGGCTGTATTGCTCGCTGCCGTCTTTGGCCCAGCCCGACTTCTCGGCTTTCTTCACAAGCTCACCGAACTTCACCAGCGCGGGATTGCTGTCGAGGCCATAAAGCTCCAGCAGGCGGGGGAAGTTGATCCTGTCCGCCGGCACGTCTGCCCGGTTGCCCGTCCAGGCGTAATTGTGGAAAGGCTTGGCCCCTGCTTCGATAGCAGCGGGCATCTCCTCGCCAGTCAGGAAGCCAAACTCGGCTTCAGGGTCGATAAACCTCTTGATGGCCCAGGCGCTGGCCGTGCGGTCGAACTTAACTCCCTTACGTGTTACCCACTTCATCTTCGCCTCCTTCATGCTAGCCAATGTAGCATCTCACTCACGCTAATAAACCGAAAAGTATAGCCTATTCTTTCTCTGCTGTTGCGACAACCGCATAAGGCAAGCACACCGGCTTCCCTGTTTCCGGATCCGAGATGATATGTGCATGTACCCCGAACAGGAAGTTGAGCAGGTCGGCGGTCAGCACTTCCGAAGGCGGGCCATCGGCCACTATTAGTCCATCCTTGAGAGCCACCATCCTAGTGGCATAGCGGGCCGCATGGTTCAGGTCGTGCACCACCAGCACCACAGTCATCCCTTTGTCCCGATTCAGCTTCTCCACCAGTTCCAGCACCTCCAGTTGGTGCCCTATGTCAAGGAAGGTGGTCGGCTCGTCCAGAAGAAGCACCGGCGTCTCCTGCGCCAATGCCAGCGCGATCCAGGCACGCTGCTTCTCGCCTCCCGACAAATTATCGAGCGAGCGGTGGGTAAAGTCTTCCATGCCCGTCAATCGCAGGGCTTCGCTTATAGCAGAGTAGTCCTGTTTGCGAAGCATCTTCAGCGGTCCCGCATGCGGGTAGCGCCCTTGCTCTACCAATTCGCCTACCGTGAGGCCCGGAGGGGCGACAGGACCCTGCGGTAACACAGCGATCTCCTGGGCCACCACGGAAGTGGACATGCGCGAGATCGCTTTGCCGTTCAGGAAGACCTCACCTGCGCTCGGTTTGAGCAATCGCGCCAATGTCTTCAGCAGGGTGGATTTCCCCGAACCGTTCGGCCCCACCAGCGCAGTAATGCCGCCCTTCAATAGATCCAGGGACAGGCCTTCCACCACGGTACGCTGGCCATAGCCTATGTTGAGCGTCTCGGCCTTTATGACAGGATGATGCCCGTTTGTAGACACATGACCCTGCGGTAACCGGTTCGTTTTTACTGTGATATCGTTCATTTCAAACACTCCTAGCACGCCTGCGTAACAGGTAGATCAAGAAGGGCGCGCCTAATAGTGCCATCACCGCGCCCACCGGAAGCGCTACCGTCGTCGTGAGCGCACGGGCAAGGATATCGGCCAGCAGCAATATGATTGCGCCTATGATAGCGCTGAGCGGAAAAACTCGCCGGGCATCGTTGCCTACCAGGCGACGGGCGATATGAGGCGACATCAGGCCCAGGAATCCCAGCGCTCCCACTACAGATACGGACGCCGCCGTGAGCAGCACCGCCACGAAAAGCAGCAGCAGCCGCGCCAGTTCCACCCGTGACCCCAGCCCGGTGGCTATGTCATCACCCAGGTGCAGCACGTTGGCCACACCCGCGCAGGCGAAACCAAGAGGTAGAGTAACCACAGCCCACGGCCAAATAGTACCCCAGTGGGACCATGTGACGCCGTTGAGCGAGCCTATGAGCCACATAAGAATGCCGTTGGTGGCATTTTGGTTTATCAGTAGCACGAGGGAGGTCAGCGAACGAAAGATCGCGGCCACCATCACACCCGTCAACACCATACGCATCGTATTCGATTGCTTATCGCGGCCCCGGCTCAGGATGTATACAAATCCGCCCGTGATCACGCTGCCTACCAGGGCGACTGCAGGTACTCCAACATCGGGAGGCGCAACATTGCGGTAGAACAGGTCGCGAGATAGCCACAGCACCGCAAAGAAGACCGCGCCCGCCGTTGCGCCTGTAAGGTCGGGGTCGGCCAAAGGGTTCCGGGTAACAGCCTGCATGATAGCGCCCGCAAGGGCCAACATCGCGCCTGCCGCCACGGCCACGAGGGCGCGGGGTAGGCGCAACTCGTACACGATTGTGTAGGTTACACTGTCCACCTGCTTGCCCGTGAGCACGTTTATTATGTCCCCAAGAGAAATATTTGCCGTGCCAATGTTCACGTGGGCCATTAACAGAAAGACGAGTAAGAGCAGTCCCACTACTATGACGAAGGGGAAGTTGCGTACCAGAAATGGCGGCCTGTTGAGCGCCTGTGCACTACGGGCGTTAGGAGTCTTTTGCGACACGGTGATGGGGCTACTGCTCATCTCAGTGTCTTCCTTCCCGCCAACGCCCGACGGATCAGCACTAGCAGCAGAGGCCCGCCAATCAACGTAGTCCACAAACCAACAGGCATTTCAAGCGGGCTAAACAGGTTCTTAGCCAGCAGGTCGGCGCCAACCAGCAAGACGGATCCCATCAGCATGGACACGGGCAACACCACCCGCGCATCCGTAGTTCCCAGCAACCGCCGGGCCATATGGGGGCACGCCAGCGCAATGTAGCCGATAGGTCCGCAGACGGCTACGGTAGAAGCTACCATAGTTGCACCCACAGCCATGATAATCAATCGCCACCTGACCACCCGCAAGCCCAGCCCTTCGGCTACCTCATCGCCCAATTGGAGCAGGTTGAGGGGGCGCGCCATCAACAGCGAAAGGGGAATACATACCACTGCCCACGGCCAAACAAGGTTTACGTAGTCCCAGGTGCGGTTGGCCAGGCTGCCAAGCAAATAGAGAAAAAGCAGCCCGACATCATTTTCCTGCCCCAAACTGATTATGGCTATGATAGCAGCGTGCAAAAGGGCCGTAACTGATACTCCCATGAGCACCAGCCGTATCGGATCGCCCAACCTGCGCATTGATAAGAGCGAAACGCTTCCCGCCAGCATACCCCCCGCGAGAGCCGCTACTGGATATAATTCCCACGGCACAGGGAGATGAAATACCACGATGGAGGCCATCACAAAAGATGCGCCGGAGGAAACGCCAAGAAGTTCAGGCCCCGCCAGCGCGTTGCGCAACGAGTCCTGGAACAGGTTGCCTGCCAGCGCCAGCATCGCTCCGGCTAGCACGCCCAACACCTCACGCGGCAGTCTCAATTGCGGCACCACGATATTTTCCAGGCGAGTGCCGCCGCCCTGGATAATCCTCAGCAGATCGGACAGGGACAACTGAGGTATGCCCAGAAGCAATCCCCAGACTATCAGGCCGAGCAGAGCCAGCACAAGGCACACCAGCACCACGACCAGGCGGCTAACCCGAGAGACACGGTACAGAGTTTGAGTTTGGGTTTGAGCTTGTACGGTGTTGGACATGGACTGGATACACGCGAAAGGTTGACCTTAGTGATTCGAAACGAGTTCTAGCAAGCGTAGGCAGGGGAGAAACGCAGTAGCGCGTCTCTCCCCTGCTTTACGTCCTCTAAGCTTGGTCTTTATCCCGTTACGGCAGTGGCGCAGTGAACGTTTCAGGATAAATCTTCATCATCGCATCGTCAAGGGCGCGCCCCAGTGATATGAGACCGCGTCCCGTGACATAGTCCGAGAAGCTCACCTCGTACACTTGTCCGGTCTGTACCGCCTTGAGTTGGCTCCAGATCGGGTTGGCCGCCAGTATCTCTGTCAGCTTGCCATTGGCGCCCGAGCCTTGCGTTATGGAGAGTATAACGTCGGGGTCCTTTTCCAACAGCTTCTCCAGGGAATACTGCAGGGAACCAGGCTCCTGGTCGGGCGAAAGCGGGCCGCCTTCTGCCGGCCAAGGATAGTATGTAGCCCCGGTGAGTATGCTGCCGGGCATGGACGGCTGGGTAAAGATACTGAAGTTGACGCTGTTCCCAAAGAGGAGCACGGGCACTTTGTTGTTGGGCGATAAAGCCCTGTAAGCGTTGAGCTTGGCGTAGAAGTGCTTGATAGCCTGCTCTCCTTGATAGGAAGTGCCGGTCAGGCGTGCCAGGATGCGCACATTGTCAATCGTATCCTCGAACTTGCCGGGGTTGATGATAAAGACAGGAGCGATCTTCTCAAGGGCTTCGCGCAGGGGGATGATGCTCTGGAAGCCTATAATGAGATCGGGTGTTTGCTGGGCGATGGATTCAAGGTCGGGTGCCCTGCTGCCGCCCACAATCGCGGGGATATCCTTGTCAGGACCCCAGAGATAGGGCTGCTTGTAAAGCATGTCGCTCACGGCCACAGGCTCAAGCCCAAGCTGGAACAAGGCATCTTCGCAGAAGCCTGTCAAGCAAACGATTCGTGTGGGGCGCTGGGTAAGCGTGCGGGTGGCACCCGTCCAGTCTGTGTAGGAAAGGCTAGTCCTGTCCTGATACTCGAATGTGCCAAGTTGTGAAAGGAGTACATCGTTAGGAGCGGCATTTTCGGGATGATCCTCGAACACTGCCCGCTCGAAGTACTGCACGGTATAAGTTTGGCCGTCAAGAGGGCTTTTCTCCTGGAACTCGTTGGAAATCGGGAAGCCCTGCTGAGCGACGCCGCCATGGCTCTCCCAGTAGGTGCGGAACTTGCCACCCACGGTCATACCCGTTTCAGGGAACGTGATGGCGTTGTCTGTGCTGGCAGTAGCGTCAGGGACGCCTTGCGGGTGCAACTTGGTGAATTGGAACGTGCCCAGAAGCGACAACAATACATCGTAGGGAGCATCGTTCTCGGGGTGAGCTTCGAACACTGCCCGCTCGAAGTACTGCATCGTGTAGGTCTTACCGTCGGTATTAGAAACGTCCTGCACTTCGTCCGAGATCGGCAGACCCTGCTGGGCCAGCCCGCCGTTCGCGTCCCAGTACGCGAGGAACTTACCACTGACCGTTTTGCCCGTTTCCGGGAATGTGCGAGAGTCTCCTTGTGCCTGCGCGGGCTGCATGCCTGCGGGCAGCATGGACACCGCCAATACCGCCAGGGCCGCTAGGGTCCATCGCTTGTGCTTCCCGGCTGCGCTTCTTGTTATTACCACTATTGTCCTCCTACCTTGATAATGTTTGCTTATTCCATCAACTCTATACGTTCGGTCATTGTCTAAGTAACTACTTACGCGGGGAAATTACCTGTTATGACCACGTACAAAAGTTTGTAAAAGGGGGTTATGCCGCCTGTTATATTCAGGCCAACGCAATTATATCAGTACTTATAATCATTGTCAACGATTATTTACTTTTTCTCGGCAAATGTGGTATAATCTTAACGTTAGTATTTATTTTCTTAATGTTAGTATATATTCACCAATATTGGTGATGATTGGTATATACTAAAATGTGAGAGAGAATATTCTGACGGCTTCTCGATACGAACAAATCTTAGCGAACGAGGGGGGTCGTACCATGAAATGGGTAACACGCAGAGGGGTGAGGTTGGATCGATCGGCCTGCGCCTGGCTGATTAAGAGCCATATTGATCCGCGCGCCGAGATCGTTTATGTGGACGCCGACGAAATCGCTGATCTGGTAGAGGCCGGGGCTTTGCCTTTCCATAATACTGTGTCAGAGGACGCCAACATGCGAGAGCGAACCTCCTTCCAGGAGCTTCTGGCCGAGTACAAGCTGGACGAAGGCAATGACGCACTCGCCCTCATGGGGGAGATCGTGCGCGTTGCTGAAACCAAGGAACCGGGCGCGATTGAGGAGGGAGAGGGTCTCCGCGCAATCGCCAAGGGAATGAACTCCCTGTCGCACAGCGATAGCGAAATGGTGACTCGCATGTCCCCTGTGTTCGACGCGATCTTTGCGTATTGTTCACGACGCGTTGCCGGTAATCGCGGTTGGGCTAATGCCGAGCCGGGATGGTTTTCGTCAACGCCCTCAATTACGTCCACAGGCCAGTAAACGTTGTTAAATGCAACGAGCCGGGGAGTGAGTCCGGCTCGTGCTGCGGGAAAGGAAAGAGGTTTGTGTCCAGCCCTTACGTATTACTGTGTCCAACGGCATAATAGCACACTATGTGAGTATTGTCAATAGGCAATATACATGTCGCGGCTCAATATTCTACTCAGAGCAGCATACCCGTTCGGCATGGCAGTAATATAATATACTTTATAATATATTTTTAGGCCGCAATAATTTCGTATCGTAGGCAGGAACATACTTTCGCTAAGGGTAGATGCCCCCAAGAATAATTCGCGGAGGAACAGCCAGATGGAAGATGAATGGAAACGTGAGGACGATTGGTTCTGGGAAGGAAACGTCCAGGCCTCTGTGATTGACTTCATGAAAAACGAAGAGGGCTTCGTTATCCTCAGCCCGGGCCACCCTATGCCCGCCGAACAGGGGCTAGAGATTATGGCCGAACGCGCTGTGCAGGGTATCACTATCAACCGCCTCGTGGTGGTGCGGGGCTGGCCCAGTCCCCTCTACACCCGCGGCTCGCTAACAGGACAGCCCCGCACCACCCGTCCGGAAGTGGTGGCCAGGGGTTGGATAGCGCAAGCCGTGCTCGATATAGCTCTCGGCAGGGGAGCTGATCCCGACCTCGACCTGTCGCTGGCTATTCCGGCTATGGCGAGCTACGTTCGCTATTTGCAACGCTTGCGCTGGTTTATGGCCGCCGCCCGTGTCACGATCTATATGGTGTCGCAGGAGGGTAACGTTTCCGTGACCCCTCCCGGTGCTGCCCCTGTCAATTATTCGGCCCAGTCTGCCCTGCCCGGCGCGGTGCAGGGTCAGCGCAGGAAACTGGGTCTGCCCGGCGCCTCGCGCTTGCATCTCCCTCTCTTGCATGCCCTCGTTATGGGTGGCGGCGAGTTGAGCAGAACCGATGCCATCCTGTCGGTAGCGCGTTGGTTCCCCGAAGTCTCTCAACCCCCGCCCGCCGAGTTCGGCCAGCGCGTATCAGTCGCCCAGAGCGCCCTCCAAGCCGAAGGGCTGACCGAGATAGCGGGCCGAGGCGTCTGGAGCGTCACCAACAAAGGCCGCGAGCTCCACGATCAGGATTGGGACAGCTGGCAGACTCGGGAGGAAAAGTAGGCAGGCTAGCCTTGCCTTGCCTTTTGCGTTTGGGGTATACTGGGGCAGAAAGGAAGCCATGTCCTCAGACCCGACCGTTCATACACAAAACGATCTTGGCCTAAGAGGGGCAGCCACCTCTGATTCCGCCAACTCTGCCATAGGGACTGCAGACTCAGTCACCCAGGAGCGCGACCTCATTCTGCCCACTATCTTCCTGACGGGCGCCGCCCTCATTTTGGCCTGGCTCGACCCTGTCTATTTTCAGTTCCAGCCCTACCAGCTCGAAACGATCGCCGTTGTGTTGGTCGAATTGGCGCTGGTCTGGTTCGCCGCCTGGCGTCGCAATAACGTCTTGATGTACGTCGGCGTGGGCCTCGTGTTGGCGACTCTGGCGCTCCAATCCGTCACCCAGCCCAGTCCTCTGAGCGTGCCTATTGTCGCCGTCTGGCCTCTGCGTATGTTGCTGGTGGTGCTGGTGGGCGTACCCTGGGCTTTCCTAATGCGCCCTCCCGGGTGGCTAAATAGAGGGTTGATCGCCTTTGTGGTCTCAACTGTGCTGGTGCTGGGCTTCTGGGGCGGACCGGCTACGGGCGCGGCTTTGTTCGGTTGGAACATCGCTCTTCCCGTTATTAACTTCTCGCCTTACTGGCTCGCCATAGACAGCCACAACACAATCTACGCCAGCGATACTTATGGTGGCGTGGTATGGGTGTTCGACCAATCAGGCGGCCCCAGGGGCACTATCCGTCCTGCTCGTGCGCCTGCGGTAGGCATGCCCGGCCCCGGCATCCTGCCTGTGGGTATCGAAGAAGAACTGCGCCTGGCCAATATTAGCCTGCTTCCTACCCCCGTCCCCACAGTGTTGGGTGGTGTCTCCAATGGCGCGCCTCCCGGTCTGCCCGTACTTGGCAGCTTCGATTTCTGCGGCCTCGCCGTGGACGGCAAAGATAACCTCTATACCATTGATACCGCCGATCCCACAGGCTTCAAGATCCTGCGCTTCAACTCCGATGGCAACATCACAGGCCGTTGGCCCACCCCCGCTGACTACGGTCCCACGCGCGGCTGCCTGGCCGCCGACGACCAGTATCTCTATGTGTCAAATCGCTTCGGCTCGATACTAATCTACGACTTCGACGGCAACCTGGTGCGCACCGTAACTGTGGCCTATCAACCCTTCGGCATAGCGCCCGACCATAACGGTAAACTGCTGGTGCTTGGCCCCAACGTGTTCAACCGCATTGACCCCGGCACGGGCGGCGTGATAACGTATACTCTTCCCATGCCTCAGCAAAGCCTGACCATTCCCTACCAGGCCCTGACTGTGCTACAGAACGGGGAGGTCCTCGTAACGGACGTGGGCAACAACCAGGTACTGCGTATCAACGCATCACTCGACGCTATCATGGAGAAGGTGGGAGGACAGGGAGTGTGGCCGGGCGAGTTCCAGTGGCCGGGCGGCCTCGTGCAAGATGACCAGGGCCGAGTCTACGTGGCCGACGCCCAGAACCGCGTCATCCAGCGCTTCGATGCAGGCGGCAAGCTGGACGCTATATGGTGGGCCGCGCGCAGCTACCCCGAAAACCAGACCAGTTCCGACGGCGACAATTACTAGCGACGGGAAGCCGGCGGTTGGAGTTATGCCGTCACTTATCACCCACAGAATAGGACTTTTCTACAGCCATGTCAGACGATTTAACTAACGTGACTAAAGAAGAAGAGGAAGAGCCGCGCGGCCTGTTTGCGCGCATGAAAGCGGGCATTTCTCGCAATGTGATCGTACTGGGTATGGTGGCCTTTTTCACCGACGCCAGCAGCGAGATGATCATACCCATCCGTATACTTTTCCTCGTGCTGGTGCTACAAACCCCTCTGCCTATCGCCGGGTTCATTGAAGGCGTGGCCGAAAGCACCGCCAGTTTGCTCAAGATTTGGGCCGGTCACCTGTCCAATCGTGCGAGCAGACGCACGCCTCTCATCAACATCGGCTATAACCTCTCGAACTTCGTCAAGCCTCTTCTCGCATTCGTGACTGCCTGGCCGGCCGCATTGGGCCTGATCTTTCTCGACAGGGTGGGCAAGGGTTTTCGCGGTAGCCCCCGCGACGCAATGATGGCCGACTCGACCGAGCCGCGCTATATGGGCAAGGCCTTCGGCTTCCATCGCAGCATGGACACCTTTGGCGCGGCGGTCGGCCCTGTGGCCTGCTATTTGATCCTGCTCCTGACGGCGGGCGATATCCGCGCGGTACTCGCTTGGACTATAGTGCCCGGCGTGCTTGCCTTGCTGGTACTGGTGCTTTTCCTACGCGAGAAACCTGCCAAAACCGCTGCGGAGAAAGAAGCCAAAGTCGAGGCGCTGGCGGTCGAGGCGAAGCAGGAGAAGGTGCGCATCTCGCCCAAACAGTTTGGAGCCGCGTTCTGGATGTTCACGGCGATCTCCGGCGTTTTTGCCATCGGCAACTCGTCCGATGCGTTCATCTTCCTCAGGACCGCCGACCTCGAAACTTCTGTTATTGCCGTGCCCTTGATCTACTTCGTGTACAACATCGTGTACGCTATTCTGGCGACCCCTCTCGGTGCATTGAGCGATAAGTTCGGTCGCCTGCCCATTCTGATGCTCGGCTACGCATCGTTCGCGCTGGTGTACGTGGGTTGGGCCTCGGCGACCCAGGGCTGGCAGGCGTGGGCGCTTTTCAGTCTCTATGGGGTGTACGCCGCCGCCACCGAGGGGGTGGCAAAGGCGTTCGTGGCCGACCTGATACCCAAGTCGGTGCGCGGCAGTGCGATGGGGTGGTTCAACGGCGTGATCGGCTTTGCGGCCCTGCCCGCGAATGTGCTGGGTGGCTGGCTCTGGAGCGTGGCGGGTGCGCCGTCGACGTTCGTTTTTGGTGCATGGATGTCGCTGTTCGCGCTAGGCCTGATGATCGTGTGGCTTCCATGGCTGCGCAAACGCAAGGTTGCCGCCGAGAGGGCGCTGGCGAGCGCGCAGGCTTAGGAGAGCGTCCCCGCAGTCCTTCAAGCTATAGTCTGAATGCTGCACTGTGCTTATAGACCTTAGGATAGTCCTGTAGATATTTTCGTGCCGCCCTTCCTCTATATTAAAGATGTCACAATCATTGTCGTAACCGCTACGCATATTGTTGGGCGGCTAGTAAACGATCCTTAGGAGTAGAAAGTGTGGCAACTCTTCATCTGATGGTCGGACTTCCTTGTTCAGGGAAAACAACCCTTGCAAAGAAGCTTGAACTTGAACGGTCAGCACTCCGGTTGACACCCGATGAGTGGCAGATTGGTCTTTTTGGTCAAGATGCGGAAGAGCCGGAACATGATGCCCGGCATAGTTTTGTCGAGAGTATGCTTTGGAATATCGCCAGCAGAGCGTTGGAATTGGGAACGAATGTCATCCTCGATTTTGGCTTTTGGGCGCGAGAAGAGCGCGAAGATTACCGGCTGCGGGCGAAACGCCTTGGAGCCAGCAGTGAAGTGCATTTTCTTGATGTGCCGGAAGAGGAGCTACTGAGGCGGCTTGCGGTCAGGAATTCGCAACCTTCGCGGGAGAGCTTCCACATTTCCGAAGGAAGTATGAAGCGTTGGATTGAGTTCTTCCAGAAACCGGCTCCTGAAGAGCTTGAACGTAGAGAATAAGTATATGTGACAACGCCGCCCAACACCGGCTACAGTGCATCCGCTGGCACCTGCCAGTTCTCAATGTCCTCGTGTGCCACTGCCTTCATTGGAGTCGCTGCCGCTCCTGCCGCCACTGATATCCGAGTCACGGGCACGCGGGCTGTCTTCGATTGTGGGCTTGTCTCTCGTATCTTCATTCCACTCTCTCCGGGCTGCCTGCGCCTCCACTCCCGGGTCCTCATGGTTGCGTGCTTGCCGTTCGTACGTCTCCTGCTTCTTGGGCGTACCTGTGGTTATTTCAACGCTCTTGTCAGGATTGTTCGGCCCCTTAGACTTGTCGTAGTCGTGGGCATCGTTGTTGTGCTGTCCTTGCTTGGCCATTGGCTGCCTCCTTGTGCGTTACCGGTGTTTGCATGGCGCGTTTAGCTCACGTGATCATTACCAAGCAATATTCCGGCCACCGGAGGATCACCAGGCGTGCTCGGTGGATTTCACGGTAGACCACTGAACGGAGCTATTGACAGTCACGGTACCTGTGACACTTTTTGTGACACCTCTTGCAAGTCCCGCTGAATATAATTAGCACGTCGACACGACCGCACACTGGGTTATGGCCTGGAAGTTAAGCCCTTGTCCAGGCAAATGGGAGTGAGTAGGTTCAGCATGAAAGAGAACAAGAATACATGGGAAGAAGTAAACAACCACTACATGGAGACGGCACTAGGCTGGCTCAAGCTCCGCCTGTATAGCCTGTTAGCGTCCGAAACCGCTGAGGGCGAATCTGCGTTGCCCACTACGGAACAGCATTCGGCGGGGCGCGACTGGTGGCACATTCTCCGTCGTAATCAAAAGCAAGCGACGTTAGCTCGGCCCGGTACACCCGACGGTGAGAAACAACCCCCAGCCATTATTCCTGCACAGGCCACCGCTGCTAATCTACAGTCCTACCTGGACCGCATGGCTGATATTGAGCGGGGGCCGGACAAGCCCGCCCTGTGTACACTTGCAAAGCTGCTTGATCTGACTCGGTTCGAGCAGGATATCCTGCTGCTTTGTGTGGGCATGGAGCTAAGCGCAGAGGTGAGACAAATTTGCGGGATGCTCAATGGCGATCCCATGCAAGCGTACCCGACCTTCAGCATCGCTCTCGCCGCCCTACGGGAGCCAACCTGGCAGGCGTTATCGCCCGAAGGCAACCTGCGCACATGGCGACTCGTCGAGGTAAGTCAGGCCAGTATGCAACCACTCACGGCCGCCCCCCTGCGAGCCAACGAGCGCATCGTGAACTTTATCCTGGGCCTCAATTACCTGGACGACAGGCTGGCGGTACGCATGGAACCTGTCCGGTTACTCGGACTCGAAGCCGCCCTGCCTCCCTCCCAGTGGCTCGTGGTGCAGGGTATCCATTCACATCTCGCTGCAAACACACGCAACGAAGCGAGTAACGAGCAGGCCACAAATGCGCCACAGACCATGCCGAACAGCGTGCCTGCTATGCCCGTCGTACAACTGCTGGGCGTTGATACGCCGAGCAAGCAATTGGTGGCGTGGCGGGCTGCCGCCGACTACGGCCTGACACTTTACAGGCTCCCCGTCGAGATGATCCCGGAACAACCCAACGAGTTGGAGACGTTCGCCCGCCTCTGGGAGAGGGAGTGCAAATTACTGGATGTGGCGCTGCTGATTGAGGCTCGCCGGCTTGACGTTGCGCCCGCCGACGGGGCGAGAAGCGATGGTAGGTTAGCACGCTTCCTGTCGAGAACAAGTGGGATGGCTTTCCTGGACACTGAGAACGTGAAGAACGAAGTGGGACGTCCCACTGTGAGCGTGGACGTTGGCAGGCCCACAACTAACGAGCAGAGGCTCGCATGGGCGGACGCGCTGGGTGTGCAAGCCGGCAACAGCCCCGAACTGCTGGCAGGACAGTTTAATCTGTCTATCTCACTCATAAAGCAAATCGCTGAGGCCGCAACTTCCGAGCCAAACAGTGGCGGGTGGTCCTTGCACGAGCGGTTGTGGGAGGCGTGCAGACTGAGGACCCGACCCCGTCTGGAAGCGCTGGTCACCAGGACTGAATGCAAAGCAACCTGGAATGACCTGGTTTTGCCCGATGCTGAGCGCGCCGTATTGACGGACATAGTAGCGCAGGTGCGTCACCGGGGTACAGTGTACGGCGATTGGGGGTTCCGTGAGCGCATGAGCAGGGGTATGGGCATCAGCGTCCTCTTCGCGGGGGAGAGTGGAACCGGCAAGACGATGGCTGCCGAAGTAATCGCCAATGAGTTGAAGCTCGACCTGTACCAGATAGACCTCGCTGACGTGGTAAGCGCGAGCAAGCACAGGGGGGATGCCGAACGACGGCTGCACCAACTGTTCGAAGCGGCTGAAGGCGGAGGCGCCATCCTTTGCTTCGACCAGGCGGACGCTTTGTTTACGAAACGCGGCGATACCAACCCTAGCCAGGATTGCTATGCGAATATTGAGGTCGGGTACCTGCTGAACAGAATAGAGGCCTACCAGGGGTTGGTAATCCTCACCACCACGTGCAAGAGTGCTCTGGCCCCGGCATTCGTACACCGCATGCACGTTGTGCTCGACTGCCCTTTTCAGGCGCGGCACCAGCGCGAGATGATCTGGCGTAGAGTCTTTCCTCCCGATACCCCCTTACAGAAAATGTTCGACGGCGAATGGCTCGAACAGGGTACCCCCGGCAGCGACCTCGACTATGCTTGGCTTTCAAGGCTCAATATTACGGGTGGAAGCATACATAATATCGCGCTGAATGCCGCCTTCCTGGCCGCTCGCAACGGTGAGCCAGTCACCATGCGCGCCGTACTTGAAGCCGCTCATGCCGAGTACCGTAAGCTCGAGCGCGTCGCAGACACCGATTTTGGTTGGAGGCCTCCGGTACCTCTGGTGCCGGCGCAGGCCACCGCCATCCTGGATCACGTCGGGCTGACACGCGGTTATTAGCGAGCGCCCACGAACCGGGCAACGTTCTGCACACCCCCACAAAATAAACAGTCCGCGCCCAACTAGCTGGCCATCAGATGGTAGCGAGTTGGGCGCGGGCTATTTCCATGTTCTCGACCCACTGTGCTTGGTCTGCGACATCCCGGTGAGCGTCGCCCAGATGCTTATGCTTTTCTTATGTTTCTGACCACCTTTCTTATGCATCCCTTATGCGGCGGGCTATATACTCGCAGGGTAACTGGCAAATCAGTAAGCACAGGCACAAAGTTGGGATACTTTTCAACCCACTTGCGGGGCCGTTGCTGAGAAGACGGTAAGCCGTGGGCGTGGAGGCGGACGAACCGGTGAGAATGGCAGGCAAAAGTCATGTTCAGAGAGAAACCTTTTATTCTGTTGGTCGAGGACGATGGACCGCTACGCAAGGTCCTTGCCCGTTACCTGCAGGCAACCGGGTACATGGTACTCCAGGCAAGCTCCTTCCGTGAAGCTGTGGATAGCATGGCTATCAAGCCGGCCATCGTAATACTCGACATCAACTTGCCCGATGCTACAGGCTGGGACGTGGCCGAATGGCTCCGGTCCCTCTCCCAGGACGTGCCGGTGCTCATGATGTCAGCCTACCCACGTCCCGGCGCCAAGCAGTTGAACAAAGTAGGCGCAAGAGCGTTCCTTGCCAAGCCCTTCCCGGTCGCAGAGCTTCTACGCCTTGTGCAGCAATACGTACCATTATCTCATTAGTGCCCGGACAAACCCGGCCTCAAGCATGGTGGAATAGCAGCAAAACGATGACACAGCCGACAAGTGGCAAAGACAATACGCGGGAGGCAACATTGCCCCTCCAGGGCAGCCCGACTGAGCGCCCAGCAGCGCGCTACCCCATACGAATAGTAGGGTCAGTGAGCGAACAACAGGAGGAGATTGACCCAGGCGTCCCTTCCGACCCCTCCTCCTGGCGAGAAGCAAACGAAGTATTACGTGGCCCTTTTGCAGAGCCTTCTCCCTCGGCAAGTAACACGCATAAACTCAGGTCCGATCTGCGTCATGACGAATTGGTCAAGGGCGCGCACCCCGGCGACCGCTACATAAGGCACATGCGCTCAGCCGGACCTTTCAAGCACCGAAGCGCGGGCATGCTCACCGCCTCGCTGGCTGCCGACCTGCCACGAAGCGGGTTGGGACGCCTCTTCTACGGGGTCAAGCGGGTGCTGGTCGGAGAAGCCATTAGCTCGGAACTCTCTATCCACGAGCGATTGACAAAGGCCAAGGCTCTGGCCGTACTCTCCTCGGACCCTCTCTCCTCGGTTGCCTATGCCACAGAGGAGATCCTGCGCGTGCTACTGCTGGCGGGCGCAGCCGCAGTCACCAGTCTTACCCTACCTATAGGGTTGGCGATCGTGGTACTGCTGGCTATAGTGGCTATCTCCTACCGGCAGACCATAGCCGCTTATCCGAGAGGTGGCGGCTCGTACATCGTCACCAAGGACAACCTGGGCACCCTGCCCGGGCTGACCGCCGCCGCTTCCATATTAATAGACTATACGATGACGGTGGCGGTCAGTGTCTCGGCAGGCATAGCCGCCATCTATTCTCTATTCCCCGAAATACGGTCGATACGGGTCGAAATATGTGTTGTGGTCGTGATTCTGATCACGGTCATTAATTTGCGAGGTGTACGCGAGTCGGGCAATATATTCGCCCTGCCCACATACCTGTTCATCCTGGGCATGCTGGCCATGATAGGTTACGGCTTGGTTCGCATGTACCTGGGGGTAGGCGGGCAGCCCATTTATACTCCTCCGGCACAGGTGCTTCCATACGGTACCGAGGGCATATCGATCTTTCTGGTGCTGCGGGCCTTTACCCAGGGTTGCACGGCCCTGACCGGCGTGGAAGCTATCTCAGACGGCGTACCGGCGTTCAAGCCACCCGTAGCGAAGAATGCCCGCGCTACGCTCGCCATAATGGCCGTTACCGCAATATCGATGTTCAGCGGCATAACGTTCCTGGCAATGCAGCTTCATCTGCAACCCAGCGACCAGGAGACGGTGCTCTCCCAGTTGGCGCGCACCATTTTCCCCGAAATCGGAGGAGCTAATCCGGTCTGGTTCTATATCCAGATTGTCACATCACTCATCCTTGTGCTGGCGGCCAATACCGCGTTCGCCGACTTTCCACGCCTCTCCTACTTTCTGGCCCGCGACAAGTTCATGCCACGCCAGTACGCTTTTCGCGGAGACAAACTGGCTTTCTCCTGGGGCATCATCACGCTGGCGATCCTGGCCTGCGTTCTCATAGTCGCTTTTGATGGGGATACCACCGCGCTCATACCTCTTTACACAGTGGGAGTGTTCAACTCGTTTACCCTCTCTCAGAGCGGCATGGTAATGCGCTGGTGGCGAGCCAGGTCACGGGGCTGGCAGCGAAACCTCATAGTGAATGGCCTGGGCGCCCTCACAACGGGCCTTGTGCTCGTGATCTCCGCTGTTACGAAGTTTCAATACGGCGCCTGGATCGTCCTCGTGCTTATACCTGTACTGATAGTTATGTTCCTTGCTATCAATAGGCACTACAGGCGGGTCGAAAGGGAGGAGCGCGAACTTGCTACTGCTACCCCTCCAGGTCCAGCCGTATTCAAACATACATTTGTCGTGCCCGTAGCCCGGTTGAACCCTGGTACCCTGCGAGCGCTGAGCTACGCACGGTCGCTGTCCGGCAACGTCACCGCAGTGCACATCGTCGAGGGGGAAGATCCGACTGAGGCCGAGCAGTTCAGCGAGGAATGGGACCGTGTGATGCCGGGTACAGACATCGATATGGTAATGATTGAGTCGCCCTTTCGGTCGCTGATAGGCCCCCTCATCTCGTATATAGATGCTCTGGATCGACAGCAACCGGACGACACCATCACCGTCGTACTGCCTGAGGCCCTACCTTCCCGGCCCTGGGAATATCTGTTGCACAATCAGACCGCCTTCCGCTTGAAAGCAACCCTGTTATTCCGCGAGAACACAGTCGTCACGGACGTGCCACGACTGCTGGGTAGACAGACCAACGAGGGTGCGAGACGAGGCCCTGCCTGGCGCCTGTCCGACTTCCCATGGGGTACATTACTGCTCATGCTGCTCATCTTGTACCTGGCGTACTACTTACTGTTCGGGCGCTGATCCAAGGTACGCGAGGGCACTTTCATGGATAACAGCCCAAAAGGCGAGCGGTCCATGTTTGCCGGCGAGAGGCGCGCAAAGGAGTTGACGACCTACTCCGGCTCTTTGCGTCAGGATTTGTCTCGCCTGGTGGGGGGTACTTCTGCCTCCAGTTCGCGGTCGGTGCCGCTCTGGATCTCGATCATTCTGCCCGTCACCAGGAACAGTACGCGCTCGCACACGTTGGTCACGCGGTCTGCTATGCGCTCCAGGTTGTGCGCCGCCCATAGAAGATGCGTGGCCCGATCTATGGTGCGAGGGTCAGCCATCATTATGCCCAGCAGGTCCAGGTATACCTTGTTATAAAGGGCGTCCACTTCGTCATCGCGCAGAGCCACCCCTTGGGCTGTCACCGGGTCGCGCTCTACGAAGGCGCGCAGGCTGCCGCCCAGCATCTCGCGGGCTACCTCAGCCATAAGAGGGATGTCCCCCAGCGGCTTGAGAGTAGGCTCGCCCGCTGTCAGCAGAGCGATCTTGGCTATGCCGGCGGCGTGGTCGGCCATGCGCTCCAGGTCGGTGATGATGTTCAGCGCCGCCGCCAGCATGCGCAGGTCGGTTGCCATCGGAGCCTGGGTGGCGATCAGCAGCAGGCACTTGTCCTCTATGTCGAAGCGGATCTGGTTGATTAGCGCGTCGTCCTCGATCACGCGCCGAGCGAGACGAGTGTCCTGATCGCGCAGTACTCGCGCCGCGCGCTCAATGGCTTGATCCACCATACTTCCCATCACCAGCACCGAGTCGTTTACCTCGCGCAGGTGCTCCTGAAAGTTTTCTCTGGTCATTTCTTGCTTACCTTCCGTTCCCAAAGTGGAAATATATTTACTGGTTGGACACCCGAGTCCCCAGTTATGCCTCGCCCCTGGTACTGCATTAGCCGATGCGCCCTGTGATATATGCTTCCGTGCGCGGATCAACCGGGTTGGTAAATATCTGGCGCGTTTCGCCGAACTCCACCAATTCGCCCGTCCTGTCGGTGCCCGCCGCGTTAATAGAGGTCATGAACACACCTGTGTAATCTGAAACCCGCGCCGCCTGCTGCATATTATGGGTAACTATTACCAACGTGTACCGCTCGCGCAGCTTGACCATCAGGTCCTCGATCTTGAGGGTGGCAATAGGGTCGAGCGCGGAGGCCGGTTCGTCCATCAGGATGATCTCCGGCTCTATAGCCAGCGCGCGGGCTATACATAGTCGCTGCTGCTGTCCACCCGAAAGATCGGTGCCGCCGGCATTGAGTTTGTCCTTCACCTCGTCCCATAATGCCGTTTGGCGCAAACTGCGCTCCACCCGCTCGGCCACGACTGAGCGCGGCGCGCCCTGTATCCTCAGCCCCGCAGCCACGTTCTCGAAGATCGACTTGGTGGGGAACGGATTGGGGCGCTGGAAGACCATGCCGATCCGCCGGCGCACCAGCACCGGGTCCACTCGCGACCCCAGTATGTTTTCACCGTCCAGCACCACCTCACCCGCGGCGCGCGCCCCCGGCACTGCTTCGTGCATCCGGTTGAGGCACCGCAGAAAGGTCGATTTCCCCGAGCCTGACGGGCCTATGAGCGCGGTGATCGCCCCCGGCTTCATCTGCACACTTACGTCCCTTATGGCCTGGAAGTTGCCAAACCAGGCGTTCAGATTGCTCACTCTGAGACCATGCGCACCATTTGCGCCTGGCGCCTTCGCCACTTCGCGCTGCGGGGGCAATTCATACCCGGGCTGCACACCGTTATCTCGCTTAAGTTGTTCCGGTTTCAGATCTATCACTCTCTCACCTCGTTCTTGCATGCGCTCTCCTCACCGCGAGGCGAGCCAGCACGCTCGTAATGAACACCAATGCCACCAGCACAAGTGCGCCCGCCCACGCCTGCTGCTTCTGCACCTCGTAAGCGCTCTGCGCACCGAAGTACACCTGTAAGGTCAGTGCAGCCACCGGCTGGTCCAGCCCTGCAGACCACTGGTTATTGCCCAGCGCGGTGAACAGGAGTGGGGCCGTCTCGCCCGCCGCCCGCGCCATCGCCAGCAGGATGCCCGTGATCACTCCCGGCAGGGCCATGGGCAACGCATAGCGGAGCACTGTCCGCCACACGGGCGCGCCCAAAGCCAGCGCCGCCTCTCGTATCGCCTGCGGCACCAGCTTCAGCATTTCCTCGGTCGAGCGCACTATCAGCGGTATCATGACCAGCGACAGCGCCACGCCCCCCGCAATGGCCGAGAAACTGCCCATGGGTCTCACCATCAGGGTGTAAACGAACACCCCTATTGTGATGGACGGCACCCCCACCAGCACGTCGGTCGCAAAGCGTATGGCGATGTTGGTCTTACTGCCCCCGAACTCTGAAAGGTAGATACCCGCGCCGATGCCCACCGGTACGCTGATTACGCTGGCGATGCCCACCAGTATCAGCGTGCCGACGATGCCGTTGGCGAAGCCGGTGTGCGGGTCGTCGGGCGGGCCCGGCAACTGTGTAAACAAGTCGAGATTGATCGCACCTGCGCCCTTGAGCGCTATCCAGCCCAGGATGAACAGCAACGGCACCACGGCAAGCATGATCGACAGCCATATAAGACCGCGCATTAGTCTGTCGGTCACGCGCCTGCTCCTGAGGCGGCGCGCGCTCATCTGCCATGTGCCAGGGGGCGCGTCTGCCTGCATTAGACCGGACACGGCTAAGCCCTCCCCGCGGTTTCAAGGCCACGGCCCGCTCGCCACACCAGCGCGCGTGCGATCATGTTGGTGATCAGCGTGATGACAAACAGCAACAGGCCAACCTCTATGAGAGCGCTCTGGTGAAAGGGAGTGGTGGCCTCGGCAAACTCGTTGGCAATCACGCTCGCCATCGTATTGCCCGGCTTGAGCAGGCTGGCAGTGATCTCCGAGCGATTGCCGATCACCATAGTCACCGCCATCGTTTCGCCCACGGCCCGGCCAAGCCCCAGGATCAGCGCACCCAGTATGCCCGAGCGCGCGTAGGGCAGCACCGCGCTCCGGATCACCTCCCAGCGTGTGGCTCCCAGCCCCAGCATGGCTTCGCGCTGGTTCGCGGGCACCGCAAGCAACACGTCGCGACTCACGGCTGTGACTATGGGCAGCACCATGAGGGCCAGCACGACCGACGCGGTCAGCACGGAAGGCCCGTAGAATGGTCCCTGGAACAGCCCCGTCCACCCCAACGTCCCCTTCAGGAAGGGCACCACGTCCTCACGCAACAGAGGGGCCAGCACGAACAATCCCCAAATGCCGTACACGATACTAGGGATGCCCGCCAGCAGTTCCACCATAAACGAGAGCGGGGTGCGGACCTTGCCGGGCGCGATCTCGGCCAGAAAGATGGCCGCGCCGACCCCGGCCAGCCCTGCCATCAGCAACGCGCTGAAGGACGTGACCAGCGTGCCGTAGATAAAGGGCAGCGCGCCGTACTCCTCCTGTACCGGGTCCCAGTTCTGCCCCGTTATGAAAGCGAAGCCGAAGCTCCCGATAGTGGGCTGCGAGCCGTCCACGATGCCCAGCAGAATGGCGGCGGTGACGAAAAGCACGACTCCCGCCAGCAGCAGGGCCGCAAGGGCGAAGGCGCGGTCCGATAAACGTGTAGTTCTCATGTGTAGATATTATTCAGTGAGTGGGTACGTCAGCTAGAGTAACGTACCCACTCACCGAATCCTAGGGTCCTATTTGTAGCAGGGACTGCCCCCGCAATCGAGCGCTTGAATCTTGGCTTCCACGCGTTGCGTCATATCCGCCGAAAGGGGCGCATAGTCGAGCGACTTCGCCAGCGTCTCGCCGTCGTGGGTGGCCCACCACAGGAAATTGGCGAGGCCCGTTCCCTTAGCCGGGTCCATCTGCATCTTGTAGACCAGGATGTAGGTGAAGCCCGCAATCGGATATGAGCCTGCTGTGCTGCTGTTCACTATCGTTACGCGCAAGTCATCAGGGATCGTTACCCCTTCGGCGGCGAGGGCGGTCGCCTCGATAGTAGGCTCGGTGAATTCGCCTGCGCCATTCTTCATGAAGGCATAAGGCAAGTTATTCTGCTTGGCGTAGGCAAGCTCGACATAGCCGAAGCCGCCGGGAGTCTGCTGCACCAGCCCGGCGACACCCGCGTTACCGCGAGCGCCCAGTCCCACTGGCCACTTCACTGCTGTGCCGCTGCCCACACTGCTCTTCCACTCGGGGCTGACCGCCGACAGGTAGCTAGTGAAGATGTTGGTGGTGCCCGAGCCGTCCGAGCGCTCGGTGACAGCTATGTCGCCCTTCAGGTAGGCAGCCATGTCGCTGTTCTGGCTTACGATGGCGGGGTCGTCCCAAGTGGTGATATTGCCCAGGTAGATGTTCGCCAGCGTTTCGCCGTCCAGCTTTAGCCCCTTCGATGCGCCCGGCAGGTTATATATTGCCACCACAGCGCCCGATACGGTCGGGATATGGAATAGCTCGCCGCCCTTTGCCTGCTGCAACTGTGCGTCGGTCATGGGCGCGTCGCTGCCGCCGAAGTCCACCGTTTGGTTCTGGATCTGCTGGATACCTGCGCCCGACCCAATGGGCTGATAGTTGAAGCGCACATCCTTGTCTACATTAGAATACTCGGCGAACCACTTTGTGTAGATCGGTACCGGGAAGGTCGCCCCCGCACCGTTGATCAGGAGCGATGCGCCCGCGTTGCCCACTACGATCGTGGTGGCAGTCGGCGCGGCTGCCACCGGTGCTGTCGCGGTGCCTCCTGCCGCACTGCCGGTGGTGGCCGTGGGCGCAGTACTCGCGGCTGATGTAGTAGCTGTGGCTACAGGGGCCGTAGTCGGTGTGGCTGCCTCGCCGCACGCACTTAGAAGCACGGTGGCTACCAGGCCGACCGCGCCTATCATTCGAAATCGCATTTTGTTGTCTTCCTCCTGAGTAAGCATTTTTGATGTACTGCTTAATCATAGAGGCGAGGTTTTAATAGGTGATTAGGGGAATGTTAACGAACGAAGCGGAAATGTTAACGCCCGTATGGCGTATCTTCGTCGCGGCAAAAACCCGCTTGCATGAGCGAACATCACCCCTTGCGAGTGTATCGTTCGGGCAAGTACTCGAACGGCACGCCCTGTGCGGCATAGGAAACTTCAAGTTGGGTGGCCAGTGCCTGTGCACCGAACGTGCTGGCACAAATACGGTCGGCGAGGTCTATCAGCATGGGGAAACCTCTGTGTTCGTGCATCGTACTGTCGGCCATAGCGATCAGCGCGGCCTCGTGTGCGCGGTCGGCGTGGGCGTAAAAGACGTATGGAGGTGCCATCTTGGACGCCCTGTACACCCCCCGCACGATGCGAGACCCGACGTCGTGCACGAAGTCTGTGGCCAGCCGGGTATGATAAGGGTCGTACCTGTTGTTCTTTATCTCGTTCTCCATCCTGCTCTCTGCGGTTTCTATTATTGCGTATTCCAGCGGGTCAAGCGCCTGCCCTATGGTCAATAGCAGGGCATCTCTGGGCGCGCTGGGCACGAACACCCACGTCTTGTAGTCGAGCAGCAGGCGCCGCAGCATATCGAGACTGTGCGCCAGAAACTCCATACTGCCCGACCCGGTCAGCAATTCGAGGGGAGTGGGGTTGCCGTGCCCCATGCGCCACCGGGCCTCACACTTCTCCAGGAGTACCGCGCGCTCGGCATAGGACATAATGCCCCGGCGCGCCAGTATCGTAAGGTCGTCGCCCTCATTCGAGCCGACAGCGCCACGGTCCATGCGCTTCTGGAGCAAGTTGAGCATTGTATCAATATCGTCCACGCCTCCTGCACGCAGGTCGCGTCTGTAAAGCCGGTGCATATAGGTGCCCTGGTCGCCCCTGTACGATATGCTGCAAATGCCGATCTGGTTGACGGTCAGTGGCAAAGTCTCGTGGGTGAAGAATGTGCCGTCGACGGCCTCGACCGCGCCTGTAAACAACAGCCCCTTGTGGGCGCGCTCTACCTGGCCGGGCGTTACCTTATACACGCCCGCGTCGGGGAGATCCTTGGTCTTGCGTATCTTATCGAAGACAAATTTTCTTATAGCGGGCTTGACCCCGTTCTCGTAGCGCAAAGCGGCGGCGATCTGCTCGTCGCCCATGCGGTTATACATTTCTTCGAGGTTGACCCCCGTCTGCCAGGTATTCAGGTCCAGCGCGCTGGAAATAGGCTCGCCGAACATCTCCTCGAATTCGCTACTGCCCATCGGCGATGGCGCGTTCTTCTCGCCGCGACTCTCCCCGTCCTCGATTCCCGACATAGCAACACCTCAACCTCAGCTAAAACGCCCTATTTCAGCCAATACTACTTCCCATCTATGTGATATATTCCCGCCCGGAGTGGAAAGTGCGACTCACTTAACTATCCCAAGCCAATCACGCACATTCGGACTATGGCCCGTCTCCTTCAACAGACGCTTTGCATAGCCCCACGCCTGCTCATCAGGCAGACCGTAACGCGCGAAGAGCAACTGCGCCGCCTGCCGGTGACGCTCAGCCTTGGTCATGTCCGGCCCGGTAATCCCCTTTATGGCCTCCTGCGCATCAGCAGCGGGCGCGAGCAGTTCCAACGCGAGGTGATCGGCTTCGTGCTCGGCATCTAACGTCGTCCGCGCCGTGTACCCTCCGGTCGCCGTACGCTCCATCAGTGCAACGTGCATCCCAAACGGCACCGCGCTCAGGATGGAATGCAGGCGCTCCGTCTGTGTGGGCGAGCGCACGCCATCCAGCACAGGCACTATCCCCTCGCCCAGCGCCTCGATGGCCTTTCTGCGTGGCTCCGCGTAGTCCAGCAGGAAGTGAGCAAGCTCGTGCGCCGTGGTGAAGCGCCTCTCACTATCGGGGTCGTTTGCGTCCACCAGCAGGATGCCGTACCCGCCATAGGCCAGCAAACACCCCCGGAGACGACGGTTCCGCCCATCCAGGCTCTCCACGAGACCTCGATCTGCCAGCCACTCGTTAACCCCGTCGAGAGAAAGGCCCGCCAACTCTTTCGTGACCACAGGCAGCGCGATAGACGAGGCGCGCGCCAGGTCCCGCGGGAACGCCCGTAGTTCCTCAGGCACACGTGCCCAAAACGCATCCACCAATAGCGATATTCCTGCTGTAAGCCGTAAATCGTTCATGATAAGTCAGTGATAATCATGCGTCATGCGTCGCATTTTTTGTCGCGACAAAAAATCCACTCTTCCGCCCAGTAAAACCTTCGTGGCCTCTTAATCTTCGTGATCTTCGTGATCCGTCTTCTGTTGCTCCTCGCCGGTCTCTTGTGGCCCATTCTCCTCTTCTCTGTCACGCGCCGCCTTCAGCATTCCAGGTGTGGACAAAAAAGGGGGAGCGACCGTGCCCCTGTTGGCCCCGGTGAAGGCTGTGTGGGCGTCCACTTCGCGTACTATTTCGGCCAACCGCCCGGCATCGAGACCTACTCTTTCGGCCACTCTTTGCACGTCGATGGCGAACTCGGCGGGATCAGGGTCCGGGCGACCGCACAGGCGCAGTTGGTTCAGGGTGTGGGCACTGCAGGCAAGTTGAGCGCATAAGGCTGCGTCGGTCAGGTTGTTGATTTCCTGATAGCGGGCAAGCACCCACGCGAACATATGCGGCCAGGAAGCTGCGCGCGCTGCGGCTCGCGCCAGTAGTGTTCCATCGAGGTTTGCATTGTCAGCCATTCAAGGTTTCTCCCAGGCGCTGCAGGCGTTTGTCGAGGCGATCTTTGTGGCGCTTGACTGTCGCCCTTTGCTCTTGCTCAGTCAGGTGTGTTATACCCAGCACTTTCGCATAGGCCGCCGTGGCGCGCTCTCCCTGCAGCAGCAGAGCCAGCAGGCTGCGGTCCTGTGGGTCGGTTACCGTCTCCATAACGACTTCCCATGCGACCTGAGCGTCAGCATTGTCCGCAACTTGCTCCTCAAAGCTATTGTTCCCGCTCGTAAGCTGATGTTCGACAGGGTGGATGGATGTTGCCCCCCTGCCCTGCGTCTTTTCGCGTTCCAGGGCGTTTATCAGGTCCCGTTTAGCCGCCTGCGTCAGGTAGGTCGCCAGGCTTGATCTCTCAGCGTCGTACTTGTGCGGGTTGGCGGTATACTCAAAGAGGGTTTCGAGCGCGGCCTCCTCGATGAATTGCTCATCACGTTGCGCTACCTCGTTGAAACTGCCGGAAAGGCGGCGCATTAGCTCGGGGAGCCAACGTGTCACGCAATCGTAGGGTGCGGTCTTATCCCCATCAACCAGGCGCAAATGGAGTGTGAGGTCGGCAGCGCTGTTCATAACATAGTAATCAAAGCAGTGAAATTCAGACCGGCATAGCCGAATAGAGGTCTCCAATATATAGAGGCCGGAGCAGTGTTCGTACTATTATATACATCACCTGTACATGCCCTGTCAAAATTGACGGTGCATCTGTTTGGGACTGTGCCCCGGTTATGCGCCGCGTGCGTGATCGGCGAGCACTTCAGCAATTGCGCGTCGAGAGATGTCCGCAAGTACTGGGTTGGTATTCTGATAGTAGGGCAGGGCGACCAATCCGGCTGTCAACGCCCAGCCGCGACCTCGCGCCCAGGTCGCATCATCGACCGGTAGCGCCGCCCGAAACTCGGGACGTGTTTCGGCAGAGAGGAGATTCCAGGCGACCATCAAATCGCACGCGGGATCGCCCACGCCCAGACACTCGAAGTCGATAACGGCAGTGAGCCTGCCGCCTACGGCCAGCAGGTTCCCGGACTGCAGGTCTCCGTGGATCCAGACAGGCGGGCCAGGCCACACGGGTGCGTACAAGGCTGCTTCCCACGCTACGGTCAGGGCGACCTCATCGAACATGCCACGAAGGGCTTCTATTGAGGCGCGAGTGTGAGCATCTCGTACTGCCAGCGGCTCGCCACGGTTAAAGTTGTGCGGCCCGGGAGGGGGCCCTCCCGTAGGATCGATCCGCTGCAGGGCGACTATGAATCGCGCCAGTTCCGTTGCTAACTGGCGGGGGTCGGCGATGCGCTCGATAGTCGCGTTCTCGCCTTCAAGCCACCGGTAAACCGACCAGGACCAGGGATAGCCCTCGCCAGGAGACCCCTTCGCAAGCGGGACGGGGACGGCGAGCGGCAGAAGAGGCGCAAGTCGCGGCAGCCACTTCTGCTCCTTGTCCAGCGGCGCGGTAGCCCCAGGGATACGAGGTAGTCTCACAGCCATGTCGTCGCCAAGCCGGTAGATCGCGTTGTCGGTCCCGGCCGAGCGGACCGGTTCGATTGGGAGATCTGCCCATTGAGGGAACTGTGCCGCGAGCAGCCGGCCCACCAGAGACACGTCGATATCTATCTCGTCGGCATGCATTTTACCGCCCGGCACGCATATCTCCCCCGGCCGACGCGAAAATGCAGTGTGCAAAAAGCGCAATCATGGAACAAGTATAGCCGAGCCGAACGCGGAGCCGCAATCCCCGACTAGCGGCCCCGGCACGCACTCAACGCCCCAACTGATGGTTGCCAGGAGTGAGCTTTGCCTACCCCGACGAGGGTCATGCGTCATGCGTCATGCGTGCTCTACTATACTTAATGACGTAACCGGCCAAGAATGGGACAGGCGCGGCGTAGTCCGTTCGGGCACATTTTCGGCAGGCCGATTGCGTATCACCCTGATTGCTAGTAGGCCAACACATAAGAGCAAAACCCCGAACGGGTGAAACAGGTGTAGCCCAGGGTGTCAACCCTGGGAATAGACGTATAAAGTAGAGCAAGCCCCTGTAGGGGCAGCACAAGATAGTTCCTAAGTGCTATTGTGCCGCCCCTACAGGGGCTTATGAATGGTGAGCGCTATCCACAGGGCTTACGCCCTGGGCTATTCCTGTATCACCCCTTCGGGGTTTTACTCTTATGTGTTGGCCTACCAGCACTCATGGTATGACGTATGACGCATGACTTACGATCTAGGACACTCTCAGGGCGCATTCGGACTTGGATAGGGCGTCAGGTCATAGTCTGACGTCGCCAGGTCCAGAGATACCTCCGAAACGACCGTGTCGTGCCCAGGTCTGCTGATCGTCAGTTCCAACGTCCAGCCTCCGCTCATGGGCATAAGCAGACCGGCCGTGTAGGTCCCTTCGCTGTTGTCCATTTGCTGCACCTCGGTGATGTGGCCGTGCACGGGCATGATACCTTGCACCATGATCGTGGCGTCATTGATCGGCTCACTGTTGTTATCGGTCAGGTGGAAGGTCAGGGCCACCTGACCTGAGGCGGGAGGCGAGGGATCGGTGCTCACGTCCACGTTGACATAGTCGCTGGCCTTCCCCGTCATACTGGCCTCGCTAATCACCATGCGATAGGCGGCCTTCACGTCCTC
>DATINP010000055.1:0-6494 GCA_035474135.1 Chloroflexia bacterium | reverse complement strand
AGCGGAGAGCGCTCATGGGTGAAACCCTCCTCGTTCGATATTGCGAAGAGGACCAGGATCCGGGAATAGCCGAACAGAACCGCGAGCACGAGCGCCGCAAGGCTTTGAAGGAGCAATATCGCGCTGCGTACAAGGCTGCTAATCCGACCGCGAAATCGGTGCGCCTGACGGACGAACAGAAGAAAGCAAGCGAGTATACACAGATCGGTGCGCGATACAGGCTGCGCCTGGAAACAGCAGGGGCGGATATCGATGTGGGCCTGGACGAAATGCTGGGTCTTACCAATCTACGAGAGGGCGCTACCGTCATACTCTACCCCCGCATCACCTACGATGAGCGCCTCCCAGCCGATCAACGCGCCCCCCAGACCCCCACACCCAAGCAACTACTCTACGGACCCAAAGTGAGGATCGAGCGCATCGTCGTGGAGCGCAATGACCATGGCGAGGCAGTGCAGGCGTTCGTTGAGGTCGAGTGGCAGCAGCAGATAGGGGGAGCGTGGTCTTATGGCTTCGTCTTTGCCACAGCCTCGGAGGACCGCCCGCTCGTTGATGGTATGCTCTACACCCTCGACCCCGACATCAACGACATCTACGGCTACTGGTGCATGGTCACCACCAAGGCGCTCTCGGAAGCGGTGGCCGCTGGCGACAGCGAAACGAATACCCTCTACAGCAGGCTCTCCAATCCGCAAGCCGGTTACGTGGAGTGGGATGAACGCTCCGGTGAGGGCCAGGCGCGCTTCTATGGGGGGCTAGAAGCATTGCATGTCCTGAGCGCGCACGAGATGCCTCAGTTCGAGGAGAGCAAGCATGCCTATATCGCGTATCATGGCGACGATCCTGTGCTGCTCGTGCAGGGACCGCCAGGCACGGGCAAAAGTTACTCGACGGCGTTTGCCATCTTCGCTCGCATGCAGGGCGCGATGTCCGCAGAGCGTCCATTCCGGGTGTTCATATCGTGCAAAACCCACGCCGCCACGGACGTTCTGCTGGAGAACGTACGCCTCGTACAGGATCGCCTCCGCCACATCCATGAGCACTATCCTGACCTTTTCGCCCGATATTTCGATCCCCGCCTCCTGGACGCCGACCTGTTCAGAGTAGCGCCCAGGCAGCCCGTGGTCGGTGTGATCAACCTCAGCAAGGAGGCGGACAAAGAGAAGGGGGAAGATAAGAACGCCGACACAATCATCCGCTCGATGTGGTGTGTCGTGGCGTCCACGCCCGGGCACATCTACGGGATGGTCAAGGCCGGGTGGGGGAGCAAAGCTCTGTTCGGGCACTACTTCTGCGACCTGCTTGTGCTGGACGAAGCATCGCAGATGAACATACCGGAAGCTGTTATGGCGGCTCTGCCCTTGAAGCCGACAGGTCAGTTGATAGTGGTAGGTGATCACAGGCAGATGGCCCCTATCGTGAAGCACTCGTGGGACAACGAGCCGAAGCGCACCTTCAAGGAGTACAAGACCTATCGCTCGCTCTTTGTCACCCTGCTTGAGCAAGAGCCGCCCCCACCCATGATTAAGTTCGCTGAGAGCTTCCGACTCCACTCGGCAATGGCCGAGTTCCTGCGCCGCGAGATCTACTCCAAAGACGGTATACGTTACCATTCCAATAAGATGGCGGTACTGCCTGTTTTCGAGCACGCAGACCCCTTCGTGGCGGCGGTGCTGGCTCCCGAATACCCGATCGTGGTGGTGGTGCACGACGAAGCCGAGAGCCAAACGCGCAACCCGTTCGAGCGGGAACTGATAGCTCCCGTGCTGGAGGCGCTGTCGGATAGCGCCATGTACGCGCTCGATGCCAGGCACGGCCTGGGAGTAGTGGTGCCGCACAGGGCACAGCGCGCCGATATGCAGACGGAGTTCCCTCAGTTGAGGGTGCTGGACCCCGAAACAGGATCTGTATTGCTGTCGGCTGTGGACACGGTCGAACGCTTCCAGGGTGGGGAGCGTACTGCCGTCGTATATAGCGCCACGGAGAGCGACCGCGATTACTTGCTGGCGGCGGGCAAATTCCTGTACGATCCCAATCGCCTGACCGTAGCCATCAGCCGCGCTAAAGAGAAGATGATCCTCGTGGCTTCGCGCTCGGTCTTCTCACTATTCAGTCCAGATGAGGAGGCTTTCACAAATGCCCAGTTGTGGAAAGACCTATTGCGGCGTACCTGTGTCGTGCCTCTATGGGAGGGGGAGCGAGATGGTGTGCATGTCGAGGTATGGGGCAACGAGATGTGAACCCGTTGTGCATCCTGGTGGGGGCACAGTCCGCGGCTGCAACAATCCCAATATTACAGGCTAGGCGTTGTCTTATGGTACGAATATTCACCCGTTCGGATTACACAAAACCTGTCCCATTTCCCCCTGCTTACGTCATTAAGATAGTAGACACTTGTCACGCAGACTCTGTTGTATAATGATCGATAATGCCTTTCGATCCTCGACTCCTTACTGAATTCATAGACACTTTCTATGGCTACGGTACTTACTCTGCTCCGTTCTGGTTCGTGGGCATGGAGGAGGGTGGCGGTCACACGCTGGAGGAGAACCTAAGGAAAGTCACCAACTGGCACAATCATGGCTGTAAGGAACTGGGTAGCTTTATGGCCGACTCGCAATCCGGGGTCGCTACGCGCTGGTTCTGCAATCACCCACCTGTACAATCTACCTGGGGTAAACTCATACGTATCCTTCTGGCCGCCCAGGGCCGACAGCACATCACAGCCGACCACCTCAGGGATTACCAGCGGGATCACCTAGCCCGATCTAATGGTGACACCTGCCTGTTGGAGCTTCTACCCCTTCCATCACCTACGACTGGCCATTGGCTCTTCGACGAGTATGCGGGTCTACCCCAACTCAAAACTCGTGACGCCTACAAAGAATATTATGGCAGGCTACGCGCTCTCCACATCGCCCAGCGTGTGCAGGAGCACGGGCCTGCAGTAGTGATCTTCTACAGCTTTGATAGCTGGTACCGGCAATATTGGGAGCTAATAGCAGGGGTTCCTTTCGTCGAGCAATCAGGCCCACAGGGTACATTCTACTTTGCGTCTAACAGCCGCACCTCCTTCGCGATCGTCAAGCATCCGGTAAGCAGGGGCCTCACCAACCACTACTGGCACTGGGTCGGCGAGACCCTTTCGCCGGCGAGCAAATCTTGAGTATAATTGTTACTTCATGGAGCTATATAGTGAACAACAAACAACAAATCCTAACCCTGCTCAAAGACATATTCAACCGCTGGGACGAACTGCTGACCGGCATGAGCGAAGAGCAGATCACTGCTCCACAGAGTCCTTCCGACTGGTCCATCAAAGACGAGATAGCTCATCTGTGGGGCTGGCAGCAGCGTACCCTCGCACGCTCGGAGGCCGCCCTGCACAACAGAGAGCCTGCGTACCCTGCCTGGCCTGGGGAGTTAGATCCCGATCTGGAAGAGAACCTGGATCGGATCAACACCTGGATATACGAAACCAATCGCGACAAACCCTGGTCGAGCGTGTACGCAGACTGGCGAACGCAATTCCTGCGCATCCTGGAGCTATCTGAGCAGCTTCCGGAAAACGACCTGTTGGATCCTGGACGGTACAAGTGGATGGGTGAATACTCTCTCCTTGAAAGCCTGGAAGGCACTCACGAGCACCATGCTGAGCACCTCGAAGAGTTGCTCGCTCGCCTTGGCTGATCGTTCGCGTACGATGATAACAATTGACCGTGAAGCGTAAGATGCATAGATACGAGGCCCGCCTAGACACCTCGAAGCAACGGAAACGATGGAAGGTAAGACTCATGCCCGGGAAGTGAGCGTTGGGCCGTCCGGAAAGCGAGGCTCTATGACTTCTTTTCCCACCCAGCGTTTGCCCTCCCCCGCCACGCCCCTGATTGGACGTGAGAAGGAGGTCGCTGATGTGCGCGCCCTGCTTGGACGTGCGGCCGTTCGTTTGCTCACCTTGACCGGGCCGGGAGGAATCGGCAAGACCAGGTTGGCGCTGGCAGTATGCGAAGCAGAAGGTGGCGAGTTCCCGGACGGCGTATATTATGTGCCCCTGGCCCAGGTGGCAGATAGCAGCCTGGTTTTGCCTGCTGTGGCGCAGGGCCTGGGAGTGCGTGAGGTCAGTACGTCCGGTGGGAAGTCCTCTATACGGGCGCAACTGCAAAAATTAATCGGTCGGCAAAAGCTACTGCTTGTACTCGACAATTTCGAGCAGGTGATTGCAGCAGCAACCGATATAGCGTTGCTCCTGGACGGCTGCCCGAACCTCAAAGTGCTGGTGACGAGCCGCGAAGGGCTGCACCTGTCGGCGGAATACCAGTACCCAGTGCCTCCACTTGCTCTCCCCGATCTGCAAAATCTCCCGCCTCTCAGCTTTCTCGCACACATTGAGGCTGTGCGCCTCTTCGTAACACGGGCGCTTGCCGTGCTGCCCGATTTTGCGCTCACGGGCAACAACGCCCTGGCTATTGCAAGTATCTGCCACCGCCTGGATGGCTTGCCCTTGGCAATCGAGCTTGCAGCGGCGCGCGTTCGCCTGCTTCCGCCGATTGCGATGCTAGCCCGTCTGGAGAGGCTCTTGCCGTTGCTCACCGGTGGCTCGGTAGACACCCCGGCCCGGCACAGGACGCTCCGCGCCGCCATCGCCTGGAGCTATGACCTCCTCGAACCAGGCGAACAGCAAATGTTTCGACGTTTAACCATCTTCGTGGGCGGCTTCACCCTCGATGCTGTGCCTGCTCTGTACATGTCAGACGATGGGGAACGGCAGCCTTCTCTTGAGGATATACTGCAAACTTTGGCTTCCCTGTTGGACAAAAGCCTGCTTCGCCGCTCTCCCACAGCCACCGAACAGGATCGTCTCTATATGCTCGCGACCATTCGCGAATACGCTCGGGAGCAACTGGTAGCAAACAACGAGGAAGAAGCCGTGAAGCGGGCGCACGCGGCATATTACCTGGCCCTGGCTGAGGAAGCCGAGATCGAGATGATCGGCCCCCATGAACCGGCGTGGCTGGCGCGGTTGGAGCAAGAGCATGATAATCTGCGCGCGGCTCTGACCTGGGCAATAGATAGTGCGAACCTGGAGATGGGAGCACGTTTGGCCACGTCGTTGTGGGGATTCTGGCTGATCCACGGGTACATAAGCGAAGGCAGGCGCTGGATGGATTCGCTCCTGGCTCCTGAACGCATTCTGCCTCCGGCTCTGAGGGGGCGCGTGCTCAATGGTGCCGGCAGGTTAGCCCTGCGCCAGGGGGATTATGCGGCAGCTGAGACCATGCTGCAAACGAGCTTGACCATTCGGCATAATCTCGCCGATACCCGAGGCGAAATGGAGGTGCTCGCCAACCTTGGTCTGGCGGCTATATATCAGGACGACCTTGTCAAGGCACAAAGCTACTTCGAAAGGAGCCTCTCGGGCTGGCGTTTGCTCGGCGACAAGCGAGGTATGGTTATCGCCCTCAACCGTCTGGGGTTGGCTTTACGCTACCAGGGCGACTTCAACGCGGCCGCGAAGCTGTATGAAGAGTGCAAGACGTTAGCGGGTCAATTGCATGCAACCTATTTTATAGCTGCCGCACTCCATAATCTGGGCCAAATGGAACACCACCGAGGGAACGACATTCGCGCCCACTCTCTGCTGGCGGAAAGCCTTGTGTTAGTGCAGCAACTGGGTGACAGGCCGAGCATCTCCCAGTTCCTGGCTGATATGGCCGGTGTCTGGGCCACGCAGGGGCAGCCCGAACGATCTGCCCTACTTTTCGGCGCTTCACAGGTATTACGCGACAACATGGGAGTTATCATGTATCAGGCACAACGCCGCGCCTACGAGCAAGACGTGGCGTATGGTGCTGCTCAGCTTGATGCCGCCACCTGGGAGGCTGCGTGGGCGAGGGGAAGGCTTATGTCTCTGGACGACGTCTATGCCATTGCCGTTGAAGACCTGCCTTCTCCACCTAGAGATAACTTCGACCTGACAGCGCGCGAACTTGAGGTGTTGCGGTTGTTAGTTGCTGGCCTGACCTATGCTCAGATTGCCGAGCAACTTCTGCTCAGCTTTCATACGGTGCACGCTCATTTACGCACAAGCTACAGCAAGATGGGGGTCACCTCGCGCGGTCAGGCCGCGCGCTTCGCCATAGAGCACGGCCTCGTGTGAAGCGGCGCTCTTCTTGTATGGATAGACGGTTTCCCCTCAGAAATTAGCCAAAAATGGTGATGTGCCTGCCCTGGTGTGCATTTATAGTAGGGCTGAGTCGCTTCGGTGCGGTACTGTTCAGCGCGCCCTGGAGGAGAAACAACCATGCTTCCACCTACAACCGTTCGAGCTAATCTGCGTCTTGATCCGGCTCGAATGGACTCAGCTCTTGAAGCCTTCAGGCATCGTTATCCGGCCTATGATTCGACCAGGAAGCTGGACGAATTACGTGCCACGGAATATTCGCGCCTGGACCGGCTTGGACACGTCTACCTCGATTACACGGGTGGTGGCCTGT
>DATINP010000054.1:0-18692 GCA_035474135.1 Chloroflexia bacterium | reverse complement strand
CACCTAAGAGCATCTTCAAATAACCTTACATGTTTGTCTATATACTGATTTTTGCGCATTGCCCAGATTTTGCCCCGTGTCGCTAAGTGAATGCACCACCCACGTACACGTCGCTCGTTGCACTACTCAACGCCACTGCGTAGACGATATCTGAGGTGCCTTCGCCCAATGCGGTCCACTGGCGGCCATCCCACCTCGCTATGTGCTTTGCCTCTCCACTGCCCGCCTGACCAAACCGGCCCGCCACGTACAAGTCGCCCCCGCTCACTTTTATGGCGTGGACCGTGTCGTCTACGCCTTCAAGCAACGACGACCAGGACGTGCCGTTCCACACAGCCAAAAAATCGCCCGGCATCTGGTAGGGGATCAAGTTGCCACCAACGTATAGCACGCTGCCGCTCAGAGCAAGTGCCATAACTACACCCATTACCGGGTTGCCGATGCCGATGCCGCTGCCCACAGCAGACCAGGCAGAACCGTCCCAGCGGGCGAGGAATCTGGCGGGTAAGCCGCCCGCTTCGCTGAAATCTCCCCCCACGTATACTTCCGTGCCACTCACCGCTATCGTCGAGACCTCCCCGTTCACACCGCTGCCAAGTGAGCACCATGTATTCGTAATGCTGTTCCACCTGGCTATATTGCGCGCTGCCACATCACCTGCACTGGTGAAAGAGCCGCCAACGTATACGTCAGTCTCATTGACAGTAATAGCCTTGACATAGGGAACAACGCTGCTGACACCACCATCCAGTGACGACCATGAGCTACCGTCCCATTTGGCTATGCAGTTGGCGTGTATGCCGCCTGCGTAGTTAAAGGCGCCGCCTGCATAAACATCGGTCCCATTGATGGCTATAGCGTTGACACTCAGTCCCTCTATTCCACTGCCCACTGCCGACCATGAGGTGCCGTCCCATTTGGCTATGCAGTTGATTGGGAGTCCCCCGGCGTGCTTAAAGACACCGCCCACGTAAACTTCACAGGTGGCAGCGCTCACGCCTATCGCGAAAACGATGCGATCGACCCCCTCTCCTAAAGGGGACCAGGAACTACCACTCCATTTCGCTACATGGTTCAATGACACAGCAACGTCACAATCCCATTAGAAGTCTCAACAATGGCCCTCAGTTTAGCTCGTGCTCTGCCCCCTAGGAGCTCTGTCTACGCGTTTTGGCCGTTTCGTATCTCTACTCCTGCTGCCCCTTCATATATTCGCGCCACGGCTGAATAGTCCATTCTTCCCAGGCCTTCGGTCTGGGCGAGGCGATACAACTGTTGTGCCAGCGCGCCACCGAACACGGGCACTCCCATATCGGCGGCCCACTTTATCGATGCGGACAGATCCTTCATGAGCAGATCAAGAGCGAACCCACCGTCCAATTTTCCCGCGAAAAGAGTCTTGGGTAGCCAGCTTTGCATGAGGTAATTCGAGCCGCTGGCAGTACCTATGACCTCCGTCATTACCTCGAGCGGGACTCCTGCCTTTACCCCGAGGGTCAGTGCTTCGGCGTTCGCGACCATAATGATCGATATCATCAGTTGGTTCACCAGTTTGACTGCTTGTCCCGCACCCGGGTCGCCGACATGTATGATATGTGCGCCCAGTTGGCCAAATACCGGCATGCCACGTTCAAACGCCTCCCGGGTTCCGCCAACCATTATAGTGAGCGTGCCGTCGGCAGCCCTGGCGGGACCACCACTCACCGGGGCGTCCAGTGCCTCAATCCCCTGTTCCGCCAGGCGCTTATGGTGTTCGCGCGCAGCCGTTGGGTTGATCGTGCTGGTGTCAATGTAGAGCAAATTTCGGCCACTGCCGGTGGCCAACCCATGTTCGCCAAATAGAACTTCTTGTACCTGCGGTACATCAGGTACAGATGTGACAACCACTTCGCATTCACCCGCCAGATCCGAGGGATAAGCCGACAAGTGCGCACCCGATGCAATCAACTCTTCTGCGGGGGCATGATTGACATGGGGCACGACATACAATTCATGCCCCCCTTCTAGTAATCGACGCCCCATCGGCAGTCCCATGGCCCCTGTTCCAACTAAACCCACCTTCATGGTCGACTCATCCTTTCTGCTACCTGGTGTGGAGGCTACATTGAATATTATCGTAATTATTACAGGCCTGGCGTCGCATCAGGCTCCGTAGTCGGAGTCTGCACCCCAGGGATTGGAGTCACGGTGGGCGTGGCCGGGTCGGGTGGAGGTGCCGGCGCCGTGGCCGTCGACTCTACCGTCGGTTCGGGCGTGGGACTCTCTGCCGGAGGTGGTGGCGGTGGTGGCGGAGGAGGCACCGGAGTCGAAGTAGCAGCAGGCGGAGGGGGCTGTGGAGTAGGACTATTCACAGGTGGAGTTGTGGGCAGGCCACCCGGCGTTGGTGGAACGAAGGCCGTAGCGGTTGCCGCGTAGGTTGCCGGAGCCGTGGCGGTTGCCGTTGGAGTGTTGGTCATAAAAGGAGTATAAGTTGGACCAGGCGTTACGGTGGCAAGTTGTGGGAGGGCGGTATAAGTTTCGAGGGGCGTGGGCGATGCAAAAGGCGTCAAAGTGACCGTACTGGTTGCAGTAGGTATTGGAGTGCCAAAGGTCGGTGACGGCGTAGGCGTTTTCGTTGCAAGCGGGGTTGGAGTATGCGTGGGCGTGCTGGTAGGCCTGGGGGTGCGTGTTGGTAGAGGAGTAGAGCCAGGAGCAGTCGTATTTTCAGGTAGCAGAGCATTGGGATCCAGCGTAGCAAGTGGCGTAGGTGTGGGCAATCGCTGCTTCCCCGAGTCGTTGGACAGAAAGTCGCATGAGCTTAGCGCGATAATCAAAAGTAGGGCGAGCACGCAGGCCGAGGTCGTTACCCCCGCCCTCGCTCCGCGCGTAAGAAGGGCACTTTTTTTGGTTGGCATATCACGAATTATATCATACTATGAGTGTGGTAATATACCTGATGACTCTCTAATACCGCATGAATCGGAGCCCCCATGCTGGCACGTTTGCAAGCACGACCCGAGCGCCTGGCCTGGATTGCAGGCCTACTGCTCGTCCTGATCTGGCTGATAATCTACCTGACAACGGTATCTCCCACCGTCAACTTCATAGACAGCGGAGAGTTGATCACTGCTGTTCACGAACCTGGTATCGCTCACCCGCCCGGTTACCCGTTGTACGTTCTCATGGGATATGTCGCCTCACATTTGCTCTGGGGCGACGTCGCCTGGCGCGTGAATGTGCTTTCGGCATTCTGGGGAGCGTTGGCGGTTGGCGCGTTCTACTTCCTTATTTTGCAGGCTGCGCGATACCTGCTCGCTGCCCGGCAGCCAAAGGTCGCCTCTCAGCCAAAAAATAGGCGTTCGGCCAAAAGCGTCGACCACGCGGGAGCAGGCAAACAGGCTCCTGATTCGGCGGCTACTGCTCAACCTGCGGGAACCTGGCTAACTTCGGCCGCCGCGCTCAATATTCTGCTGATCGCATCGGGTGCTGCGGGGGCATCGCTAATTGCCGCTTCCTCAACATTTTGGAGCCGTACAGCGCAAGCCAAGATGTATTCGCTCCACTACTTTTTTATAGCCTTACTCTTAACTCTGGCGCTTCAGTACCGAGCCGCTTACGAACGGGGCGACAAGCAGGCATCGACCCGCTGGCTCGTGGCCCTGGCGATAAGTCTCGGATTGTCGTTCACCAACCATCTAATGACGATACTTCTCGTGCTGCCGATTGCTCTGTTATTGATAGGTGGTGCGCAACCGGGATACCGAATACGCGACATTTCGGGCAGGTGGGCATATCTAGTTCCTGCCTTCCTCGTGCCTCTCCTGCTCTATGCTTATATGCCTCTCCGGGCCTCCCAGGATCCTGTCATGAACTGGGGGTCTACCAACGACCTGGGAGACTTCTGGCGGCACATTACGGGGTGGCAGTTCCGGCCCTATTTACTTGGGGACATAGGCAAGAACCTTCGAGACAATTTCGAGCTGATCACCAGATACGCCTTTGAGCAGTGGGGGCTAATCAGCATCCCTGTGTACCTGGCGGGCATTGCGGGGGCCGTCCTACTCTACCGAATTGGGCGCGCAATCCTATGGCCCACTTTGTTGCTCCTTGCGCTGACGTTGACCTTTTCGCTTTTCTATGGCATTTCCGAGATCGAGCCTTATATGGTTAGTTTCTATGCAATGTTCGCAGTCTGGATAGGGCTGGCTCCGGCCGCGTGGCTTTCCGTGTCCATGCAATCTAGGCGCTCCGCGACTCGTCAGTCTGGGTCGCGCCAGGCAGCAGTGAATACATTTGATCCTACGCAAGCTCGCCAGCAGGCCTGGGCGATAACGGCCCTCGTAGTCGTCGCCGTACTATCCAGCGCACTCATGATCTATCCAAAACAAAACTACAGCCAAAATAGGCTCGCTGAGCAATTCGCGCTCAACGTCTTTGACGAGCTTCCGCAAAACAGCATTTTGATCACCGACTACTGGGACTTCTACGCCCCGACTTACTATCTCCAAATTGAGAAGGGTATACGGCCCGACCTTGCGTTGATAGACGAGTCGCTGTTGCGCTATCCCTGGTACACCCGCCAGCTAACTAAGCGTTATCCCTGGCTGATGGACAAGTCGCAGGACATTATCACCGGTTTCGCAGTTGAACAAAGAAAGTGGGTCAACGGCGAAGCCTTCGATGCAAACGCCCTGGACCAATCTTATTATGATCTTCTCACCTCATTCGTGGAACGCAACGCACCGGACCACCAGTCCTACATGCTGACTATCCAGCCGTGCCCTCCCAATGTTTCCTGTGACAACAACCGCATCGCCTCGACCTATTTGCGCCAACCCATCGGATTGACGTTCAAGCTCGTGCCACCCGAGGCGGGAGAGCCGGCCGCACCAGCCGAGCCGGACTATAAAACGGTGGGAATCACCACCAGCCCTGTTCCATTCGACGATGCCGCGCGCACTAATTCGCTATTCTACGTCGACGCCTACAACCGCATGAATGCCTACTTCCAAACCCTCAATATGCAGGATGCAGCCCAGCGCATGGCCGAAAAAGCAAATGCGATAAGGGCGGCAATTCAGGGCAGGTAGGATGTGGAAATCATTCGAAACATTGACTCATTCGCAACGGAGTGCTATATTTAACTTGTCGGTGGAACATCGCCGGCCTGGTTTATCAGTTTCTAGAAGTGAGCAAGGAGGTTATTATGACCAACACCAAAACTCACGTAATGGAAGTACGATTCCAGGTGGATCGATAAGGCCTTCGGAAAGACTTTAGGGTCGTTCTGAAGGCGCAACCGAACGAAAAGGCACCCGGTTCTGCTGGGTGCCTTTTCTGTTAATCCGTGACTATGCTAAGTATTTATAAGCTGTAGTCTATATCACAAACTTACCGTTCTCATATAGAGTCGAGCCATCCACTACGATGCGGCCCTCACTCATGTCGGTGACCATGTCCCAGTGTATTGATGATTTATTGGTGCCGCCTGCGTTCGGGTAGGCCGCTCCGAGCGCGCAGTGCATTGTGCCTGCTATCTTCTCGTCGAACAGAGTGTTGCGTGTGATGCGGGTGACGCCGGTATTTGTACCAATGGCGAACTCGCCCAGTCTCCGTGCTCCGTCGTCCATCTTAAGCATGGCAGACAAATAGTCTTCACCCGATTCTGCG
This sequence comes from Chloroflexia bacterium, assembly GCA_035474135.1. Lineage (GTDB taxonomy): Bacteria > Chloroflexota > Chloroflexia > QHBQ01 > JADMIH01 > JADMIH01. The sequence continues at coordinate 13,043 of DATINP010000054.1, read as the reverse complement.
CTGAAGTCAGTTACCTCTCCACCACGGAACGTCAATTTAACTCCCTGGACGGTCCGTCCGTTATAGGACGCCGGGTAAGTGAAGGTAATATTGCCTTCCACAGTATCGTCCAGTGGTGATGTGAAGACCTCACCGCTCGGAAAATTGCGCTTACCATCGGAGTTCACAAACACACGTCCCTCGACGGACATGCTCAGGTCAGTACCGGGCGCTTCGACGTGAACCTGCTTCTTTCCGGCCAGCCAGTCTACTATATGCTGCTGCTCTGCGGAGACGGCTCGCCATCTGTCTGCAGGATCTTCATCGCTGTCAAGCAAACAGGCATGGAACACAAAGTCCTCGAATTCGGTCAACGACATTTCCGCGTCCTGAGCATAAGCCTCGGTCGGGTAAAGCGTCAGGCAGTGAGGCTTACCTTGTTCAATGCGCTTCATGAAACCCGCCCCAACCGGAGCGCCACCCTTCCTCAGGAGGCCGAGCCGCGCAGGATCGACATTGTTGTAACCACGGGTATTCTCCTCACTCAGAATGCGTAGTATTGCGTCAGACTGCTCGACCATACGCACTTGATACGGGTTTACGCGGGTAAGCTGGCTTTCACTGCCACCCGCCAGCAGCAATTCGTCCAACCAGGGGGTGCTTATCATCACATAGGGTGATGCTCCCGCCGCGATTACTTCGCTGCAAACAGCCTGTATCAGAGGAAGTGCGGCTGTTGTACCGCCGATCGCTACTTCCCAGCCCGGCTGCACACCAAGCGAATACTCAACCAGTGTCTTTGCCATGCGTCTTACACGCGGGTCTTCCAACATTTCGTGCTCCCTTCTAAGCTATGACTTCCATGATAACGGGTGGAATTGCCACGGGCGTGGCTGAGATCGTGAATGCGTTAAGAATGGCCGGTTCAACCTGTGAGGCCGCCTGGTCACTAGACGTATGTATTGTTGCCAATTTCGACCCTGTTTCCACGTGGTCCCCGATCTTGGCGTTAAGCACAAATCCTACCCGGTGATCGATGGCGTCCGATTTCACCCTTCGCCCCGCGCCGATCTCGACCGAGGCGCGCCCTATGGCTTCCGCGTCGATGTGCGCGATCCACCCGGAAGTGCGAGCGACCAGGTCGCGTTGGACGGGGGCAGATGGCAGAGCATGAGGGTCGTCAATAAAAGACGGGTCGCCGCCCTGGTTCATTACAAACTCGCGCAATTTCTCAAGCCCCGCTCCCGACCGTAGTGTCTCGCGCAGGATGTCCTGTCCGGCCTCAACCGAATTGGCTTTACCTGCCATCTCGAGCAGATTACCGCCAATCACAAGTGCCACCTCGAGCAAGTCCGCAGGGCCTTCTCCACGCAGCGTTTGCACGGCTTCGTGTACCTCGAGATTGTTGCCGACTGCCCAACCCAACGGTTGGTCCATATCGGACAGGACCGCCCGTACCAGCAGGCCTACACCGCGCCCGATGTCACGCATTGATATCGCAAGAGCTCGTGCCTGGTCGGGCGTTTTCATGAACGCGCCACTGCCGACTTTCACGTCCAACACCACGCCATTCGCACCGGCAGCGATCTTCTTCGACATGATGCTGCTGGCGATTAGCGGCAGGCTGTCGACAGTGGCTGTGACGTCGCGCATCTTGTACAGGATGCCATCTGCCGGCGCAAGGTCAGGCGTTTGGGCCGCCACCACTAGGCCCACGTTCCGCACTCCCTCGATAAATTGATCGACGGTCAGGCTACACTGCATGCCCGGTATCGACTCGAGTTTGTCGATCGTGCCGCCCGAATATCCGAGCCCGCGCCCGGACATCTTGCCCATTGGCACACCGGCGGCCGCGACCAATGGTGCCACCACCAGGGTCGTCTTGTCGCCAACGCCACCGGTAGAGTGCTTATCGCCCACGAAGCCACCCAACGACGATAAGTCGAGCCGCTTACCGGAGGCGACAAGGGAACGGGTGAGATCCGCTGTTTCGCGATCGCTCATTCCCTTCAACACAACGGCCATTAGCCACGCACTAAGCTGGTAGTCAGCCACGGAACCTTCCATTGCGCCATTGATCAACCAGCCAATTTGCTCACTACTCAACTCATGTCCGTCGCGTTTGGCGGCGATTATGTCTACTACGTTCACCCGCGCACCTCATCCGTCATACCGGCATCCTCAAATGTTTCACTTGCCAGCAAGCCAGCTATTTCGACCGTCTCACCGTTTCGCACATATCTGCGTGGCACCCGGCGCGCAATGCCCGTGAAGATCTCGTAGGATATCGTGCCGGCCCAATCTGCGACCTCGTCGGCCGTGATCTCCTGATCGCCCTGCTTGCCGATCAATACCACTTCATCACCTTCAAGCGCACCGCCTACATCGGTCAGGTCAACGCTGAACTGGTCCATGCTCACCCGTCCTATCACCGGACAGAGGACGCCTCGCACCAGCACTGCCCCCTTGTTGGACAGGGTTCGCCGAAAGCCGTCTGCGTAACCCAACGGCACCAAGCCCACGATGGAAGGCCGTTGGGCTACCCAGGTGCGGCCATAACCGACACTATCTCCAGTACATGCCTCGTAGACGCGCGCCAGCTTTGAGCGCAAGGTGAGAGCGCTCCGTAGAAGCACCCTACCGGCGAGATGGGCGGCAGGCAGGTGACCGCTCAGAAGGATGCCCGTCCTCACCAGGTCAAAATGCGCTCCAGGCAGCGCCAGAGTAGCCGCGGAATTAGAAGCGTGGGTGAAGTCGAAGTGTAATCCGTGTTCCTCGGCCTGCTTTTGAAGAGACGCAAAGCGTGCCAGTTGTTCGTGTGCGAAGCTCAGGTCGGTGCTGTCGGCCTCAGCGAAGTGAGTCATCAAGCCCTCTAATCGCAAATGCGGTAGACCAGCCACGCTTTCCGCCAGCGGCAGGAATTCGTCCGGCAAGCATCCAAAACGACCCAGTCCGGTGTCTACCTTGATATGCACCGCGACCGAGTCGCCAGGCAGGCCCAGAGCCACCGCCGCCCTCTCGAGGGCCAGCGCAGTCTCAATGCAGTGTACTATGGGCGTAAGTTTCCGGGCGACCACGGTAGCCGCCTCGGACGGCTGTATGTAACCCATCACCAAGACAGGTGCGTCGAAACCCGCGTTGCGAAGTTGCACCGCTTCATCCACGCACGCTACCGCCAGCCACGTGGCTCCCCCTGTCTGCGCCGCCCCTGCCATCTGTATCGCGCCCAGTCCGTAGCCATCAGCTTTTACGACTGCCATAACGTTGCAGTGCGGTCCGATCCACTGCTTAACAGCGCGCACGTTGTCGCTCACCGCTGAAAGGTCGATTTCCAATTCAACGGCTCTGCCCGACGACACACTATGAGACCTGGATTCGTTCCCGGTCGTGCGTGCTACAGAGTGCATAATTGCAACCTTATCAGGCGCCACGCAGCCTGCGTTGAGCACGAGCAAGCAGGAGGGGTAGATCGCCAGCGAGGCCGCCTGCAACACCGTACTCCTCGCGCAAGAGTTCGCCTGCCAGTCCGTGCAGGTAGACGCCAGCGCATGCGGCATCTACCGGGTTGAGACCTTGCGCGATAAGACCGACGATCGCCCCGGCCAGCACATCGCCGCTGCCCGCGGTCGCAAGTGCGGGGTTCGAGAACGGGGAGATGAACACTCTACCATCGGGTGCGGCAATGACCGTATCTGCTCCCTTGAGAACTATAACCTGTTTCCAGTCGGCGGCTGCCTTTTTCGCGACGTTCACACGGTCGGCTTGCACAGCTTCTACGGTACTGTCCAGTAGCCGGGCCATCTCGCCAGGATGTGGAGTGAACACGCTGTTCCCAGGTACCAACCCGACCCACTCTCCCCACTCTGCGAGAATATTCAGCGCATCGCCGTCAAGCACGAGCGCCGGCAAATGCAAAGGTTCGTTTCCGTGCGCGGCGGTATCCTGAGCCCGTGCAGCAAAGCCAATGGCTCGTGCCACGCCGTGAGTGGGAGAAGCGGGCCTGGCAAAAAGCGTCTTCATAAAGGCTACCGTTTCTTTGTCTTGGCCCAGGCCACAGCCTACCAGCAGGGCATTATAACCCTCTAACTCGTCGAATAGCTTGTCGATGGCGTGGGGCGCAATCGATCCCAGATCGGATGCCAACGGCATGAACGTGCACTCGGTAAGTTTGGTTGCCAGGATCGCAAGCAGATCACCCGGACAACCCAGCGTAACCAGGCCCGTGCCCACCCGCATGGCCCCCTGCACGGCCAGGGCAGCCGCACCAATGTAATTTATCGAGCCTGCGATAACAAATGCCTTGCCGAAAGTCCCTTTATTGCTGTCGTCGGGACGGGCCGGCAGCAGATCTCGTACCGCGTCGTCTGTCAGGAGATTGCCACCCTTGTTACTTCTATTTGCGTCCAATCCGATGTCCTCCACTCTTAAAGCGCCCCGCAAGTCTTTGCCCGGGTGCAGATAATGTCCATATTTACTATAACCGAATGTTACTGTCATGTCGGCCCTAAGTGCCGCGCCTCGTATGGCGCCAGTGTCGCTATCAATGCCGGTCGGGATGTCGATCGCGATAATTTTCTTACCCGATGCCGCGACGGCGTGCACCACACCGGCCAGTTCTCCAGCCACGTCACGCTTTAGTCCTGTTCCCAGTAGACCATCCAATACGACACTAGACCATTGTAACGCATTCTCGAGAGTAGGTTCCCAGTCGCCAGGAGCAAGATCAAGCATGCTGACGTTTTGCTCCAGCAGAGGAGACCGCAGCCTTTGGTCGTCCGCGCGGTCGCGCATCCAGAGCAGGCAGCGCACTTCCCAACCTTGGAGTACCAGGTGCCGGGCGGCCACAAGCCCATCGCCGCCATTATTGCCTGGTCCCGCGAGAACTAATACATGCTGGCCGGTATCTGTCCCCAGCCAGTTGAGAGTAGCTGCGGCTAGCCGCGCACCCGCGCTTTCCATCAGTCCATGCCATGTGGCACCGTTATTGATGGCATCTTCCTCGATGCTGCGCATTTCGGCGGCACTCACAATACGCTCAGTCATGGATTTGCAGCGTGACTGCTTTATCTCACTTTCTGAGATACACCACAACCATCGCGCAGGCCATGGTACGGCTGTGCGACAAACTTACGGCCAGCGAATTGATGCCAAGAAGGGTAGCACGCTCCCGCGCGGCTCCGTGCAGGAACGCGAGCGGCTTTCCCATGCGGTCGCGCAGGATTTCGATGTCAAGCCAGTTATGCGAGGGGAGGCCTGTACCGAGCGCCTTCGCGACCGCTTCTTTGCCTGCGAAGCGCGCCGCAAGCGCCGACGGTCGTCCGGCGCATATGCGCTGCTCACGCACGGTCCAAACGCGATCCAGGAAGCGCGTTCCCCATCGGGACACTGCATGCTCGATCCTGTCGATTTCAAGGATGTCGACACCACACTGAATCCAGCCGTCGAGAGCATCGGCTAGCGCCGGTGCGTCCTGCATCCAGAGAGGCAGTCCGGCAAGTTCGCTGGGCGAAGGTGGGCGTTCGTCGCTCATGGGTAACCTGAGTCGCCTAGGATCGACCAACGCCGGAATATGTGAAGCCCGCGTCGCGCATCTCAATGGGATCATAGACGTTGCGCCCGTCCACGAAGACCGAGCCGCGCATAGCCTCGCGAAGCCGTTTCACATCAAGCTGCTTGAACTCATTCCACGCGGTAATCAAAAGCAGGGCGTCAACACCCTCTGCCGCTTCGTAGGGATCAGCACAGTAGGTCACGTTATCGAGTGAGGCGCGCGAAGCCTCCATTGCGACGGGGTCGAAGGCTTGCACGCTCGCGCCTTGCGCTTGCAAACTCTTTATTATGTCGATGGCAGGGCTTTCGCGCATATCATCGGTATCTGCCTTAAACGATAGACCAAGCACCCCAATCTTCTTATCGTGAACGCTTCCCCCCAGCATTCGCACTACTTTTGCGGCGAAAGTATCCCGGGCGGCCTGGTTCACGGTCAACACCGAGTTGAGGATGTAGGGCGTCGTGTTGACCTTTTCGGCCATGTGCGCAAGCGCTTTCACATCCTTCGGGAAGCAACTTCCCCCGAAACCAACGCCTGCCTGGAGGAACTGGGCATTTATTCGCTTGTCGTAGCCCATACCACGTACAACTTCCTTCACATCGGCACCCATCTTCTCGCAGATAAGGGCAATCTCGTTGATGAAAGATATATAAGTCGCAAGCATGGCATTCGAGGCGTATTTGACCATTTCGGCCGTTCGCAAGTCCGTGACCATGACGGGCGAACCCAGCGGTTCGTAGAGCTGCGCCACCTCTTCACCGGCCCAGCGCTCCTCCGAGCCGAGCACGATCCGGTCCGGGTGCAGGAAGTCGAACACGGCCTGACCTTCTCGCAGAAACTCGGGGTTCGACACGACGGCCAGCTTAAAGCCTGGCGGGCACTCTTTCCGAATTAGTTGGCCAACGAGGTCGCCCGTACCAATCGGTACAGTGCTCTTATTTACGATGATAAGAGGCTCTTCAGCATTGCCCGGTGCATACTTGCCTATGGAGCGTGCCGCCTGCTGCACGTACTGCATGTCCGCCGACCCGTCGGGCGCCTCGGGTGTCCCCACCGCTATGAAAACTACCTTCGCGCCCTTGAGGGCCAGCTCGTAGTCGGTCGTGAAGTGGAGCCTGCGCGCCTTCAGGTTGCGCCCAATGATCTCTTCGAGTCCCGGCTCGTAGATCGGCGAAATACCTTTATTGAGCTTCTTGACTTTGTCCTCGATTACGTCCACGCATACCACGTCGTTCCCCAGGTCTGCGAAACACGTACCCGTTACAAGCCCAACATACCCTGTACCAATTACTGCAATCTTACTCAAGATCTCTCCTTCCCTATGACCAGTGCCCGTCTGGACGACGCCTTACGCAATCGTCATCGGTCACTGACACCTCATCTCGCTAGCAACTGTATGTTCGTTATCCAGCTTTGATACTCAGTTCCATACCCATAGACTTCAACAGAGTTTATCACAGCCATGTCCTGATTAAAGGATGACGATTTGAGAACGAACAGGTTCTCATTTAAGCTTGCCGCACTTTGCTCACCCGTCGCGTTGGCCTGTAGCTCGCGTTCTGCTTGCATCTCGCCCGTCGACTCCCACTTGCCCTGCGTTACCTTCAGGCGTGACAGGTCGCCCAGATCCGCGTTGTCACCCGCATAATAGAACGAGCGCCTCCACTCGTGCAGGCTTCCCCCCGAATCCTTGTAGACAACTTTTATGATCAGCGGGTACACCTCGCCCCCCGTACCGGTGACCGGCTGCTCCTGGCTCACAAGCTTTATAGTCGCGGTAAGCTGTATCGTCTGGTAGAACTCCACGGGTGCGTTCAGTTGTTCTACCATACCCACTCGCGCAAGTTGGTTCTGGGCGCTGTCATAGCGGATCGCCGCCACCTTCAATCCAAGCTCGTCTGTAATCGTCACGCTTCCCGAAAGCACGGGCGCAGACGTTTCGTCGCGCGACCTCATCCACCCTGCCACTCCAAGCCCACCGTTGTCAAGTTCCTCGGCGTTGCTGGTCGGCCCTTCTGTAAAGTCTCCGTTCTGCACCAAGTTTATTTCGGCGATGAGAGGCCCCTGCGGCGCTGTCAAACTGCTAACGAAGGCCATCTGTCGCGACGCCAACCTGATACTCTTCCCCTGCGCTCTGAAGGTCGCTCCGCCCGCCTCCACAATCACGCGCGTGGATGGATCTGCGCCTCCCTCCACATTCACATCTATCAACGAACCGGGGTCCGCATCGATCTCGGCGTGGGGTGTCGAGATAAGGTACTGAGAGGAAGCATAATCGTCCTGGTCGGAGTTCGCCACGTGCACAAACCCCGCCTGCACGCTTATGCGCACCTCCTTGGTCTTACGCAGGAACTCACCTACTCTCAAACTGTCAATTACCAGAGTCGTGCTGAACGTGGTCTTAATCGTGCTGCCGTCAAACAGCGTCAGGAACGCCGCCCCGTCCTTCGACACCAACACCATGTCCCCTTCTTGTAGGCTCTCGTTGGTCACCTGCTCGGGCGTCACGCTACCATGCTTCAGCACGGCCAGCACAGACCCCGGTGGTATCGCCTCAACCCGCGCCCCCCGCGCCAGCGTCACGGTGCCAAGGAAGTTCGACAGCCCCAAGCCCGTGAGGCCGCATATAGCCCCAAACGACAACAGCCCGAGTGCCATCACGAGCCACACCTGGTTGGCCCTATTCGCCACTACTGCCTTACCTCGAATTGCGGCGGCAGCGCCCGGTCTTCGTCATCGCTCCATTCCGTGTCCACCGATGTAACATGCGCCCCCGCAGGCCCGCGCCACACTTCTTTCAATAGCGCCTCCAGGTTCTGACGTGGCCCCGCCGCCACTACCTTAATCGTGCCGTCGCCCCGGTTCTGCACGTAACCCCGGACGCCTAGGTTCCACGCCTGGCTACGGATAAACACGCGAAACCCTACACCCTGCACATACCCATGCGCGTACGCCTTTAACGTCGCCGCGCCCTTGCCCCCTGCTTCTTGCTCGTTCATATCGCCTTACGGCCCTCACTCCTTCCCTGACCTTCTCTCACGTCGGTCGTACCCCTCCGCCCACGTGTACGACCCTCTAAGTCATTACTAAGCCATTGTACCTTCGGTTCCTTCGTCCGTCAAACAACGGTGGAATGCCACCGTTCAGTTTCGGCGAGGGGAGATGGTCGTGTTTGCCGGGCAAGTGGAGCGGTATTATAATAGGCAGTATGCGAAGCAATAAAGATTCCTACGTGCAGGCAAACTCCGAGTTTACGGCTGCAGGGATGCCACGATGACCGGCCCTGGCTACCCCTCATTCCTCGACGCCTCCCGGCTGCCAAGTGGACAAGACGACCCCCGCGACCGCGAAATCGCCTGGCGTCCCGGCCCCGCCTACCTCAGCCGCTCACGACTGCGCGCCTTCATGCAGAACCAAGACATAGCCTCCTTCGGCGAGCTACTTAACCGGGCGGCCCGCTCGCCCGAATGGTTCTGGGAAGCAGCACTGCACGACCTCGACATCAACTTTTACACCCTCTACACCGACATCATGGACACGTCCCGCGGCTGGGCGTGGACCACCTGGTTCGCAGGGGCACAATACAATTACGTGCACGACGCCCTCGACAAGCGTGCCGCCAATCCGGACGAAGCCGCCCTCCCCGCCATCATATACGAGAGCGAACAGGGCATCGTGCGCACCCTTACCTACGCACAGCTTCACGCCGAAGTGTGCCGTTTCGCCAACGGCCTTCGCTCTATCGGCGTGGCCGAGGGCGACCGCGTGGGCCTCTTCCTACCCTTCACACCCGAGGTCGCCGTGGCTATGCTCGCCTGCGGCAAGATCGGCGCCGTGATCGTCCCCATCTTCTCCGGTTATGCCGCCCCCTCCATCGCCGCCCGTCTGAACGACGCAGGAGCGCGCTTCCTGATTACAGAGGAAAGTGCCACTCGGCGGGGCAAGCCGATCGCCATGCGCGAAGTCGCCTTCGAGGCAGCCGCGGCATCGCCCACGATCGAGAAAATAATCGTCCACAACTATGCACCACCCGCCGGCGAACACCACAATCCCCGCGCCGTCGCCTGGGATGACGTGGTAGCTGGCCAATCGGATCACTGCGAAACGCTGCACACAAGCGCCGAGCAACTCTACATGCTGATTTACACGTCCGGTACCACAGGCAAACCCAAGGGGGCACAACACGTGCACGCCGGCTTCCCAATAAAGGGCGCCCAGGACATGGCCCACTGCTTCGATGTCCAACCCGGAGACGTCATGTTCTGGTACACCGACATCGGCTGGATGATGGGACCGTGGGCCATCAGCGGAGCGCTCATGCTAGGAGCCACGCTATTTATGTACGACGGCACGCCCGATTTCCCCGACCCTGATCGAATCTGGGCCATGATCGAGCGGCACAAAATCACCCACCTCGGCATCTCGCCCACCGCGATACGCGCCCTCATGACTCACGGCGACGAATGGGTAGAGAAGCACGACCTCACTTCCCTCCAGTTCCTCGGCTCGACGGGCGAACCCTGGAACCCCGACCCATGGTGGTGGTATTTCAACACTGTGGGGGGCGGACGCTGCCCCGTCATTAACTACTCGGGCGGAACTGAAATCTCTGGCGGCATCCTTTGTTGCAACCCCCTCCTTCCCATCAAGCCCACCTCCTTCAATGCCCCGGTGCCCGGCATGGCCGCCGACGTGGTAGACGAACAGGGCAACCCTGTGCGCGGCGCGGTGGGCGAGTTGGCCCTGCGCGGCCCCTGGCCTGGCATGACTCGCGGCTTCTGGGGTGACCCCGCCCGCTACGAAAATACCTATTTCTCGCGTGTGCCCGGCCTGTGGGTGCACGGCGACTGGGCCATGATAGATGACGACGGTTACTGGTACATACTGGGCCGCTCCGACGACACGATTAAGGTCGCGGGTAAACGTCTCGGACCTGCCGAAGTGGAGTCCGCGGCAGTCAGCCACCACCACGTTAGCGAAGCCGCCGCCATTGGCGTGCCTGACGAAATCAAGGGAGAGGTCGTCGTTGTGTTCGCCGTCCTTCGATCAGAAGCCACCCCCACTGACGCTCTGCGAGAAGAAATCGCCCAGGCTATAGTCGGCCAACTCGGTAAGGCCCTCGCTCCCAAGAAGATCCTCTTCGTAAGCGACCTGCCCAAGACTCGCAATGCCAAGATCATGCGTAGAGTAATCCGTGCTCGCTACCTGGGAGAACCCCTCGGCGATATTTCCTCGCTGGAAAACCCCACCGCCATAGAGGAGATAGCCACAGCACACTAATGAGCGGTGACCGGTCCCCAGTTACCATTCAAACAGAGGAAATAATTTAATGCGACTCGTAACATTCCAAAGTGAATCAGGCGCTCCCACACTGGGCATTATCCGTAGTGAGAGCATATTAGACGTTAACAAGTGGTTGGGTGACAAAGCAAACCCACCTTGGACGATGCTTTCCCTGATCGCCGCGATGGTTGGGATAAACAACCAACAGCCCGCACAGGGGGAAGCGTCGCCTTTTGTGTACGACGTATCACGCCTGATGCACGATCTCAGGGCCACTAACGATGCGGCGTTCCAGACGGCGGGCGTCCTCGTGCCGCTAGACAAGGCTGTACTCCGAGCCCCGATCCCCAACCCCCCTTCCAATATCATATGCCTGGGGCGTAACTACCCGGAACACGCTGTAGAATCGGCGCTAGCACGGGGCGAACAGGTACAGGTCGACCGGCCAAACTATCCTAACATCTTTACCAAAGCCACCAGTTCCATCAATGGACCTTTCTCCCCAATCCCCTATGATAGCCTTATAAGTACACAAATCGACTACGAAGGGGAGCTGGCCGTCATCATCGGCAAGCCCGGCAAGAACATTTCCCTCGACCAGGCAATGAGCCACGTGTTCGGCTACACGATCCTCAACGATGTCACGGCACGCGATATTCAGAAGAGGCATGGCGGCCAGTTTTTCAAAGGCAAAAGTCTGGACGGTGCCTGCCCCATGGGTCCCTGGATCGTCACCGCCGATGAGATCCCCGACCCGCGCATTCTCGAAATCGAGGTGCAGGTCAACGGCGATGTCAAACAACACGACACCGTGGCTTCCATGTTTTTCAGTGTTCCCGAGATTATACAGGAAGTGTCCGCCGGCATGACTCTCCACCCGGGCGACATTATTTCAACGGGCACTCCCTCAGGAGTAGGCTTCGCGCGCAACCCCCAGGAATTTCTTCGCCCTGGCGACATCGTCCAATGCACTATCACGGCCATCGGCAGTATCCGCAACGAAGTACGCGCCATCGCCGACAGTTCCCAGTGACCGTCCGCGTGTAGCACAACCATCACATATTGCGCACTGGTCTCACAAGCGAGACACATGCTATGTCAATCGAAAAAGACCTCTTTCGGCGAGTTATGGGTTCCTTTGCCAGTGGGGTGACAGTCGTAACGGTCGCCGGTCAGGACGGCGAGCCAACAGGCTTCACAGCCAATGCCGTTTCTTCACTCTCTATAGAGCCACGTATGCTCCTGGTGTGTGTCAGTGAACAATCCTCCACGCTGGCCCTGATTGAAGCCGCGGGCAGTTTCGCCGTCAACATCCTTTCGGCCCGCCAGCAGGAGATCGCTCAGCAATTCGCCACACGCCGCGACAACCGCTTCGGTGGTGTGCGCTGGCGACCCGGGCATGAAACCGGCGCGCCCGTGCTCGACGGAGCCCTTGCTTACGCGGAGTGCAAGCTCGTGGGCACCGCCAAAGGCGGCGATCATGTGATCCTCATGGCCGAGATCCTTGCGGGTGATGCCAACGAAGCTGAACCATTGCTCTACTTCAGGGGCCGCTACGGCACATATGACGCCGTCGTTTCTCCCGTGATACATCCGGCAGACATCTGGGAAATCTGGTAGCTCAACTTCATCCGCCCTTAGCACTGTAAGTTCGCCAGGAATTAATAAATACTTAATGTAACTCGCGTGATTCGCTGGTAAACTGGAATCGAAGCTGCATAAGTCCCTACCTTGGGCGGCTGACCAAAACCAACAGTCGGCATCGGAACACAGTTACACCATTCCACAGGTGACCACGGGTCACCAGAATCGGAGGACATAATCAATATGAAAACTAAACTAATTCTCGGGGCCGGAGCCTTGGCCATTGCCGCATTGGCAATCCTGGCGATGACGCTCGTAACAACCGGTATCGTGAATGCACAGACCCCAACCAACACTACCGGCACCTCAACAACCCCTGCGGCACCCACAGCGCCCGCCGCAGGCTCGCCCGTTCATCTGGACGGCAAAGTAGCAAGCGTTAATGCCGCGAGTATCGTTGTGACAACCCGCAGCGGAGACGTCACAGCCAACATCAGCGCAAACACCTATATTGTGGTCAACAAGAACGGCACTGCCGCCACCGGAGCTATAACTGATCTCGCTGCCGGTGAAGTAGTCAATGTTGTTGGCCAGGCAACCACTGACGCGAAAGTTGTCGATGCGAAGCTGGTCACCCAGGGTGGAC
>DATINP010000053.1:0-7732 GCA_035474135.1 Chloroflexia bacterium | reverse complement strand
GGGCGCGCCGTTGGGGTACTTGCTCCTGTACTGGAAGGTGCCTAGCTGCGAAAGCAGCACCTGGTACTGAGGGTCGGTTTGCTCCGGGTGGTACTCGAACACCGCGCGCTCAAAGTACTGCACTGTATATGGTTTACCGTCCAGGTCGGAGATCTCGCCGATCACATCCGAGATGGGATAACCCTGCTGGGCTAATCCGCCGTGCGCGTTCCAGTAGTCGAGGAATACGCCTGTGGTGGTTTTGCCCGTTTCGGGGAAGGTATTGCTGCCTGCGCCCGGAAGTGTCGTGGGAGGCGGCATAGGCGTTATAGTGCCCCCCTGCACGCTGCTGACTGTCACCCCCAGTATGCTCCAATAGTTGGATTGGTTGGTCGGATCGGGGTTGTTTTCAAAGACGACAATATTGCCGCCTACCGATGGCGCGCCCTGTATGCCGGGGCCGAGGTTGACAGCAAACTCGCGCCTGGTGGCGAGGTCGTAGCCGTAGATATCACTGTTAGTGAAGTTTATGTTGCCGTTGGCGTCGGGTTGGGCCGTATCGTTGCGGTAGTCCTCCCAGGCTATCAGGCTGCCCGCGATGCTGGGGCGGGCCTGCAGGCCTGCCGACGTAGTGACGGCGAACTCCTGCTTCGTAGAGAGGTTGTAGCCATAGATATCGGCGTTGTAGTCGTCCCCGCCGGTGGCGTTGCGATAATCCTGCCAGACAACGTTATCGCCGTAGATGGCGGGGTCGGTCTGGAGGTCGGGGGCGGTTGTGATAGGGAACTCTTGTTTTGTGGCTATGTCGTAGCCGTAGATGTCGCCGTTGAAGCCCTGGGGATCAGGCTCGTTGCGAAAGTCGGTCCACACTATCACCTGTCCGTTTGTGACGGGGCGGGACTGCGCAGTGGGTAGGTTGGTTATCTGCGCTTCCTGTTTGGTTGCCAGGTCGAACATGTAGATGTCGCCTGCGTCCGGGTCAGTGCTGTTCTTGGCATCACGGTAGTCCGCCCACACAACGATGCCATTGGCGATACTGGGGCGACCCTGCAATTTGGGCGCGTTCGATACGAGGAAGGTCTGCTTGTCGTTCAGGTTGGCAGCGTAGAGATCGAAGTTGGCCGTGTAGTCAGATGGGTCGCCACCGGGTGCGCTGCGTCCGTCCTGCCACACCACCCATGTGCCGTCGGTGGCCGGGTTAGCTTCGTCGTAACTCGATTGGCTAACGAGAGAGGACTGTTTGCTGGCGAGGTTGAGCATCCACACGCTGCACCCACTCTGTGAGCAATCGTTGTAGACCATGATGTTGCCCGACACGTTGGGTGCGATAGAGTCGGTTGTGCCGCCGCCGGCGAGAGTAACAGGCGCTGACGGCGACGGGGAGGTCTGGGGCAGAGGCGCGGCCATGAGCGATGTCGGCAAGATAGTGGTTGCTATGAGGGCGAGCGTAATTGCAAGGCCACGCTTTGTTCGATTGGTTGTGAGTGGCATCATCAAGTGATCGAGGCTATTCCCCATAAGGGGTCCAGATGTTCTTGACGTTGGTGGCTTCGCGGAGAAACTCCTGGCCTTCGCCCTGTGCCTTGTTGAGCCAGTCGCGGGGGTGACCGTAGTCAACCCAGGTGCGCTTCATGTTGCCCGCCGAGGCTAGCTCGACCGTCTTGCTGCCTTCAAGGGTGCCGAAGTACCATACGGAGTCTACGTCGTCGTGCTCGGCCAGCACCTTCACGGTAACATCCTTGGGGCCTGTGACGATGTTCACCACGCCCGATGGCACATCGGAGGTTTCGAGCACCTGGTAGAAGTCGGTGGCGCTCAGGGGGTGAGCCTCTGACGGTATCACCACGACGGTGTTGCCCATCGCGATAGCGGGAGCCACGAGAGACACGAAGCCCAGTAGGGGAGCCTCTTCAGGGCAGACCAACCCCAGCACGCCGATAGGTTCGGGCATGGCCAGGGTCACGTTGCGGAGGGGAGTGCGGTGTACCAGTCCGTCGTATTTGTCCGCCCACGCCGCGTAGGTGAATAACCGCTCGATGGAGGCTTCGACCTCGCGGGTGGCAGCGTCTTTGGAGCATGCCGTCTGCCGCCGCAGTTGGGCGGCGAACTCGTTGGCGCGTGCCGACAGATTTTCGGCTATGTAATAAAGTATCTGGGCCTTGTTATGCCCGGTGGTCGTGGCCCAGCCTCGGGCGGCGTGGGCAGCTTCGACGGCATTACGGATGTCCTTGCGGTTACCCTCGCCCACCTCGCCGATGGGGGTGTCGTTGGGGCCGTAGACTATTGTGCTGTAACCGGAGTCGGGCCGCGCCTGCTTGCCGCCGATGAACAGTTTGGGTGTGCGGTCTATGTGGACGGACGGCAGACCGCCGACGGCAGACGGCAGATCATCAGCGTCGTTTTTACCGTTTCTCGTGGGTTGCTTCTCAGCCGCCGTCTGCCGTCTGCCGTCCGTCGTCTCGTTCTCCCATGCCGGCCTGACGTACTCGTACAGCCCTTCCTTGCCGCCTTCGCGTCCGTAGCCACTTTCGCGGTAGCCGCCGAAGCCCGAGGCCGCGTCGAACAGGTTGGTGCTGTTTATCCAGACGGTGCCCGCCTTGATTTTCGAGGCCACATCGAGCGCGAGGTTGATATTCTCGGACCACACCGAGGCCGCCAACCCGTAGCGAGTGTTGTTGGCAAGCTCTACTGCTTCGGCGGGCGTCCTGAAGGTCATCGAGACGAGCACGGGGCCGAAGATCTCGGTCTGCGCGACGGTCGAGGCGGGCGATACGTTGGTGAGGAGGGTGGGAGGGTAGAAGTAACCGTCGGTGGGGCACGACCACGAGGGCTGCCACACGGTCGCGCCTTCTTCCTCGCCCAGTGCTACGAGTCGCGCTATGGTTTGCAGTTGCACCGGGCCGACGATGGCCCCGATGTCCATTGCTTTGTCCAGTGGGTCGCCGAGGCGCAGGGTTTCCATGCGGTCGCGCAGCTTTTGTTCGAGGCGGACGGCGATGTCTTCCTGGACGAGGAGACGCGAGCCTGCACAGCACACCTGCCCCTGATTGAACCAGATAGCGTCCACAACGCCTTCTACGACGCTATCGAGGTCCGAGTCGTCGAAGACTACGAAGGGCGACTTGCCGCCAAGCTCAAGCGAGATGCGCTTGCCACTGCCTGCGGTGACCTTGCGGATGTGGCGGCCTATGTCGGTTGAGCCTGTGAAGGCGATCTTGTTTATGTCTGGGTGCCGGAGGATTGCCTCGCCCGCGTCGCGCGCTTCGCCCGTAATGACGTTGACCACGCCGGGCGGCAGGCCAACTTCGCGGCAAATATCGGCGAAGGCCAGGGCGGTGACCGGGGTGTAACTGGCAGGCTTGAGGATTACCGTGTTGCCCATGGCAAGCGCGGGGGCGATCTTCCAGGCCATCATCAATAGGGGGAAGTTCCATGGGATGATCTGGCCGACGACGCCCAGAGGCTCCATGCCGGGCAACTCGGTTTCCATGAGTTGCGCCCACCCTGCGTGGTAGTAGAAGTGGCGCGCCACGAGCGGGATGTCGATGTCGCGGGTTTCGCGGATGGTTTTGCCGTTGTCCATACTTTCGAGCACGGCGAGGCGGCGCGAGTGCTTCTGGATGTGGCGGGCCAGCGCGTACAAATAGCGGGCGCGCACGTGCCCCGGTGTCTTGCCCCAGGTCTCGAAGGCTGCGCGGGCCGCCTCGACTGCGGCGTTGACGTCCTCGGCTGTACCCTTGGCGATTTTGGCTAGAGGTTTGCCGGACGCAGGATTGATGCTGTCGAAGTAGTCGCCGCTAGAAGGCTTGCGCCACTCGCCACCGATGAAGAGGCCGAAAGGCTGGTGCGCCTCGATCCAGTCGACGCCCGGCTTGCCCGCCTCAGGCGCGGGGCCATACTCCATTGTGTTGAAGATCTCTGCTACTGATGCCATACTGTTCTCTCCAATCCACTCTGCTTTAGTAGTTCAATCAGCCCATTCGGGTACAACGGTCCGTCCTTGTCTTCGCCGAACTCGTTTATCGACTTCCAGACTGCTCTAAAAGGCAGTCCATCGTCTTCCTGGCAGTTCATCTCATCATGCTCGTAAACGGTCGTGTCGGCGAAGTCGGCTTCGTAAAGTAGCACAATCTCGTGGCCGGGTTGGCCCAGGTAGGTAAAGATGTTTTCGCACATGCCTGCATAGCGCAGGTTTGTAACGTCAAGCCCTGTCTCTTCCCGCATTTCACGGATCAGCGCATCTGCTGCCTGTTCGCCGAATTCTACCCCTCCGCCGAGTGGCCTGTAAAACGTTTCGCGCTTGATAGGGTCATAAGTCTCTTGCACGAAGATTTGGCCGCCACGCCTGAATATGCCCAGCGAGGTTACCCTGATGTGCGGTTCTTTGAGGACAGCGCCTTTGATGGCGGCTTCGTTCATGTAGGCTTCGGGTTGGGTCATGGCATCGGGTGGCGATGGGCCGCTGAATATCTGCCTGTGACAAAGTACTCCAACTGCCGCTCAATGTCGGTGAGGAGAGAGCTTGCGCCGATGCGGAACAGGTCGGGCATCATCCAGTCTGTGCCCAACTCCTCTTTCATCAGAATAAGCCAGTCGAGCGACTGCTTGGCCGTGCGGATGCCGCCTGCAGGCTTAAAGCCGATCTGGTGGCCCGTTCTGTTGTAGTATTCGCGGATAGCGCGCACCATCACCAGGCTGACGGGTAGGGTGGCGTTGGTGGCCTCTTTGCCCGTGCTCGTCTTGATGAAGTCGGTGCCTGCCATCATGCACACAATGCTGGCCTGGTATACGTTGCGCAGAGTCGCCAGTTCGCCCGTTGCGAGGATAGACTTCATGTGTGCCGGGCCGCATGCTTCCCTGAAGGCTTGCACCTCGTCGTAGAGAGCCTGCCAGTTGCCAGTGAGAACGTGGGCACGAGAGATCACGATGTCTATCTCCCTTGCGCCTGCCCGCACCGATTTGTGTATCTCGTCTATCTTATCCTCGAAGCTGATCTGCCCTGCTGGGAAGCCGGTGGATACAGCGGCGACCGGAATGTTCGTGCCCTGCAGGGCCTCGACCGCGATGGAAACAAGGTTGTGGTAGACGCATACCGCGCCCACTGTGATACCCAGTTTGGTCGCGCCCAGCGCTTCCAGGATGTCTTCGCGCACAGGGCGACGGGCTTTGGCGCATAGGCGTGTCACATTGCCGGGTGTGTCGTCGCCCGACAGCGTGGTAAGGTCGAGGCAGGTGATAGCGCGCAGGAGCCAGGCGGCCTGCCACTCCTTCTTGACTGTGCGACGTGTAGTGAGGGTAGCGGCACGGCGTTCGACCGCGCTCCGGTTGATGCGCGTGCTGTAGAGCCAATCGAGATCGAGGGGCATGCCGGGATTGCGCTCACGAGCGTGCTGTTGGCGAGAGTCAATATGGGCGCTCTTACCGTTTGTATGGAGTACGTCCTGGGTGGCGATTGCGCTTGTCCCGTTCTTTTTGCCGTTCGGGTTTTTCATGCTCACTTTGCGTGTTTTGTTCAATGTGTGGGCCATTCCAACACCCCCTTTTTCCTGCCATTGCTTATGCTTCTTAGACTATAATATCATACCACGTCTTTTTGGTACTCCTATGCGCGGGGTGACCTCTGCTCATGCGGGTTGCCGGTTATTGTGTGTTTGTGAGGGAATGTGGATGAGGCTTACAAGGCTGAGTTTGTTTGCTCTGCTGTTGTTTTTGGGTGGGCTATTGTTGGTGTTCACGGCGAGTGTCATCCAATGGGCCGGGTCTTCGAAGGAGGGTGCGGGCGCTCCTGGCACGCAGAGCTTTGTGCCCCAGAGGTCCGTAGTTATGACGCCTTCCCCTGCTGTTACGGCTATTGTGCCTACCCACACTCAAACCACGGTAGTTGAGCCTACAAGAGCGCCCGCCACGAATACGCCCTCACCGGCCCTGTCTACTGCCACGCCCACAGAGTTGCCACCGACCGCGACAAATACGCCCAGGCCAACCAAAACACCTGTGCCTATCGTTCGCTATACCGTGCGCGCGGGAGATAACCTGATAAGCATAGCGGCGCGGTTTGGCACAACTGTGGACGCCATTATGCGCGCAAATAACCTGTCGTCGTCCGTCATCTATATCGGGCAGGTGCTGATTATTCCGCCACGATAAACGGTAGAGATGCGGAATAGGACAAGTTAGGGGACACCCCTAAACCCCGGAGGAGGAGCGCCCTTGCACCCTGAGCCACGTCTTACAAGCTACTAGCTACGATCTTATCCTCACGAGTGTGCTGTCTATGCTTGCTATAGTCGGCCTGCCTGAGAGGGCCATGGCGTTGCTTAGTTCGCGGCGCAGGGTCTCGATGACCGCGCTTACGCCGTCCTCGCCACCGATAGTCAATCCCCACAGGTAGGGACGGCCGATCAGTACCGCGCGTGCGCCCAGAGCGAGCGCCTTCAGCACGTCTGTGCCGCGCCGCACCCCACCATCCATGAACACTTCGCACTTGCCATCAGCGGCTTCCACTACTTCAGGCAGAGCTGCGATGCCCGATAGCACGCTGTCAAGCTGTCGCCCGCCGTGGTTGCTGACCACGATGCCCGCTGCGCCGTGCTTTACCGCCAGTTTCGCGTCCTCACTTGTCAGTATGCCTTTGACCACTATAGGCAGGCTTGTGATAGAGCGGAACCAGTCGAAGTCGTCCCAGGTCAGCGCCGGATCCCACTTGGACGAAATATAAGCCCCCAGCCCTGACGCCTCGTTGACCACACCCACTGGCATGTTTTCGAGTTCCATGCCGAGGAAGTTGGCGAGGGGATATGGGAAGGAGTAGGCGTTGCGCAGGTCGCGCTCGCGATTGCCTATTACCGGCACGTCCACCGTCAGGCAAAGCGCCTTGTATCCGCTCGCCTCGGCCCTCTGCACAAGCCTGCGCGTCACGTCGCGATCCTTGTAGACGTATAGTTGGAACCACTTCGGCCCCGCCGTCTCTGCGGCCACGTCCTCCATTCCCACCGTCGAAAGCGTGGAGAGCACCATGGCGGTGCCCGCCTTGTGAACTGCACGTGCGGTGGCTAGTTCGCCCTCGGGACAGCACAGCTTATGTCCTGCCGTAGGCGCGAGCATCACGGGCAGACTGACAGGTTCACCCAGCACGGTGGTCGCGGTGTCAATGTGGCTCACGTCGACGAGAAAGCGCGGTCGCAACTCGATGCGCTCGAAGTCGCGTCTGTTGCGTTCGATCGCCGCCTCGTCGTCGGCCCCGCCCGCTATATAGTCGTAGTGCGATGGTGGCAAAAGCCCGCGCGCCATCTCATCCAGCTCGTGAAGGTTGACAAATTGCATGGTTGGTTCCTGCCTGTTTTGTTACTTGCGGAAAAGCTCTTTGATGCTATCTCCCTGCTTCCAGATGACCTGCACGCTCTTGAAACGTCCCAGCACGCGCCGCGCTTGCTCATAGTATGCCTTCAGGTTCTCGGCCTTCACCTTGAAGACGCCCGCGATCTGCTTGGCGATAAGCTCACGCCCTGTGTATATAGTGAGCGTGTGATCAGCAGGGTTGCCGCCTGTCGCGGTTATGCGCTGCGCCAGGTCGTTGGCCGCCCAGGTGAGGGTAAGGTAGCTCGCCTCATCGTAGGTATGCAGCCCGCTGTGCTTGATCTGCCCTGCGCGGCTGCTGCCGTCTTTCGACCACAGTTGGTATTGGCCCTCATAGGTGCCGGGCAGGTGTCCCGGCGTGCTTGTGCCCACGATCCGCGTGTGCACTGCCACAGTA
>DATINP010000052.1:0-26045 GCA_035474135.1 Chloroflexia bacterium | reverse complement strand
TACTTGAAGCGCAATCCATAGCTATCACGCACATCCTTGCGCAGCAATTGCTCGACTTGCTCGGTTGTAGCATCCGACGGGATGGCCACGGTACCGACTGTTTGGTCTAAACTTCTGGTGAAGCGTTGCATTGCTCCCAGTCCCAGTCGGAAGAGATAAGCGCCACGATAATTATCGGGAAGGTCTTGAATATACCAGGCTGTGCCACGGGGACGAGGTTGTGCCGGAATGAGATTGAGCAACCGCTGGTTGATCGCGAGGTCGTAGTTTGTCGCAGCCTGCCATGACCGCAGATTCGACCAACTGCCAACTATGCAGGCGGCTAGGACTAGCGCGATCCCGCCAATTGCCATTCTCTTTGTCAACCTGTGCCTAATTGAAATGACCACGTTGTACAAGACTGCGGCGGCACCGATACAGTATCCCGCCGATCCAATGTAGAGGAATCGGGTTTGCTGTAGATCACTTGATTGTATAGACAGCGACAGGTTGAGCGCCGGTACGAAACCGACTACCAGCCAGGCAACGGCCAGGATCAACCAAGAGGCAGACCGGCGCGCATAGACACACAAACCCACTATCCAGGCTAGCGCCAGTAGCAGGGCTAACGATTGCTGTGTAGCCAGTCCGACAAGGGAGGCGTTGACTGGGGCAAATAGCAGATAAAGGAACCTGCTAAATAGAATATCCCACCCATTCCCAAGAAAGCCGGATAGTGGACTGTTGCTGGAAATGGGATAACCTCCGATGCTTCCCAAAGCAGTTATGCGCAGGCCGAGATAGATAATGAGGAGCAATCCAAATGGCACAAGTGATAGGGCTACACGCCTTATTGCTGTTTGATCCCGGCGTGCGGTAGCAAGTAAAGCAGCTATCGCGTAGATCGGCAGAAACGCAAGCACACTTTCCTTGCTGACGAGTGCGGCGAAATAGCAAACTAAGGCAAGGAAATAGAGGATCCGGCCGTTGCCCCCGGGCCGCAACCACCATTTGGTGAACAAGTAAAGGCTCAGCAGCATAAACAGGGCGGCCCACAGATCCCATTGGTCTGCGAGCCAGCCAACAGCTTCCGCGCTCAATGGGTAGACCGCAAAGAGCGCGCCAGCCAACCAACCCACGATCCGCTGTTTCGGAAAGACTTCGGCCAACCAGAGCCCAAGCAGGGTGGCGATACCTGCATGGAGAAGCAGGCCAACAAGGTGGAACGGCAGAGGATCGTAGCCCCAGATTTGCCAATTTAGCCACCAGGCTAGCGTTTGGCCTACCGGGCGGTAGAAGTATTGAGTCCGGTCAAAAGCGAATGCGTAAAGCGGCGATTTCGCCGTCGACGCTTGAAACAGCAGCACGAAATCATCCGACAGGAAACCAATTCTGAGGACGTTGAGGTAGGCGACTACAGCGAGCAGGGGTATGACGAGCCAGTAGGTTGGCCGAAACCTGAACGATTCGTAGTTGATTGCTACCATAACTTCTGTAGCATATCACATTCCAGGTTACGTGCTTCCCTATTTTCACCTCGTATTGTCTACATACTGGACCCGCACTCCACTCGTCACGGCGCCTGAGCAGAGAGCGCTGTCATCTTCGAAAGCTGGGCGCGGCTTACGGACAACCCCGGGCGGAACGTGCCGTCCGGGTAGCCGGTGACTATTCCATGCGCTACGGAGGTCTCGACATAGCCGTAGGCCCAAAAGTCCGGCGGCACGTCGTTGAATGTGGCGGTGGGCGGCGTGACTACGGGCCACTCCTTGCCCAGCACGAGGATTTTGGCAGCCTGCGCACGCGACACGTCGTTCGCCGGCCTGAAGGTACCGTCGGGGTACCCTTCGATCACGCCGTGCTGAACTGCTGACTCGATATAGGGGTAGAACGTGCTGGGAGGCGGCACGTCGCTGAAAGTAGGCAGCGCGGGCGCATAGGGTGTCCACCCGAAACTTAGCACAAGTATCTTGGTGAACTGTCCACGCGAACTTGGGTTATTAGGTCTGAAAGTCTGGTCGGCGTAGCCATTGATCGCACCATGACAATATAGATAGTTCACATACGGATAAGCCCAGTTATCGTCCGGCAAATCGACGAAGCGCATTCCGCAAGGGCCGGGCGTCCAGGTTGGGCCAGAGGTCGCCGTAGGAGGCGGAGGCTGCGTCGACGTGGGGGTAGAGGTGGGTACCAACGAAGTGGGTGTCGACGTACGTGTGTTGGTAGCTATGGGCGTTGCCGTGGGGGTAATCTGCGGAGTGGGAGGAGGCCCACCACCCTGTGATGGGATCCACATCACGGCATCAAACCAGACATTCTTTCCACTCTCGCCCGTCCAGTCGCTCAGAGAGATGGACGAGGCGACGCCGCCATTGAACAGGAACTTGCCCAGGTTGGCCCAGCTTCCAGTCCCTACGTCAGTTATGGCGCCCTGGCTGACGGTTACTACCTGCTCCCCGTTCGCCGTGAACACATGGTAGCGCGCCGAGCGGGTATCAGGTGTACTGTTGTCAACGTACGGTATGAAAGCATAGACGTCGTAGTAACCGGACGTAGGCAATTGGGCAGTCCAAACTGCCGAGTTAGTGCTGCTTAATTGGTTGATAACCGAGGTTGTCACATATGTATTCGAGCCGTTGTACCCGCCCCCGTACACCCACCAGTAGTGTTGTGGATCGATTTGAGCGGGGGTCGCCGTGAATCCCGCGTCGGTGTTGTCCACGCGAGCCACCGCCAGGTTATCGCGTCTCACCAACGACATGTAATAGTTCCAATCCCAAAGCGGACCAGGATCCACGTGGCTCTGGTTCGGGACCTGATAGTGGCCTATGATGTGGGCGCGGTCTTTCTTGATCCCGTACTTCTCGGTCAAATAGCGCACCAGGGTGGCGGACGACTGGTACATTGCTTCGGTGTACCAACCCTGTTGGTCCATGAACCCTTCGTGTTCAATGCCGATGGCGCGCACGTTGTAGTCCCAATTTCCGGCGTGCCACGCGGTGTTGGCGTCGCGCACCATTTGCGTCACTTCTCCATCCGAGGAACGAATAACGTAGTGCGCCGACACCTGCGATGCCGGGTTCTGGAACCAGGAAATTGCGGAGGCATAAGACCCCTCGGTGTCATGGATAACGATCGTGTCAAGAGGAGGGTATGGCCGGCCGACCGTGTAATTGCCTGCGTAGGCAGGAACCCAGATGGCAGGGGGGTAGTCATCACTGTCCGGGTTGCCTTCAGTTGGAAGCGGGAGGGCTTCAGGTACACCCTGCACGTCGGTTGCCACCAACGACACACGCTCGCCGGACTGCAAAGTCGCGCTCGCGCCCGCCTTGATAACTCGAAAAACTTCCTGGGCATACTGGTCACGCACAATCGGGTCTGAAGCTCCGGAATAGGCTGCAACGGCTGCATACCAGTCGGCGAGGTTGGTAGTCATGTATTTATTGGTGGCGAGGCTATGGGATATGTCGCTTAGTAGGGCGGCACCCGCCACAATGTTCGACCCCGGATCGCTGCGTATAGCGTCTGCTGAAAGCGAAGTTAGTGCCACGGCGCGCTCCATTGTGCCGTCGGGGCGGTCAGTTACGTGCATTATCCCGTAGCCGTGGTCCGTCGAGGGCTGCCCATCACGCTGATCCCAGTGCGACTCGACCCAGCCTACCGCCATGAGAACTTGCACGGGCACGCCCCATTTATCCGAGGCCGCCACAAACGCTTGCGAAATCGGACCTGTCCCGGCAGTCATCGGCACCCTATCTTTGGCATTCGCGGTGCCTGTCGCAACAAGCAACAGCGGGAGACAAAGCAGTAATACAAGTCCGGCGCCAAATGAACGCAAACATAAATATGCGTGCGATCCTGCCCTGTGTCTGGAGGCAACTAGAAGTACGCGCATTGGTAACCTCCCTTTCCTAATCTGTCTAGTTCGCTTGAGCACTTCGGTTACATGCAACTTTACAATAAAACGCACATATCAGTACGAGGTTGCACACGCCGAGGTGAATAAACGGGCAGGACGACACATGCGGTCGCGGCAACGATTGCACTTGCCCCTCACACACGCGTTAGGTATAATGTTGACAGGCTGACAAGCTTTGCTACTAAGCTAGCCCAATGGTTCGCACTTTCTCAGAGGAGGAATTTCTACAATGACCTATGTCATAACCGAGCCGTGTATTAACGTCAAAGATGCTGCCTGTGTGGACGTGTGCCCCGTGGACTGCATCCACCCGCGAAAAGACGAACCCGGCTTCGAGGCTGCCGAGCAACTTTACATAGACCCGGATGAATGTATCGACTGCGGCGCCTGCGAACCGGAATGCCCGGTAAACGCCATCTTCCCCGAGGACGACGTGCCGGATGAATACCAGTCTTATATCGCCATTAATTTGAATTTCTTCAAGTAAGCTGGACGAGTCGTAGATCGTGAGTCAATGATGGACGACTACTAAAGACGTCCGGCTCACGATCTATGACCTACGACTCGCATTATGTCAATTCTCAAATCACGTCTTGAACCCCAATCTGAAGGCTTCGCTCGTAACAAAGCATATATGACGGCCCTCGTGGCGGAGCTACGCGACCACCTTGACAAGGTCAGGCAGGGCGGCGGACCCGAAGCAATCGCCAAACACCGCGCACGCGGCAAGTTGCTTGCTCGCGAACGTGTGGAGCGCCTCGTGGACCCTGCGACAGCGTTCCTCGAATTGTCGGCGCTGGCGGCCTGGGGCGTCTATGGTGGCGACGCTCCATCCGCGGGGATGATCACCGGCATCGGGGTCATATCGGGGCAAGAATGCCTTATTATCGCCAATGATGCCACCGTCAAGGGCGGCACGTACTATCCCCTGACCGTCAAAAAGCACCTCCGTGCGCAGGAGGTTGCCATCGAAAATAATCTGCCCTGCATCTACCTGGTCGACTCGGGCGGGGCGTTCCTTCCATTGCAGGCCGAGGTGTTCCCGGACAAAGAGCACTTCGGGCGTATATTCTACAATCAAGCGACAATGTCGGCGCGAGGGATTCCCCAGATCTCGGCGGTCATGGGATCGTCGACGGCGGGTGGCGCCTATGTCCCGGCCATGTCCGACGAGTCGGTCATCGTGAAGGGCACAGGCACGATCTTCCTGGGCGGTCCGCCCCTGGTAAAAGCTGCCACGGGCGAGGAAGTCACGGCCGAAGATCTAGGCGGCGGCGACGTCCACAGCCGCATAAGCGGCGTGACGGACCACCTCGCCCTGGACGATGCCCATGCCCTCGCGATCACGCGCGACATCGTAGCCAACTTGCATCGCCGGAAAACCTACCCGTGGGAGGTGACAGCACCGGAGCCGCCCACGGCCGACCCTGCCGAGCTTTACGGCGTGGTCGAAGCGGACGAGCGTCGGCCCTACGATGTGCGCGAGATTATCTCCCGTATCGTGGACGGCTCTCGTTTTCACGAGTTCAAGGCACTCTATGGTTCGACGCTTGTTTGCGGTTTCGCCCGCATAATGGGCTTCCCCGTGGGCATCATAGCCAACAACGGAATACTGTTTTCGGAGAGCGCGCTTAAAGGCGCTCACTTCGTCGAATTGTGCTGCCAGCGCAAGATCCCATTGGTGTTCCTCCAGAATATCACCGGGTTCATGGTGGGTCGCGAGTACGAAAACAAGGGTATCGCCAAAGATGGGGCAAAGATGGTGATGGCGGTGGCGAACGCCCAAGTGCCCAAGTTCACGGTGATAATAGGCGGTTCGTTTGGCGCAGGGAACTACGCCATGTGCGGACGCGCCTATGGACCTCGCCAGCTATGGATGTGGCCAAACGCCCGCATCTCGGTCATGGGGGGTCAGCAGGCCGCCAATGTCCTTTTGACCGTACGACTCGACAACCTGAAAGCCAAAGGAACAGATATGGCTGAGGACGAAAGGGGCGCGTTCCTCCAACCCATTCTCGATAAGTACGAAGCTGAGGGCAATCCCTACTACTCCACGGCGCAGCTCTGGGACGATGGCATAATAGATCCTTTGGATACGCGTATGGTGCTCGGCCTGGGCATCTCGGCCTCACTTAACGCGCCCGTACCCGAGACACAATTCGGAGTGTTCCGAATGTAACGGACGCCCGGACTTTGTGCTAAACATACGAGCATCACCTTACGCCACGCAAGTCCGCAACTATGAAAGACTTTGAGACAATAAAATATGAATTGAGCGACCAGGTTTGCAGTATCACGCTGAACCGGCCCGACCTGCATAACGCCATGAATCGCGTGCTGCTGGACGAGCTTCGCGACGCGTTCGATTCCATAGAACGTGGCGAGGTCCGGGCTGTCGTTCTTGCGGGCGAAGGCAAGTCGTTCAGTGCCGGTGCCGATGTCAACTGGATGCGGGCAAGCCTCGACTTCAGTCACGAAGAGAATGTAGCCGATGCACTGGCACTGGCGCACACTTTCGACACGATCAATTCCTGCCCCGTGCCCGTTATTGCTCGAATTCAGGGAGCAGCCCTGGGTGGCGGCGTGGGCCTCGCCGCCGTTGCCGATATCGTAGTGGCTGCCGACAACGCGCGGTTTGCCTTCTCAGAAGCGAAATTGGGCATAGCACCCGCTGTTATCTCGCCATACGTGCTGGCAAAGATTGGAAGAAGTCACGCCCGTGCCCTCTTTTTCACGGCCGAACGTTTCGGCGCCGAACGTGCGCTCGCCATCGGACTGGTGCACGTGGTGGTGCCGCATGATCAGCTTGATGCTGAAGTAGACCGGATTGTCACCGAGCTGAAATCGAGCGCGCCAGCCGCCATCGCCCGTGCCAAAATGCTGATCGCTACCGTTCCGAACCTGGCCGCTCATGAAGCGATGCAATTTACGGCCGAGACAATTGCTGCCTTGCGGGTCAGCCCTGAGGGACAAGAGGGCTTGCGCGCATTCCTGGAGAAGCGGAGAGCATCGTGGGCGGAATGATCAAGCCGACGCCATCGCGCCCATTTCACAAGTTGCTTATTGCCAACCGTGGCGAGATTGCCGTGCGCATTGCCCGCGCCTGCCGCGAACTTGATATCACCTCCGTCGCCGTTTACTCCGAAGCCGACCGCGACGCACTCCACGTGCGCGCTTGTGATGAGGCATACCTTATTGGCCCCGCGCCAGCGAAAGAAAGTTACTTGCGCGGCGACGTCATAATCGAGGTCGCGCGTCAAGCGGCCTGCGATGCAATTCACCCCGGCTTCGGCTTTTTATCCGAGAATGCAGACTTCGCACGCGCTGTAATCGAGGCTGGCCTGACGTGGGTCGGCCCTTCACCGGAAGCCATGTCCCTCATGGGGTCGAAAATTGAGGCCAAGAAGGTTGCTCAAGGTGCAGGCGTACCCGTGGTGCCCGGCTACTTCGGCGAGGACCAAACAACCTCCAGGCTCCAAAAGGAAGCCGATACGATCGGCTATCCGGTACTTATAAAGGCCTCGGCAGGCGGCGGTGGGAAGGGCATGCGCGTTGTTGAGCGACCTGATGAACTGGCTGAAGGCGTGGCCGCCGCGCAGCGAGAAGCACTGGCTGCATTCGGCGATGCAAGCGTCATGCTTGAGAAGTATCTGCAGGAACCGCGGCATATCGAGGTTCAGGTGCTGGGCGACTCGCAGGGGCATATAATCCATCTGGGCGAACGCGAGTGCTCGATCCAGCGCCGCCACCAGAAGGTGATGGAGGAAAGCCCGTCGCCCATCGTCACCCCTGAGATGCGACAGCGTCTTACACAAGCTGCCCTGTCCCTTGCGCGGGCCGCGGGATACTCCAGCGCGGGCACAGTCGAATTTATCTACCAGGACGGCGAGTTTTACTTTCTGGAGATGAACACCCGTCTACAAGTGGAACATACGGTCACCGAGGAAGCGCTTGACCTGGACCTTGTTGAAGCTCAATTGAGGATCGCAGCCGGTGAGCCACTCTGGATCGAGCAAGACGAAATCGAGTTCGTCGGCCACGCGGTGGAGGTGCGTCTTTACGCAGAAGACCCCGAGCGCGGCTTCCTGCCATCAACGGGCAAGATCACAACTCTCTCCCTACCAATTGACGACCCGGAAGTGCGCATTGACGCAGGTGTGAGCCAGGGCGACTCTATCACTCCCTTCTATGACCCGATGATTGCCAAGATTATCACCTCGGGCGAGACTCGCTCTGAGGCCTTACGGCGCTTGCGCGAGGTGCTCGGCGGCCTTCAAGTCGAGGGAGTCCGCACGAACCTCGACTTCCTTCGCTGGCTGGTGAGCCATGCTCAGGTGGATATGGGTAATCTCTCGACAGGCTTTATCGAGAAATACTACAGACCGGGCGCCTTCCTGCTCGCTCCTGTTCCAGTCATAGTCGCGGGCGCTGCGGTTCTGCTACTTTCCGAGGACTATGGTGATCCGTCGAATCCGCCCCTGAGCGTCTGGGACGCCACAGCCTGGCGATTAGCCGGGCAGCAGATGGGCGGTGATTTCCTCATTGAGGGCCACACATATAGCGTGCGGCTGTCGAAAGCAGGCGACGGGCACTCATCATGGGAGACCGAAGTCCGCGAGGGCGAAAACGTACTACTCGAAGCTACCATACGCCTGGATTTGCGCCCGCAGGCCGACGGAGCGGCTACATTCGATCGGGTGCCGTCAGTAGTGCAACTGGAACTGCCGGGAACCCCTATGTATGCTCTTGAATATGGCTGGGGCAGCGACGACCGGGTCTCAATTATGTTGGATAATCGCGAATATCTTGTAGCAAGTGCTCCTCCCCTGTCCACCGAACGTATGGATACCAATGTGCATTCGAGCGACGAGAACTCGCTCGAAAGCCCCATGCCCGGAAAGGTGCTGCGTGTGCTCGTTAATGCCGGTGACGCAGTAGAGCAAGAGCAGGCGCTTGTTATTATTGAGGCCATGAAGATGGAATTCACAGTCCGAGCTCCGCACGGTGGTACCGTAGCAGATGTCAAATACCAGGAAGGCGACCAGGTGGCCGTAGGTGATATACTGGTAGAGTTGAGTAAACTCGGTACCATCGAAACAGGAACTTGAGCTAGTAATTATGCCCCTTTACCCCAAGCAAGTAACAATCTACGAAGTCGGACCGCGCGACGGCCTTCAAAATGAAAAGGGGGTTGTGCCTACCGACGCAAAAGTGCACTACATAAACCTCCTGACCGGCGCAGGGTTGGCGGCGATCGAGGCCACTTCGTTCGTTAGTCCTCGGGCGATCCCCCAGCTTGCCGACGCGGCTGAAGTTATGAACGACATCACGAAGCGACCAGGTACACGCTATCCGGTTCTGGTGCCGAACGAACGTGGTATGATACGTGCCATCGAAGCAGGAGCGACTGAAGTGGCGGTTTTCACGGCGGCATCCGAGAGCTTTACCCAAGCCAACATTAACAGCACGATTGCGCAATCTCTTGAAAACTTTAAGATAGTCACTAAACTCGCCGAAGCGCACGGCATGCGAGTGCGTGGGTATATAAGTACGGCCTTTGGTTGTCCCTACGAGGGATATGTCGCGCCATCCAGGGTTCTCGACGTTGCGCTTGCCTTGCTGGACATTGGGGTCAGCGAACTTTCAATAGGAGACACTATCGGCGTGGGCACGCCCTCCGGTGTGGAAGCCGTCTTCGGTCCAATGCTACAAAGCATTGCTGCAAACAAACTCGCGGCTCACTTCCACGACACACGCGGCACGGCGCTTGCAAACGTGCTGGCGGCTATGGAGATGGGCATCGCAACAATTGACGCTTCGTCGGGCGGCCTTGGAGGCTGCCCCTATGCGCCGGGAGCATCAGGCAATCTTGCTACTGAGGACCTCCTATACATGCTGGACGGCATGGGCATCGAAACAGGGGTTGCTATTGACAAAGTGGCCGACGCGTCACTTTACATCCTGGGCGTCCTGGGCAAGACACCCGCAAGTAAGTATCTCCAGGCACTTCTGACGAGCAGAACCGTGAGCACGACGTGAAGAACTCCCAACGAATACGTTTCTACGGAGGCAGCAGTGCCCAAGATTAGCAAAGTCCTGATCGCCAACCGCGGCGAGATTGCCCTGCGGCTAGTGCGCGCTTGCGCCGAGGCGAACGTAACTTCTGTCGCTGTTTTCTCCGAAGCCGATAGGACTGCCCTTTATGTGCGTGCCGCCGATGAAGCCTATCCAATAGGTCCCGCACCCTCGCGCGACTCGTACCTGCGCATAGACAAACTGCTCGAAGCGGCCCGTCTTTCGGGCGCCGATGCAGTCCACCCAGGATATGGCTTTCTGGCCGAGAACGCTGACTTCGCGCAGGCAGTGATTGAGGCAGGCTTGACCTGGATTGGCCCGCCACCCGCGGCAATGCGACTCCTCGGTGATAAGCTGAGCGCCCGCCATACTGCCCAATCAGCAGGCGTTCCCACCGTACCAGGCAGTGACGTAGCGGTAGATGACGTCGCTCACGCTGTGACGGCCGCTGATCGAATTGGCTATCCAGTCTTGATCAAGGCTTCGGCAGGCGGTGGTGGCAAGGGGATGCGGGTGGTGCGGTCGCAAGAGGAACTCGAATCGGCTCTCCGCACCGCGCAAAGTGAAGCCCAATCTTCGTTCGGCTCCGGCGTCGTCTATTTCGAGAAGTACCTGGAGCATGTACGGCACGTTGAGATTCAGGTTCTTGCGGACGCCCATGGTAACGCCATTCATCTAGGCGAGCGCGAATGTTCTATACAGCGCCGCCACCAGAAGCTGATTGAGGAATCTCCATCTACCGTCGTCGACGCGGCATTGCGCGAACGTATGGGTGCGGTGGCCGTCGCAGCGGCTCTCGCGGCGGGCTACACCTCGGCCGGGACAGTCGAGTTCCTGCTCGATGACGACGGCAATTTCTACTTCCTCGAAGTCAACACCCGTCTTCAGGTAGAGCACCCCGTTACGGAATGGGTTACTGGAGTTGATATCGTACTGCAGCAGTTCTCGGTGGCCGAAGGACAGCCCTTAAGCATTAAGCAAGACCACGTGAAACTAAGCGGACATTCCATCGAGTGTAGGATTGCCGCCGAGGACCCTTTCAATAACTTCGCACCATCGCTCGGTACGATTTCATCCCTGAACGAGCCATCCGGCCCGGGCGTGCGCATGGACAGCAGCATCTATCGAGGCGGCAAGGTCTCGATCTACTACGACCCAATGCTGGCAAAGCTTATCGTGTGGGCCCCCACACGCGCTCACGCCATATCGCGAATGAGACGCGCGTTGGAGGAGTACCGAATAAGCGGTATCCAAACTAACATTCCCTTTCACCTGGGCGTACTGGGTAATCACGACTATCAACAAGGAAATGTTGATACCGCCTTCGTTGAACGCTTCATGGCCGGCGATTGGCTCGCGGCACATGACGATGAAGCAACGGAACTCGAACGCACCGCCGCCATTCTCGGCGCGCTCGTGGTCGACGAGAAGCGGCTGGCGGGCGGTGTGACCAATGGAACTGCGCGCCCGTCAGACGGGCCGGCCACTCTGCCTGATGGCACAAATTGGCGGATGGCTGGGCGCCGTCAGGCTCTGAGATGAGGCAGACCTCATGAAATACTACGTCCAAATCGAAGACACGGAGTATGGGCTGGACGTTCATCGTACTGCTGATGGTATCGTTGTGCAGCCCATCGAGTCCGACGGGACAGGAGGAGTTGCGGTCGACTTCGCAACTGTCCACACCAATATTGATACCGGCGAGGGCCTGTACTCGATCATCGCGAACGGCAAAAGTTACCAACTGTACGTAGAGCCGCAGGAAACCGGTTTCCGGATCGTTGTCTGGCGCAACAGGTTCAATCTACATGTCCTAACCGAACGAGAATGGCGACTTTTGCAGGTTGCACCGCGTCAGACCGCGCACAGCGGCGACATAACGATCAGTGCGCCGATGCCAGGCCTGGTCAAACTAGTACTGGTGTCACCAGGCGATGTTGTAAGCCGTGGGCAGCGCCTCCTTGTGCTTGAGGCGATGAAAATGGAGAATGATATATCCGCACCACGCGATGGCACCGTCAAGGCGATCCAAGTTCAAGCGGGGACCGTTATCGACGCCGGAAAGCCGCTAATCTCCATCGAATCCTGATTTATAGGTCGTGACAATCGGTCGACGAACCATGTTCAAAGCGAGACCCACCATCAGATGCAAGACAAACGCAAAGAATGGGAAGACAAGGCTCTAAAGCCCGCCCTCGAGCGGCGACCCGAACGCGCCGACAGGTTCAGTACCGCATCCGAAGTGCCTATCGAGCGACTCTACACGCCGGATGATATCAGCGGGCTAGAGTACGACCTCGATCTCGGCTATCCAGGCACCTTTCCCTTTACTCGTGGTGTTCAACCTACGATGTACCGGGGAAAGCTATGGACAATGCGCCAGTACGCGGGCTATGGTACTGCCGAGCAAACCAACGCCCGTTTCCACTATTTGTTGGCACAGGGACAAACGGGCTTGTCAATGGCCTTCGATCTTCCGACGCAGATGGGCTACGACAGCGACCATGCGCTCGCACAGGGCGAGGTAGGCAAGGTAGGAGTGGCGATTGGTTCTCTTCGTGATATGGAAACAGTGCTCGCTGATCTACCCCTCGACAAGATAAGTACGTCAATGACAATCAATTCCACCGCCGCGACCCTACTTGCTCTTTACATCGTTGTTGCTCGCCGGCGAGGCATTCCCGAGAGCAAACTTAGCGGTACCGTCCAGAATGACATACTGAAGGAATACATAGCCCGCGGCACTTACATTTTTCCCGTGGGTCCATCGATGCGGATCGCTGGCGACATAATCGCCTACTGCGCTGAGCATCTACCGCACTGGAACCCTATCTCGATAAGTGGGTACCACATCCGAGAAGCAGGCTCCACGGCTCCCCAGGAGATCGCGTTTACACTGTCGAACGGCATAGCCTACGTTGACGAAGTCAAACGCAGAGGTATCAGCGTGGATGCGTTTGCGCCTCGCCTGGCGTTTTTCTTCAACGCCCATAGCGACTTCCTCGAGGAGATCGCCAAATACCGCGCCGCCCGCAGGCTTTGGGCGCGCATCATGAGAAACCGGTTCGGCGCACAGGAACCCCAGGCCATGATGCTACGTTTCCATACTCAGACCGCAGGCTCATCCTTAACTGCCCAGCAGCCACAAAATAACGTGGTGCGGGTCGCGCTCCAGGCCATGTCTGCCGTGCTCGGCGGCACTCAATCTCTTCATACCAACTCATTGGACGAAGCCCTTGCCCTACCAACAGAGGAATCTGCGTTGCTGGCACTGCGGACGCAGCAAATAATCGCCCATGAAACAGGAGTCGCCTCGACAATCGATCCTTTGGCTGGCTCATACTACATCGAAAGCCTGACGGACACGCTCGAAGCAGCGGCCCAGGATTATATTGGCAGAATTGACGACATGGGGGGCACAATCCGGGCCATTGAATCCGAATACCAGCAGGGCGAAATCCAGGAGGCAGCCTACAAATGGCAAAAGCAAGTCGATGCCGGTGATCGTCTTATTGTCGGAGTGAATAGTTACCAGGTCGAAGAGGATACGCACCCCAAGATCCTACGAGCGAATCCCGCATTGCAGGCACAACAAGTCAGCCGATTGCAGGCGTTACGTGCGGAACGGGATGGAACTGCCGTGGCAACGGCGCTGGAACGACTGAGGAACGCCGGAGGTACCAGCGACAACCTTATGCCCTCGATAATCGCCTGTGTCGAAAACCTCTGCACGCTGGGCGAAATCAGCGACACACTACGCTCAGTATTTGGCAATTTTACGGGCTAGCCCTTTCCACGACCCCAAAGGCGGCCCTCGCTGCCCTTGCGTCTTCCACTGAAACCGAAACAAACCTTACACGGCAACCCGGCATCAGTTGTGCCAAAATAGATAGGTCAGCCTCTATTACAACCCCGAGTACGGGGTAGCCGCCTGTGGTCTGGTGGTCGACGCCAAGTACCACGGGTAGGCCGCCGGGGGGCAACTGGATCGTCCCGCGGACAACGCCAAACGAAGCCGACTCTTCCGACTGCACCGGAAGCACCTTGCCTCCCTCCGACCGAAATCGAAGGCCCATTCGGTCTGCATGCTCGGTCACTAACCATCGATCCGAAATAAGTTGCTCCACCGCCGCAGGCAGAGCCGCCTGTGGACCGCTAAAAGGTACGAAGCGCAGCGTTCGTTCTTCACGGGATATGTCGCCTGATGGCTGTTGCTGGGAACGACCGGCGAGAGATACCGGGTCCATCACAACGTCTGCGACGCCAAGAACATCTCCGGTCTGAATGGCTCGACCATCGATGCCGCCGAACCCTGCTAACAGTGACGTGGAGCGCGACCCGAGAACAAGGGGCGCGTCGAAGCCGCCGGCGACAGCCATATAACTCCGCATGCCTTTAGACGATGGCGCACTTACGAACCGCAGTACACTGCCTCCTCTCACGAACCAGCTCAGGCCTAGTGGCACCGGCGTGGAACCCGAAACCAGGTGAAAATTGCTGCCGGCAAGAGCGATCGTAACATTTCGTAGCGCTCGCACTCTAGGCCCGGTCCACGTCATTTCGAGCACGGCCGCGTGAGACTCGTTGCGCACGAGGGCATTGGCTTGATAAGCGGCGCAGCTGTCAAACGCTCCGCCCGCTCCGAGGCCCAGATGCGCAAAACCATCCCTCCCACGATCTTGAACCGTGGTAAGGCCACCTGCTTCCAGTACTTCAAAGACAGGATTCTTATTTGTTTCGGGAGCATGGACTTCCTTGGTCTGCACGGAAATGTCGTTTGTTGGCGCGAAGCGCACTGTGTCGCCGGGAGCAAATAATGCGGGTTCAGCGCGAGTTGGATCCCATATGTTCACGCCTGTGCGCCCGATAATCTGCCACCCTCCAGGGCTTGTGAACGGGTAAACGCCGGTCTGGAACCCGGCGAGTCCCACCGATCCGCTTGGAACTCGCGGCCTCGGCACGCTCAGGCGTGGGCTTGCAATTCGCTTTGAGAGCCGTCGCATATATGCAAATCCCGGCAGGAAGCCGAGGAAAGCAACCTTGTAAACGCGGCCACTGTGAAGCCTTATGACTTCGGCTGGCGTCAGTGCATGCATTTCTGCAACGCTATCGAGATCGGGGCCAAACTCGCCGCCATACGCTACTGGGATGACGTGCCGACTTCCAGTGTCGGACTCGCCATCATTACCCATCCCGACGAAAACTTCGCCTTCACGCAGAAGTACACGAAGCGACTCCTCACCCAAAATAGTCGGCTCGAATATAACCAGGATGCTCGCATAGCCCGGTACAAGATCTACTATTCCTGGGGGACGATGGACCGATAACCAAGCGCGCAAGCGATCAACGGCTGAAATGAGTTTTTCAGTAACACGTGTGCCCAGAGTGACAAGCAGCGCCGCTTCTCCCATGTTCGCGACGTGCCAGCCATCATCTCCTTTAGCCATGTGTCGGAGCTTGTACTGTATAGCCGGCGAGTAGCAGGGCGGCGTACGATGAACGAGCGATTTGCGCTGCGCTCGGGTTGTCGCCGTGAACGCACAAAGTCCCGACCTTCAAGCGGATGACAGAATTAGCGCGTGTGCCCGTGCTGCCGTTGGCCAACATTAATGCATGGCGCGCCCCTTCAGCCGGGTCAATTATCACCGCGCCAGGTGTATTTCGGTCAGCCAGTGAGCCATTTGGCTCATAAGCTCTATCGATAAAGCCCTCTCCGACCGTCTTTATGCCGTGTTCCTTAGCTACCGCCTCCTGATGTGAACCGGGAAGGCAATATAGATAGAGGTCACGCGAAAAGTGGACGATAGCACGCACTATCGGGAGAGCAACCAGCTTATCGACGGCAGCCATGTTGTAGAGCGCGCCGTGAGCTTTGATGTGCGAAAGGTCTGCTCCTTCCGAACGGGCAATTGCCCACAATGCTCCAATCTGAGCCAGCACAGAGGCCTCGATCTCGTCCGGCGCCATCTGCATGGGCCTGCGCCCGAAACCCTGCAAGTCCGGAAAGCCGGGGTGGGCGCCGATCTGCACTTTGTGCTTCTTAGCTAGCCGAATCGTGGCGCGCATCACAGTGGGGTCACCGGCGTGCGCACCACAAGCAATATTCGCCGACGTAATGTGGGGCATGAGTTCTTCGTCCTGCCCGATTTGCCAATGTCCGAAGCTTTCGCCCATATCTGAATTGAGGTCTATGGCTCGAGTCTTCATAGCCGCACGCCGCTCCAAATAATCATGCCTTCGTGACCTCCTGATTTGCGTCGTCTCTAAAGCCGGCTTTCACCCTTTCTCCACATGCCCACAGAGTGGCGCACATCCGCCCACGAGATCGAGAGCCTGCGCACTGCCACCTCTATCGGAAACAGGACTATGGCGAGGAGCAGCAGCCACGGCCAAAGCGCCACCCGCAGTCGTTGTGCCACTATGTCGTGGGTCCAAACCGCCTCCGGGTCTGACAAGGATAACACTTTCCCGCCGCCCAGTTGTGCTAATTCGCTTAAGTACGTGGCGGCGACCTGGGCGCCATTCTCGACCACGGAATATTCGCTACTGTATGGTACCACCAGCCCTTCCTGGCTGCGCGCCACGATATCGCCCGAACCGGCGCTGCGTTGCTCGATCCCCACTCGATAAGCGCCCTGTTTCAGCGTCTGCGATACCCCGGAATAAACCCCCGGCGCTTCCTGTGTCATTGTCAAGGGGACACTACTTCCGGTGCTGTCTGTTAGCACCACTGTTGTCTGCAGGCCATTGCGCGGCGAACCGTTTGCATCCTGGGACTCCAATCTCACAACAAGGTTTTGCGTGTCGCCGACACCCGAAGGCGTCAGTGTGTACGTGCTTTCCAGTCCACCTGTGTTAGCTCCGGGCGAGGCCCATTGTACCAATTGACCGACGAACTGCGCGAATTGAGGCCAGGCTACCCAGTTGGTGGCCCACCTTCCCTTCATATCCGGAGTCCATGCGACAGACTTTCCAAGTCCATACTGCCACGCGGCGAGTATCGGGTCGCCATTGGGCGCCGTAAGGATGCCGTCGGCGGTAGGCTTAAGTGTGGCCGCATTATACCCTAATAGTTCGGGAAGCCCGACAGCTTCCAATCCGCTCATGATCGGACTACCGCGCGCCAGCACCGGTTGGAATGGTTTCTCGATATAGTAATCACCGCCAAGCGAAACGGTGTCCTTCAGGAGAATGTCAGGCAGGTCGTAGATGTCAGTTGCCGAGTAATACTTACCGCCGCCAAGGTCTGCTATCGTCTGTAGTATCTCTCCGGGGCCATCCCCGGCTCCCACGGTTGTCAGCGTTATATTGTCTGCCTTCAGCTCAGACATCAAGCTTGAATAGTCTGCCTGCTGTGTCCATCCGTCGCTGATTAGCACCAGGTGCTTGAGTTGGGCTCCACTTCCTTGCAGTTGGTCAATGCCTGCCTGGACTCCGCCGAACAGATTTGATGCCCCTTCGGCCTGCACCGGTTCCAGCGCCTTCAGGATTCGGTTGACACCAAGATCGGCCATGGGCTGCGACGGAATGAGGGTAGCCTCAGTTTGGTCAAATCCCACCACGCCGACCTTATCGGTCGAATTGAGCAGATCCGCAGCGCGTGCGATGGCTTGCTTGGCAATTTCGACCTTGCTTGGCCCAAACTCAGTGCGCATGGTTGGGTCGTAGGTTGTAGCGTTACCGCAGTGACAGCGGCCCATGCTTCCGGACTTATCCATTACGTATGTCATCGCAATCGAGGCCTTCTGCTCGGACGTACGAACATCCATTGAGACCGGTAGTACTTTCTCCAGAGTAGAACGCAAATATCCGCCCGCTCCGTAACTAAGCTCACCACCAAGCATCACCAGGCCGTGACCGGTGTCGCGCACATACGTCTGCAAAAGCACTTGCGCATCTGCACCCAGATCGCTCGCCGACACGTTCGCGAGTACAACCGTATCGTAGGAGGCCAACCTATCAATGGATGAGGGCAGTGCGCCGGCGCTGATTATCGTGGAGGTCACGGCGCTTGCTGCAAGTGCTTCCTGCAGTGGTTTCGCGTCGTCCGGCGCACCTGCCACGATAAGGATAGAAGGGGCCGCACGCACCACGGTGTACGATTGCGCGCTGTTATTTTCAGTGTGGAGGTCGTCGGTTGACGAAACCTCTGCTTTCAACACCTGAAACCCCTCGGCCTCCGTGGGCACGTCGAATTGCAAGACCGTTTTACCTGCTTTGACTGAGACCGATTGCTGGCCGATTTGCTTATCGCCGTCGAATAGTGTGACAGTGGCGTCGCGGTCCGAGGTGCTATTGAGCAGCACTCGAGCCTGGTATTGTTGACCTGCCGGTACCGACTGTGGGCTGGAAACCTGCTCAACAGCCACCTCGTTACTTGACTGTGCTCCAAGGGGCACGACCGATAACTGCACTCCAGTCGAATGAGCCTGCGCCACGAGATCGCGAGCCTGTCCCGCTGTTTCCAACCCATCACTTAGAAGCACCAACCGCCGGGAGCCACCCTCGGGGAAGAGAGCAAGCCCTGCTTGAATGGCATCAGCGACATTAGTTGCAAGCCCGTCGGGCGTACCGGTCGACAAGTCCCACGACGCCGAGGGCGAGATGGCCCGGTCCACTATTGCGTTCTCGCCAAACCGCACCACACCAGCCTGATCGTCGGGCCCCATCTTTGAGATGGCGTCTTTGACGTAGTCGAGCGCCGCCGTGCGAGACGCAGAGGTCACGCTCGCCGACTCGTCTACGAGGAACACTACGTTGAGCGGCCCACCACTCGAAATCCATTGAAGTCCGGCCACCGCCAGCGTCAGCGCAAGCAGAATGACTGTGCGCAACACGACGCTGACGCCGATACGGGCGCTATCTCGCTTGCGGGCGCGCGCACTCAGTATGCCCAGATATACCACAGGCGGTATTGTCAAGAGCAGGAGCAGTGCTTTTGGTTCCGCTAGGTTGAAGGGAAAGTCCATTAAGTTCGCACGCTCATTTCTAGTCTACTCTGCTTGTAGCCCGCCTGGTCTGCCATTCCGTAAGTGCCCGCCTGATATAAATACGCTGCGCGAAAAGCCACTCCACAAGTAGCACGCATATCCCGAGCAAAGCCACGACGGGCCACAGTTCGCGTCTGAATATGCCCTCATTAATGTTACTGCTTCCGTCCGCTTGGGGTTCACTCTGGACGCCTTCAGGGAGCGATGGCGCTGTATTAGGCGGCGTCAGGGACTCTGCTTGTGAAAACAGGTTGACCGCAAATGCCTCCTGCGCCACTATGGTGTCACCCTCATACTGTGTTACGTAGTAGACGCCGGGGGTCGTCGTGGCTCCGTAGGCGATATTCTGCGTAATGGCATCCGCGGACCAGGATTGCTCCTCTGCATCCGGTTGCTCCAGCACAATGCGTGTAATTCCCGAAGTAACTTTGCTGATGGAAACCGGCTCGCCCGGAGTGACAGCAGAGGGAAGGCCCCCGGCAGGCAGCGGCAACAGGTAGGTCACCAGGTTCCGCATCAGGAGCGGAAAGGCAGTCTGAAGTGGAAGGTCGCTGTCGTGCAGGTCAAACGCAAATACGACCGCGTTGTGGTCATCCTTCGCTCCTGCAATGACCAGCGGTCCCTTTTCACTATCCACGATGGTGTGCGCCCACTCCGGAAGTATTATTTTCTGTGCACGAGCAACATGAACGCCGGAAAGGTCGACAAAGCGCAGCAACGGGTCACGCACGCTAGCATCCGAATCGGCCAGACCAGTTCCGGCCGTTGGCACGATGTCAGATAAGACCCCGGAAACCGAGACCAGGGGATTATCCGGTTGTGGAGCGAAAAGCATAATTGAGCCGCCTGGCAAAGTCGCCAACGTGGAAGTCGGCACGCCTGCATCGAATATAGTAAGATCGAAGGGAACACCATTTATGGTCGCGTCCGGCTCATAATCTGCCGGCGCTACCTTGTAAAGAGTTACAGTTGGAAGTAGGGACAGGGACAATTCGAGGAATTTGTCGTCGGCCGTTACAAGCAACACATTGCCTGGGACGCTGGCTCTATTC
The DNA here is from genome assembly GCA_035474135.1 of Chloroflexia bacterium. GTDB lineage: Bacteria > Chloroflexota > Chloroflexia > QHBQ01 > JADMIH01 > JADMIH01. The sequence goes on along the minus strand of DATINP010000052.1, from coordinate 6,030 downwards.
ACAACCCACGCCGAGTCGTCAATGGCCAGAGCGTCACTTCCAGCCAATTGCGCTTGCACCACGCGTGCGCTCAACGGCACGTCCGGCATAACGACTTCTGCTGTCTTACCGGGACCGATCTCGATGTTTCGCGCTGACCACGGCACATCGTCAGCCAACAGATCTAGCCGCCTGCTCACTGAAACGGGTTCCGAGTTGGAAATCTGCAAGAACAGGTCAAGACCGCCTCCGCCCTTTTGGAGGTCAAGTGCAGTAATCCCTTGATTGCCTTCGGCGCGCCGTGTAGCCCCAACTTGCACGAACGTGAAACGGGCAGGCAAGCTGGCGACCTGGGCACCGGCCGCAGGAAACGCCCCGTCGGAAAAGAGCCAGACAGCACTGTTCGCCTGGCGCGAGGCGACGGCTCCGGCCAGCTTGAGCGCTTCGACCATATCACTCGGCTGGACCTGCGCCGCTAGCCCATTAATGGCCGAGCGCACCCTCGACCTGTCGTCGGTCGAGGGCACGACCAGCGTAGCGTGGTCGGTCGATGCGATCAACATGGCAGTTGCGCCATCCGGCAAGGAATCAACGATACTCCTCGCCTGGGTCTTTGCCAGGTCCAGTCTACTCGGCCCTCCGGGCTGGTCATACGAGCCCATACTGGCCGAAACATCTACTATCAGGACGGCGTTCTGGCCTACCGCTTCATTGGACGGAACCCACGGCCTCGCAAAAGCGAGTATGAGTAGACCGAGAATAAGCAGTTGTAAAAGCAGCAAGGGCGAAATATGGAGCCTTTGCCACAGTGAATTGGCCTCTCGGTCTCGGAGCACCGTGCCCCAAAGCGTCAGACTCCCGACTCGCGCAATTGGGCGCCGGAGCTTCAGCAGGTAGAGCGCTACTATCACGCCCAGCAACGGCAGTGCGATCAGAGCAATAGGAGCGAGGAGACCCACAATTGCCTTTCTAGCCCTCTTCGGGCGTTTCTTCTATGACTGAGGTCAGCACAGCATCGGAGCTAACGCCTTCCGCGTCGGCATCAAAGTTCAGGATGATGCGATGACGAAGCGCAGGCAATGCCGCGACCTTGATATCACGAAAGGCCACGTTATATCGTCCATCCAGCAGGGCAAGGATTTTCCCCGCCAGGATCATCGCCTGTAGCGCCCGCGGTGACCCACCATAGCGCACATACTTCTTCACCAGTTTTCCGGCCTGAGAGTTGTCGGGGTGCGTGGCCTGCAATAGGCGAACTGCGTAGCCAGTTACGTGGGACGCGATAGGAGTCTGCCGTGCGAGTTGCTGCATGGCTGTTATCTCGGTTCCACTTACCACTTTCTCTGCATGAGGCTGCTCGCCTGAGGTGGTGCGGTCGGAAATCGCCATTAGTTCTGCTGCGCTTGGAAAGGCCACATTCAGCTTGAAGAAGAATCTGTCGAGTTGTGCCTCAGGGAGCGGATATGTGCCTTCCATTTCGAGGGGATTCTGAGTCGCCAGCACGAAGAACGGTTTGGGCAGGTTGTATACTGTCCGCGCAACCGAAACCGTTCCCTCTTGCATGGCCTCCAGCAGCGCTGATTGCGTCTTAGGTGTGGCTCGGTTAATCTCGTCTGCGAGTAGTAGATTGGAAAATATCGGGCCGCGCTGGAACTGAAACCGCCTGCCTCCGCCCTCGTCCTCGACCAGAATGTTTGTGCCAATAATGTCTGCAGGCATCAGGTCAGGCGTGAACTGGATGCGGCTGAATTCGCAATCCATTACGTCAGCCAGGGTGCGCACCAACACAGTTTTCCCAAGTCCCGGTACGCCTTCCAATAGCGTGTTGCCGCCTGCAATAAGGCACACAAGTACCTGGTGCATCAATATTTTCTGGCCAACTATCACCTTGCCCAGTTCGTTTTCAATTCGGATTGCTTTGTCTCGGAAACCCTCGGGCGTGATCTCCGCAAAGGGCGTCGCTTCGTCGGTTTCTTGCGCTGTTGATGGCGTAAGTGTCACTCGTTACTCCTCGGGTAATGGCTAATAAGTGCTTACTTTCCAAGCTCGGTAAAATAATCCTTCACGTACTCTTTGGCTTCGGTGGGCACGTACGTCCGCTCGAGGGCCTGGGAAGCTTTCTCGGCGTACTGGCCGATCACTTCTTTGTATGGCGTGTGAATTTCGGTCTTTGAGCCGCTCCCCAACTCCCCCGGTGCGGTTGCACCGTCGCCCGAGCCATCGCCCCGCCCCTGAATGCCATCCGAATTCTGGGCCTCGGGAGCGGCCTGGCCGGGGGCTTGCAAGCCGCTACCGTTGCCCGTCAAAGACTCTTCCGGTGTTGGAATATAGACTTGCTCGTCCTGGTTCCCCACAGCGGGACCCCCGCCCTGCTGGGTTGTCACGCCCTGTCCGGCCGGATTTGCCACCTGGCTGATTGCGCCGCCCGATCCACCCACCGGACCATTCACCTGGCCACCAAACGTACCGCCCGCGCCGCCGGTGCCTCCGCCCGCAACGCTGCCGGGCTGCCCTCCGTTACTGCCTTGTTGGCTGCCGCCCGTCTGGTCATTGCCCCCCTGGCCGTTGGTCTGGCTGCTGGGAGGCCCGCCACCACCACTGCTGCTTTGCGTCCCCCCACTTCCATCGGCTTGAGCCGGGGGTGGAAGGGCATAGTCGGGCGAGTTAGATCCCATGTTCGGGCCAAGCGCGCTTGGGCTATCCGTCGTTACTCCGTGATCATCTGTCGGGTTCTGCCCCTGACTGCCGGCTGACTTGCTACCATCAGTTGCCGTTTCTGTACCCCCAGGGGTTCCAACGGACTGCGCGGCAGACTGGTCGGGCGCGCCTGATCTGCGGAAGCCGACTTGCCCTTTTTGTGCTTCTCGCGCCCCGGCCTGCGCCAACGTCTGGCGGCTTTCGTCCAGGTCGGCCAGCGACTGCTGAACGGCCTGGGCTAGCTCGAAACCTTTATCTGCGGCCAGAAACTGATCGGAAGTCGCTTTCAAGGCTGCTCGACCCTGTTCGATGTCTCTCGCGCCAACAGTGTTCGCAGCATCTTGCAAGCTCTTCGCAAGGTCGGCATTCTCAGAGAGCGCTTGCGACTGGGCATTCTCGAGTCTTGTTGACAACAGACTGGACTGGACCGGCACTAGCTGGCGCAGCCAGGCAGACATTACCTTGGAGGCGTCAGAAGCTTTGCCCAGGTCTGACAGTGCGCTCACGCTGTCGGGATCCCACACGGTGTCCGCGTCGAGGCCCGAGTCGGGGTTACGAGAAATATCCACGGCCGACGACTGCACGGTCCTGGCGGCAGCCACTACCCCGGCGAAATCGTCAGGCGTTAGCGGAGACAGCTGCTGCAATTGAGACTGTGTATCACTAATCGCGGCAAGTAGGTTCGAGCGGTCCACAGGTGGGTTCCGCAACGTATCCTCGAGGGAAGACAACTGCTCGCTGATCAGCGCCTTGGACTCGCTGTCGAGACCGGGGCGCGCCACAAGGTCGGCCCGAAGTGTCTCAATCTTGGCTATTTGCTCGTCCACAGCCTGTTGCAACTGAGCTTGCTCAGCGCGAACCTGGTCCAACGGCGTGGGTAAGAAAACGGCACCCAGGAGTAATAAGGCCGGGATGAACAGAGCAAGCGCGGACCGTTTATTCAGGTTCAATTGCAATCCACTAGGCATGCGAACTGTACCTGTCCTCAGTTGTCGCGCCGTATCTTCAAGCAACGTCAGAGGCACTTGCGGACGTTGACGCTTCAAACCAAGGATTGGCGCATCGCGCAGCAGTTGTACGCAAGTCGCCACGCGCTCGTCCAGACCCAGGTGCCTGTCCAGGAAACGGGCCGACTCGCTCAGCGTAACGCGATGTGTACTGCTGGCTATGCCCACGGCGAGCAGCCAGGCCACCGGAAATAGGATGGCGGGCCAAATCGGAAGGTCGAACATTGTAAAGCGGACAAGGCCGATCCACAGTGCAGAAAGCAGAAGTGGCGCTCCAATAGTTCGCGCCGCCAGTGCAAGAGTGTGCTCTTTGCGAATAGCTGCCCGCGCCCGCCTCAACGAGCGGTTGAACTGAGTCAGCCACTTCGGTCGTTGGAACTCGTTGGATTCGGCAGGTAAATTGAGCATATCTTTCCGGGGCGAACCATCACAGGCCGAGAGTCGATATGCCTGCTAGGTTTTGGCAGGCCTACTATATACTACCACTTTAAGCCCTTATCAGTTCATTATTTCGAGTACCGCTTGTCCTAGAACGGGTATCGTACTGTAGACGACGGTGCTTCCCCTCATATATAATGACGATGGAGATCCGAAGAATGTTGCACCTCAACGCAAAACGGAACAGGGAAATAGCGTACTAATGGAAATATTTGGTATTGGCCTGCCCGAGCTACTGCTCATTGCCGTCGTCGTGCTCGTATTCGTCGGCCCCGAGCGGCTGCCTGAAACCGCGCGCACTATAGGCAAGGGCGTAGCGGACTTCAGGCGCGCCATCGAACCTGCCAGGGGGGCGTGGCGCGACCTGACAAGCGAGATCACAAGTGTGGGCAGCGAGGTATCAGGCACAGTCAGAACTATCGGGGCGACCACCGCCGGATCTTCCAACGGGGCGAGGGCACCAATTAAACCACCACGACAGGGTGAAGTAATCACAGCCATACCTAGCGATAATCCCTGGAATATGCACCCTATAATGCAGAACATGACCGAGGAGGAGCGTGCCAACTTTATGGCTGACGGCACCATTCCACCGCATATTCAGTCTGAAATGGAGGCGCGAGCTTCGGCAGAGTCGGCGCTTCACCCCTATGCACCTGAGATTGTCGATCTCGATTACCCTACACCACACGAAAAGCCTTCGCCTAAACCAACGACAAATCAGGCTCTGGAAGATATCAGCTACCGTGAGCCTACTGCCAGAACCCTAAAACAGTCCTCGGGAGACGAACCGGCGGTTGAACCAGACTAAGTGCTCAGTGTTCCTTGGCCTGCGCTCGCTGAGATGCAACCCAGTCCTCCAGCACCTCGGTGGTGCTCGGGAACGCCAGTTCATCCCAGGGGATATCTCCTGACCCAAAAACGGCTATTTCAAGCGCCTCGTTAGTCAGCGTGAACTTTTCGCTTGGGTCAGCGAGCCGGGCGAGATATACGACATTAACTACGTGGCTTCCAGCACGCGAATACACGCCGAACAATCGGGTTATTTCTACGTGAAGCCCTGTCTCCTCCAGGGTCTCGCGGCGTGCTCCATCCTGCGTGGTTTCGTCGATTTCCTGGTATCCCGCCGGGTAGGTCCAGTAGTTTAATCTTGGTTCTATACCTCGCCGCAATAGGAGTACTTTCCCATCGTTAATAGGTAGAGTTCCGCTTACAATTCGTGGGTTAAGATAGGTCACGTGACCGCAATTAGCGCATACTAGCCTGATCCGGTCTTCAGTGGGCAAAAGTATCTCGGCCAAAACTGACCCGCATTCTTCACAATACTTGACCATGCATATTCCCTTCGTAGACAACGATTTCCTTGCTTCACATAACCTACTATGCTAAAATCGTGTAGGATCAGTGACAGACCGCGCTATCCATAGTTTGCTTGCCTATCGTTCGGCGAGGTGTTCTTACGCCCGGCATCGCCGATCTAGTCTCTAGGAGCCTCCATTTGTCCGTTGATTCGCAACCTGATCAGGACCCATTGTTCTCGTACGACGAGCACGTAGTAATCGATCCGGCGGAACAGCGCAAGTCGTTCTGGTCCAGATATTCCACGTTCCTCATCCTGGCGGTAATATTTATCTTCGCCGCCTTCTTCCGGTTCTATGATCGCGATTTTGACCAGGGAACCAGCCAGCACCCTGATGAGATAGCCATTGTCGGGCACACGTTGCAGGTTCGGTGGCCGACCAGCGTAGATCAGCTTCTGGATCCCACCTCTAGCCCACTCAATCTGCGAGTGACGGATCGCTATCCGTGGGGAGCCTTGCCGGTGTACGTGGCGCGCGGTGCCGCATGGGTGGCTGACCAGTTCGTTTCCGTCTTCAAGCCCGAACTCAAGAACTATTATCTCAACGAC
>DATINP010000051.1:0-19309 GCA_035474135.1 Chloroflexia bacterium | reverse complement strand
CGCCGCGTCACTTCGAGGATACAATCCATGTCGCACGGGAGGCCCGCTATATGCACCGGGATTATGGCTTTGGTACGTTCCGTGATGGCCCTCTCGAGCAGCTCGGGGCACATATTGAGAGTGTCAGGGTCTACATCAACGAATACAGGACGCGCATCGAAATAGCGGACGACCTCAGCGGACGAGGCAAAGGTGTAGGTGGTGGTGATGACCTCGTCTCCCCGCTCAAGCCCTATGGCTTCAAGAGCCAGGTGCATGGCGGCCGTGCCGGAATTGACGGCGATTGCGTGCCTGACCCCCAGGCGCGCAGCAAACTCCGCCTCGAAGGCGTGGGTTCTTGGACCCGGGGTGAGCCACCCCGACTTGAGCACGTCCAACACCTGTGAGCGTTCACGCCCATCTATATCGGGCAGCGCGAATGGCAAGAATTTGTTGCGCATATTGTTATCGAAAACTCGGTAGGCAGTGAGAAAAAGTAAGGTAAGTATAGTAAGTAAGATAAGGAGAGAACAAAAGCCGGGGTTAATGATAGTTGCACTCCCCGAACTTCGGTAACTTATCGCTCGGTGACCCTCAGCACCCCAGCAGGATGCGCGGGACGTGCTCCGCCACCCAGCAGTCATACTGGCGGTAAATGGAGCGATGGTTACGGCACTTAATCTGTATGTTGTTGTGCGTTCTGGAAGGGTCTATAGGCTTATGGCTGGACACTGGCATAGGTTCGGCGTCATTGGATTTCGCACGAGTTGCGCGATCCAAAATGAACGCCGGCGGCTTGCATTAAACTATGGTGTGCTTTACTGAGGAGAAGATAAGTTCTATCGACCCTTGAGTATATCATGATTATATAAAAATTGCAATGTAGAAACTCGTCTTTATTCTTACTAATCAAGCCATCCGGGCGCACCGTCAGGTGTTGACCATGTTTGGGATGATCTACGAGTGCAAGCATCCGCCCTTACCTAGGGCTTCTGGACTGCAAGCATGTGTGAAGATGCAGTATGGCTATTGGGTACTTGCAGCCTCTGATGGGAACGTGAGTGTGACAGGGATCGGGGGTAGGAGGTTGCCCGCTTTGTCTAATACCGACTGCAATATGCGGTGATTGTTCGTGTCGGCTATATACAGCCGTGCCCCGGCGCCATCTAGCCCTTCCCACACCGACAGGCCGCCCGGCTCGTACAGGTCGCCCGGCTCGCCCGAACCCAGCACCGTTACGCATCTCTTCGTGGCGAGATCGATGCGCTTGATCTTACAGTTATAGGCGTCCGCGACGTATATGGCACCCTCGTGATAGGCCACTCCCAGACAGTGTTGAAGCCTGGCCTCTAACCCTGAACCATCCCGGTCGCCAAAGTCGAACAGGCCTGCCCCTACCAGCGTCTGCGTGTAGCCGTCGGGCGAGAAGTCGGACGCCCGCACCGCACTCGACTCGGCGTCGGCGAAAAAGATACGCTGCTCGTCTGTCGTCAGTCCACTGGGTTGGGCCAGAGTTGCGCTCTTGTGCGGGCCGTCGTCCAGGCTCTCGCGCCCGCTGCCTATGAACGGCTCAACTCTTCCTGTGCTCAACACCATGCGCCATATCTGGTGTGTGCCCGCCATCGCGATATACAGGTAGTTGTCGCTCTCCAATACATCCCAGGGCGAATTGAGCGAAACGTCTTTGTCAACTCCGCCTTCCCTCCTGTGTCCGATCTCGCCTGTACCCGCGATGGTCTCAATCGTGCCGGCGGCGAGATTGGCCGCGCGGATTGAGTGGTTGTCCTTGTCGGCGATAAAGAGCGTGTTTTCCTGCAAAGCTAACCCCTCAGGATGGTTCAGCATTGCCTCGCCAAATGCTCCGTCCTGCAGGCCCGACGCGCCACTGCCGATTATGCTTTCCACGTGGGCCGATGTGCCGTCCGCGCCCACCTTTGCCACCAACACACGGTTGTTCGCTGTGTCCGAAATGAACAGCCTGCCATGCCCAGGATCGGCCAGCACCTTACCGGGGAAGCGCAACAGAGACTGTACTTCGGGCGCGTGGTCAAGCGGGAAGTGAAGAGGCCCAGCCAACATCATGCCCGCCTTGCCATACATCGCAACAGCCGAATCTATCACCTTGTCAAAGTCCTCGAACGTGAACTCGCCCGAATGTTGCCCGATGTATTGCCCATCCGGGCCGACGAGCACGACTGTGGGCCAGGCCTGCACGTTATAGGCCCGCCAGGTGCGGAAATGGCGGTCGTTTACCACGGGGTGCTCCACGCCCAGCCTGCGGGTCGCGGTGCGTATGTTAGAGGTCGTGCGCTCCTCGATGAACTTGCCCGCATGTACCCCCAACACGACTAGCTCGTTGGCATACTTCTCCTCAAGCTGCCGAACCACGGGAATGATGTGCATACAGTTGATACACCCATAGGTCCAGAAGTCGAGCAAGACTATCTTGCCTCGCAAGTCGGCCAGCGTCAGCGTCTTGCCACCCGTATTGATCCAGTCCAGCCGCTCCGGAAACGGCGGTGCTGGGTACGTGCTCTTTATGCTTGCAGCCATCGGATCACCTCCTCCTGCCATTGTACAACCTGGCCATCAGGGATAGCAATCGGGCGTCATACATGAAGACGACGTATGACGCAGTCGTATCACGCCCTGCCCACAATTGTTATTGTAATACCAAACATATATAATTACGTTATACTAAGTAGGCTAAAGCAATCCCAGTCCCTACGCTCTAATCCTTAATTGATAATGCGAAACACAACTCCATGCGAATAGAAAACGATAATGATGGGTGGTGGCACTCCGAACAGCGCCTCCCCTATGTACCCGACTTCGACAGCAACACCGTCTCTGATGATGCAATTTACGCCAACCGGGGGTCAGGCAAAAGCGCTGCCCGCGATATAATAGAGACGGTGGTGATCACCCTCCTGATCTTCTTTATGGTGCGCTCGGTCGTACAGAACTTCAGGGTCGAGGGCGACAGTATGCTCCCCACGCTCCACACCGAGGAGCGCCTTCTGGTCAACAGCGGTCTCTACTACCGCTATGACGCCAACTTCCTCTCGCGGCTCTTCAAGCCTGATCTGGCCCCGGATATGCGCTACCTGTTCCACGGCCCCCAGCGCGGCGATATTATCGTGTTCCAGGCTCCTATTGAGGACAAAGATTTCATTAAGCGAGTGATTGCTACCGAGGGCGAAACCATCCAGATAAAAGGCGACTCTGATCCCACGGGCGACCCAAACCGCGATTGTGGCGGGTGTGGTGTATTCGTGAACGGCGTGAAGCTCGACGAGCCATATATCAAGCAAACCCCCAGCCAGGACTTTCCGCTCGATGGTGGCGTTTATACTGTACCCAAGGACCGGGTGTTCGTCATGGGAGACAACAGGCGCAACTCAGCAGATTCACGCTTGTTCCCCGAGCATGCCATCACGGTAGAAAGCATAGTGGGGACGGCGTTCGTCTCCTACTGGCCGCAAGACCACTGGGGTCTCCTGCCGCATCCAACCTATGCTGAGATGCCGAAGAAGTAGATAGTCACGCGAGTTACCCGAACACGATCCCCAGGCCCATCGGCACTAGCAACCACTCGCCTGCGGGCTTGAAGCCCAGACGCGCATACACCCGAGCCGCAGGCACGTTGTCCTTCAGGTAGAATAGGCCGATGCTCTGCGCACCCTCAGCGAACAGGTCGCCACACAAGGCTGCCACGCAATGCGTCGAAAGTCCCATGTCGCGGTACTCGTCCAGAGTGGCTACGCCGCCCAGCATCGCCGCGCCACCACCCTCGGCGCTCGACAATGCGGCCGACCCCACCCGCCCCTCGCTATCCTCGATAAGGAAGAGAGTGCGAAAGGCCAACTGATCGGAAAGGCGGTCGCGCCAGGCTTCTCGGCTGGGCAGGCGGGCCAGCGAGTAAAACCCGTGCAGATAGAAGTCGATCAGCCGCTCCATGTCGGCATCGCCCGCGATACGTGGCGCCTGCCATCGCGAACTGCCGGTAGATTGCGCGTTGTGGCCTCCGTTTGGGCTATTGCCGGTCAACGAACCAGGCGTCAGCACGCAGAAATCACAGCGGTCTAACCTGCCGCCAATTGACGACCTGACTAACGGCAAAAAGGGGTCGAGCAAGGAGCTATGCCCGCTCAGGAGCGCGAGCCGCCCGTTCAGCGAGCGTTCGCGCACCACGTCAGCCAGCGCCTTCAGCACTCCCGCGCCTGTGGACGTGTAATAGACCCCTCCCGTGCCGCGCGTGGCCATCACCACACCCATCATAGCGCCGTCCAGGAAAACGCCCACAGCCCACGACGGCCCGCCCAGTCCAGTTTCGGCCAACGTGCTCAAATGGAACACATTGTGCTGAGGCGCGCCCATCAACAACCGCTCCAGCGCGGCAATGTCCTCGTTCTGCAACACGCGGGTTGTTACCATACCCACAATTTACCACAAAAGAGGACTGCCAGCGATGGATGGTTGATCACGAAGATTAAGTATTCCCGACCCCTGCTCTACTGCGCACAACCAGATACGCCAGCCCGCCCAGGCCTGCTAACACCAGCGCACCACCCAGCACGAACAGCAGCACGTTGGGGCCGCCACCGTTCGCCGCGCCGCTTACAATCGCAGTGGGCGTGGCTGTTACCCCGGTGGGCGTGCCTCCGGTGGGCGAAGGCGAAGGCGGGGTAACAGTTCCTGTGGCCACGACGGTCACAACGGGGCTTACGGATGCAATCGGCTCAGGAGTGGACGTGGCCTCCACAACAGGCGGCGTAGTAGCCGTTGGCTCACTTGTGGCTGTGGGAGGCTCTTGCGCTTCCGTGGGCGTGGGCGGTACGCTCTCAGGCGTAGGCGTTTCGCCCTCCGATACAGGGCCGGGATACTTCATGGCATCGGCCTGTACGCTGTCGTAGATGGGCGCGGTCGTGAAGTCCGGATTGACCATCCGGAAGTAATACTCTGCCTTATCCTCGGGCACATCGCCCACCTGCCTGAAGTACCATATCGAGATCACTCCCGCCCAGGGCCAGTTATCGCGGGCATACTGCACTCCCTCCACAGTCCACTGGGCCTGCGTGTCTTCCGGGACGTGCCTCCAGTAGTTCTTTTCCTCTTCCGATAGCGACTCGGGCGAGGCGTTCCAGGCGTACTCGTTCAGCCAGATCGATCTATCCTCGTCGCCGTTCTGCACCATAATGTCACGCAAGAGTTCCACGCGGCGGAAGTTAAGAGTGCGTTCGCCGGGCGCTGCATCAGGCGGTTGGTCCAACCCATACGCATTGGCGGACGCCACATCGAACAGCCCCTTGATCCCGTCCGAATACAGGCCATTCCAGTAATCGAGGTCGTCCATGTTGCCGCGCAGTTCCGGCCCCTCCAGGGTGATCGCCATGGGCGCGCTCAGTATCACTGCATCAGGATGCTCGGCTTTCACAGCCGGGTAGACCGCCTGCATCATGCTCACATAGCCAGCGGGGTCGACTGCCTTGCCCGGCACCCATTCGTCGGCCAGGTTCGGCTCGTTCCATACCTGCACGTACTGGATGCGACCGGCGTAGTGGTCGAGCAGGGCGTTGGTGAAATCCGCGAGGTCGCTGTTGTTTACCAGCGGTCCTGAGCCATCGGTGGCCTTCGCCCAGTCGGGCGGATGGCTCACGCGGGCAATAATCTTCAGCCCGTACTTGTCGGCCAGATCCACGATCTGATCGAACTTCTCCCACGAAGATTTCTGCCACTTGTCGTCGTAGAAGTAGCCCTTCTTGAACTCGATTTCCTGCCAGGGAAATTCCTGCTTGATCCACGTTATGTTCGCATCGTGGATCATCTGCAAAGTCTTATCAATCTTATAAGTCTCGACTTCCTTGTTCAGAAAGACGTTCACTCCATAGGGGTTATCGACGAGAATCGGCGCCGCCTGGGGCTGCGCTGACGCGGGCCACGCGCCTGCGAGGGTAGATAGCAAGGCGAGAAACAATACTGCCGGTATAGCGCGCATTCGTGTGCGTAAAGTCAAAACAACGTACCTCCTGGTGATTATGCAAGCGGTACAGGTTCTCTGATTCAAAAGGGCGAACAACGATAAGCCTGTACCGCACCTGCAATATTATAACGAGCCAGGCGCGATAAAGTCGCTGGCTTTCACCATGACCAAACATCAATCGCCCACGCGCACGACGTGCTGCACCTCGGTGGGCAGAGCGCGCAAGCCGTCCTGCAAGAAGCGCGGAAAGAGGTTTACTGCGTGCAGACGCTCCCTGTCGTACCATTCAAACAGCAATTCGATCGTGTTAGTCACCCCGCGAAGCTCCTGAGGAACGAATATCTCCTCCAGCCCTTCCTCCCAACCCGACCACCGCTCCTTGTCGTACAAGGGGCAGTCGGGCGGCAGGGTTGCCAGAAAGTAGAAGGAGACCTCGTGCCAGCGTCGCTCCACGAATGTAACAAACCCCTCAACCACCCACAACAGGCGACCAACCTCCACTTCTATTCCCAACTCTTCGCGCATCTCGCGCACAAGGGCCTCGGCAGCGCTCTCGCCCATCTCAACGCGCCCGCCGGGCAGTGCCCAGAAATCCTCGTGCGCGGCGCGGTGTATCAGTACACGCTGCTCGTCCTTGTCCAGGATCACCCCGACAGCACGCAAATTGAAGCGTCTGTCGCCGCTCTCGAACGTAATCATCATCCGTTCGTCCATGCTGGTTGGCCTCCGGTACCATTGTACGTGATCGGACGGCGGACGACGGACGGCGAACGGCAGATGGTGGTCATGCGTCATGCGTCATGCGTCATCTATCCTAACCCTTCTTAAACTTCGTGGTCTCTTAACCTTCGTGCTCTTCGTGATCGTCTTCGTAACCTCTCTTGGCGATCTTGGCGATTGCGTTCTCACTGCCGTCCGTCGTCGGTCGTCGGTCGTCGGTCGTCCCTCCTTGACACCCTGCCTTGCCTTCGGTTATACCGCATTTATGCCTGCGGATGCCCCTCTGAAGCCCTACAAGAAAGAGTTCGGATACTCATACTCGTTCGGTGTTTTCCCCACGCTTGAACTCGTGCAGCACCGTCCTGACGAGGTCATCAGAGTGCTGGTTAGCGAAGCGGGCCTTAAGAACAAGGGCGTATCCAAGCTGAACGAGTTGTGCGACCGCCGCCGCATTCCGTTCGAGCTAAACGCCAGAGCTGTTGAGCGCCTTTCGCCCAAAGAGAACGCCTACGTGGTGGGCGTATTCCGGAAGTACGAGCCGGAATTGAGCGCCGAGGCTGACCATGTGTTGCTGGTCAGCCCCGCCGATATGGGCAACCTGGGCACTATAATGCGCACTATGCTGGGCTTCGGCGTGACCAACCTCGGCCTTGTGCGCCCCGCCGCCGACCTGTTCGACCCGCGGGCTGTGCGCGCGTCTATGGGCGCGCTCTTCAGCCTCAATTTCCACTACTTCGACACGTATGAGCAATACCATGACCTGTTCTCGCAAACCGACCGCGCGCTCTTCCCATTCATGACGGGAGGCACACACTCTCTCAGCGCAACCCGCTTCGACCACCCATTAACCCTGATTTTCGGCAACGAATCGTCAGGCCTCCCGCCCCAATTCTCGCAGATAGGTCATCCCGTAACCATCCCACACACCGACAAGATCGACTCCCTGAGCCTCCCCATTGCCGTCGCCCTAGGGCTCTACGCGGCGAGGCAGGACGAGGCGTAGGTCATACATCGCCTGTCATCTTTCATCTATCGTCGGCTCCAAAACGTAATACAACCACAAGCTATACGAAACACATTCGTAATCTTTTTCGGGTACAATTAAATATATAGGCAATTCTTATATACGAAATGGAGAACGCAATTATGAGCAACAAAGTAATTAAAACCGACGCTGAGTGGAAGCAAGTGCTAACCCCCGAGCAATATCACATCGCCCGTGAGAAGGGCACCGAGCGCGCCTTTACGGGCGAATACGCGCACACAAAGGACGCGGGCACTTATAGGTGCGTGTGCTGCGGCGAGCCGCTCTTTAGCTCGGAAACCAAGTTCGACTCGGGCACAGGTTGGCCCAGTTTCTACGCGCCTTTGTCCGAGGAGAACGTGGGCACGGAAGACGACGACAGCTTCTGGATGCGGCGCACCGAGGTAACATGTAAGTCGTGCGGCGCCCACCTGGGTCATTTGTTCGACGACGGCCCCCGACCCACAGGCCTGCGCTATTGCATCAACTCGGCCTGTCTGACCCTGGATAAGAATAAGTAAGCACAAGGGTTTGCATGATAGCAAACCAACACAAGGAGCAACAATAATGGAGAACGCGACACTGGAAAAGGCCACCTTTGGGGCAGGCTGCTTCTGGGGAGTAGAAGCCGCATATCGCCAGATCAAGGGCGTGGTTTCAACTGCGGTAGGATTCAGCGGCGGCACATATGACGACCCCTCTTATAAGGACGTTTGCACGGGCAGGACAGGCCACACCGAAGTAGTTGAGGTCACATACGACCCGTCAAAGGTGTCATACGACGACCTGCTCAGCGTGTTCTGGGAGAACCACAACCCCACAACCCTCAACAGGCAGGGGTGGGATGTAGGCACCCAGTACAGGTCTGCTATCTACTTTCACAACCCCGCACAGGAAGCCGCAGCACGCGCCTCGAAGGAGCAGTTGGAAAACAGCGGCAAGTACCGCAAGCCCATCGTAACGGAGATCACACCCGCGTCCAACTTCTACCTGGCTGAGGACTATCACCAGCAATACCTGGAAAAGCGCGGGCTTTCCACCTGCCACATCTAGACAACCACACACTTGAATAGAGAGAGGCCGCCCCGATAAGGCGGCCTCTTTCTTCTTTCTGCTTTGGTGAAGCCAATGCGGCCTATTGGAAATGGTATGCTGTGCCTGGTGTATACTGTCTGAAAACGGCTATAAGTATGGAGCACAAGGCAATGCAATACCATACACAACCACCTGATCCAAATATATCTGCTGACAACCATCACGCCAGCCATGCCCCTCGAACAGAGACCCCGACGCGTACAGGACATGCAGGGCACGAGGGGCATGGAGATCACGACGTACACAACGCCCCCGGCGGGCATAATGAGCATGCGGCGCATGGGGACCACGCCGGACACTCCGAAGCGATGTTTGCGCGCCCATTCTGGATCTCGCTGGCGCTTAGTATTCCTGTACTGCTTTATTCAGACCTGCTGCAAAGCCTGCTAAGCTACACGGCGCCCGAGTTCCCTGGCTCTCAATACTTAAGTGTGGCGCTGGGAAGCGTAATCTACTGGTATGGCGGTTGGGTCTTCCTGATGGGCGCTCGCGATGAACTTCGTGTGCGACAACCCGGCATGATGACCCTCGTCGCACTGGCTATCAGTACAGCATACTTCTACAGCCTGGCTATTACCCTGGGCCTCTCTACTGGTATGCCATTCTACTGGGAACTGGCTACCCTCGTTACTATCATGCTGCTTGGCCACTGGGTGGAAATGCGCGCCGTCGGCAGTGCACAAAGTGCACTCAACGAATTAGCAAAGCTGCTACCGGATACCGCCGAGCGAATAGCCGGTGATAGTACTGAGAAAGTGCCTGTCAGCACACTCCGAGAGGGCGACCTGGTGCTCGTGCGTCCGGGCGCGCAGGTACCAGTCGATGGTATTGTTGAAGATGGGCAAAGTCAGGTAAACGAGAGTAGTATTACAGGCGAGTCGCGCCCGGTAGACAAAACGACCGGGGCAGAGGTCATCGCTGGCACAGTGAACGGCAATGGCTCTCTGCGCATACTTATCAACAGAATTGGCGACCAGACCATGCTGGCAGGCATCATGCGGCTTGTGCGGGAAGCGCAGACGAGCAAGACCAGGGCGCAGGCCCTCGCCGATCGTGCCGCGTACTGGCTAACGCTGGTTGCGGTAGGCACTGCCATAGTAACAATCATAGTATGGTCAGTGGCACGGGGATTGGACAACTATACTATCGAGCGGGTGGTGACTACGCTGGTTGTGGCGTGCCCACACGCGCTTGGGCTGGCGATCCCGCTGGTAATAGCCATCTCGACTACTCTCTCTGCCCGCAACGGCATCCTGGTGCGCGACCGGCTGGCTCTGGAGAACGCACGTAATATCAACGTGGTCGCCTTTGACAAAACCGGAACACTCACCAGGGGCGAGCAGGGGCTGGTGGGAACAGCCACTTCGGGTACGCTCGACGCGAACCACGCGCTGGCCCTGGCTGCTTCAGTAGAAGGCGATAGCGAACATGCTATCGCCCGCGCCATTATTGATGCCGCAAAAGATCAAGGCATTACGATACCTCCGGCTGCCGACTTTCAATCACTCCCCGGTAGAGGTGTGCAGGCCACCGTCGACGGACGCCGGTTGCAGGTCGGGGGGCCGCGCTTGCTGGAACAGGAGACCATAATCGTGCCCGAACAAATCGAGCGCGCAGCCTCTGCATGGGGTGAGCGGGGCCAATCGGTGATCTACCTGGTAGAGCAAAGGCAAGTGCTGGCGGCATTCACTCTAGCCGACGTTATACGCCCAGAGAGCAGAGAGGCCATCGCAATGCTGTCAGACCAGGGTGTGCGCGTGGCGATGCTCACCGGCGACTCAGAGGATGTTGCCCGTTGGGTAGCGGCGGAGCTTGGTATCGAGGAATATTTCGCACAGGTGCTGCCCAGGGACAAAAGCGATAAGGTGAAAACACTGCAACAGGGCGGCTCGAAGGTGGCAATGGTTGGAGACGGGGTAAACGACGCTCCGGCGCTCGCGCAGGCAGATGTGGGCATCGCAATCGGCGCGGGCACGGATGTCGCGAGAGCCTCTGCCGGAATTGTGCTAGTCAAAAACGACCCTCGCGACGTAGCGCGTATCATAATGCTAAGCCGGACCAGCTATCGGAAGATGGTTCAGAACCTGGCCTGGGCTGTCGGATACAATGTCATTGCCCTGCCTCTCGCGGCGGGCGTACTCGCTCCGTTCGGTATCGTTATGCCGGTAGCAGTAGGCGCAGTGTTGATGACCCTCAGCACAATAATAGTGGCCATCAACGCGCAGACCCTGCGCAATCTAAAGCTGCAGAACACGCCCGCGCCTTCAGGGCTACCGGTGCCTGCCCGGGCCTGAATAGGCCCTCTCCGACCTTTACGCGGGCGTACCGGCCTGCATTTTCTCGTCCATCAGTTCGAGCGCGTCCACGACCTCGCGGATCACGTAGTCCGGCGTAGATGCGCCTGCGGTTACACCGACCGTCTTTGCGCCCTTGAACCACTCTTCCTCCAACTGCTCAGGCCGCTCGATGTGGTAAGCGGGACAGAACTCGGAGGCGATGTCGCGCAGGTGGCGTGTGTTGGCCGACTCGTAACCGCCCACCACGATCATGAGGTCTACTTCTTTCGCAAGTTGCACAGCGGCAGGCTGGCGCTTGGCTGTGGGCAAGCAGATGGTGTTGTGGGCGTGTACCTCGCAGCCGAACTCGAGGAAGCGCGACACCACATCGCGCACGAACGCTTTGAACCACTCGGTGTTCTGGGTGGTTTGCGATACGATGGCAATACGGCGTATTTTGGCCGTGGGTGTGCCATCGGCTGCCAGAGCGGCTTCGATCTCCTCCACGCTCTTGGCGCAAATTGCGCGGCGGGCGTTCCAACTGCGCACCTTGTTCTTTTCTTTCTTTTCGTCGCCCGCGTCTTCAACCGATTCAGCCTGCGCCTCGTCGAAGACCGAGTTAGCCCAGCCCAGAATGCCCTTTACTTCAGGGTGAGGGGCATCACCATACACGATCACCCAGTCGCCGTCCTGCATAAGTTTCTTGGCAAGCTGTTGGACGCGCGTCACGAGCGGGCAGGTGGTATCGATCAGTTCCAACCCCTGGTCGGCTATACGCTGATAGACTTCTGGGGCCGCACCGTGCGCCGTCACCGCCACAGTGTGGTTTTGGGCCTCAGCAAGGTTGCCTACCACTTCAATGTGCTGCGAATTAAGTTTGTCTACTAGCTGAGGGTTGTGTACCAATGTACCAAGCGTATCAATGCCGGGGCGCGTCTTGATGGCGTCGTCTATCTGTTCGAGGGTCATCCTGACGCCGAAGCACATCCCCATCTCTTTTGCCAACCTGATTTCCATTATCTCTCCTGTGCGCGGATTATCCGCGGTGCCTATGCTCTTTATGCTCTATCTATATTATAGTATCTCTTGCGCCCGAATAGTTGTGCGGGATCAATTCTTGTGATACACACTGCCGTCACTTGTGCGGCTCAGGTAGCCGTAGTCCACGAGATCACGGCGGAGCGTGGCGAAATCGCCTGTGATTTCGGCCAGTATGACGTTGACTTCGCGCTCTGTATATTGCTTTTCGGTATCAAACTGTGCAGCTACCGTGTCCAGGATAACCAGCAGTTGCGCCTGCTTGAGAGGAAACGCGGTCAATTTGCCGTCGGGCATGAACGTTTCCAGCGTCAGCTCCCTGCTGTCAGACGGGCGCTTGCGCACGCCTTTGTACTTGCCCATCGCCTGGCGTGCAGCCCTGAAGGTGGCAGCGTTCAACTCGTAGAGGCTATAGTGGTCAGGGTCGCGCGGCGCAGGGTCTTGCAGCTTGACTATGCCGAAGCTTTGTAGGCTATCTAGGTGACGAAGCAATTCGCGATGAGGAATGCCTGTAGCGCGCTCCAGATCCATGCGATTGGAAGGGCCACTGGCCAGCACTCCGGCGATGCGGAGCCTGTCGGTGTCGAGTAAAGCAGTCGCCAGCGCGATAAGGGGCTGAATGGCATCAGCCTCGTCGTCTACTTGCGCTACGTTGTTCTCTTTTAGCTCGTCACTTTGCATGGAATGTCACCCCTTCACTATAGATCATACCAGTCCGCACCGGAGGTGTCAATTACTTGGGTGCGGTGGAGTCGCTCACGCTATGGGTGGTGCAACCGGAAGGTGGCGGTTGGGGAAGACCCACCCCCGGCCCCTCCCAGAGGGAGGGGAGAAAGAGAGAAGAGAAGTGGCTGGGAGACACCCCAGACCCCCGGACAGGGCACAGCCCTGTCAACCCCTTCTGCTAAGGCGGCAATGATAGAAGAGAGAAGTAGTTGGTGTCCCCGGATCTCGGCGAGGGAACACTCCCGCACCTCCCCCGCATGCCCGGTCGTCACGTCCCACGGGCGATTGACGTTCCCAAGGGGGTCGGGTACAATAATGGCGGAGAGATGGCAGAGCGGCCGAATGCGTCCGTCTTGAAAACGGATAACCGATGAGGTTCGTGGGTTCGAATCCCACTCTCTCCGCTTGTAGTACCTCGCCCTACTCGAGCGCAGCCCGTATGGTCTGCGCTTTTTGCTTGCCCGTTTGACATTTCCGCCCTAATATAAGATAAATATCTTAATCAACCTACAGGGGGTATCACAAACAATGGCTGTTACATTACCCAAAAGAAGTGAGGTGCCGGAGAAATATACCTGGAACCTTGCTAACATCTTCCCAAACGAAGACGCCTGGCGCGCCGGTCTCAACGAAATAGTGGAGATGGTGCCCAAGCTCACCGCCTACAAGGGGCGGCTGGGAGAATCGGCCCAGACACTGGCCGACTGGTTCCGCGACTACCAGGAAGTGCAGATCAAAGTCGGCAAGGTGTTCGTGTACACCAGCATGCTCAGCGACACCGACACCGCCAACCAGGAATGGCTCGCTATGCGCGACCAGACACGCGGAGCCTTTGCTCGCTTCGCCTCTGCCGTCTCCTTCGTCGAGCCTGAGATGCTCGCAATTCCGCAGGAGCGCATTGAGGAGTTCATGCGCGAGCTACCTGCGCTCGAAGAGTATCGCCACTACTTCGACGTTCTGCGCACCCGCGAGGGCCATGTGCGCTCGCCTGAAGTAGAAGCAATCATTGCCACCGTAAGCGATCCGCTCGACCTGTTCCGAGGCACCCACGCCATCCTGGCCGACGCCGAGATCGATTATGGCAAGGTGCAGACCGCAGACGGCGAACTAGAGGTAGCGGCAGGTACCATGGAGACCCTTCTGCACGACCCCGACATCAACGTGCGCAAACAGGCCTGGGAGCAGTACGCCGACGGCTTCCTGAGCTTCAAGAAGACCTTCGCCAACCTCCTGACGGGCGGCGTGAAGCGTGACGTATTCAACGCCCGTGCCCATAATTACAGCACCGCCGTTGAGGCCGCTCTCCACAACTCCAACATTCCCAGAGCCGTTTATGATAACATGCTCGAAACCGCAAAGCGCAAACTGCCGATCTGGAACCGCTACTGGGGCGTAAAGCGCCGCATCCTCGGCCTGGATAAACTGCACGCATACGACGTGTTCGCGCCCATCGGCAAGCACGACCCTCCAATTACGTATGATGAGGGCGTAGAGATTATCTGCAAGGGCATGGCCCCGCTTGGCGACGAATATGTGCAGCCTATGCGCCAGGGACTCGTTACCGACCGCTGGGTGGACATCTATCCCAACCAGGGTAAGCGCACAGGCGCCTATTCCAGTGGCACCTACGGCACCAACCCCTTTATATTCATGAGCTACAGTGATAAGCTTACTTCGGTCAGCACCCTGGCTCACGAGTTGGGTCACTCGATGCACTCTTACCTCAGCCGCAAATACCAGCCGCCCATCTATGCGCGGTACGGCCTGTTCGTTGCCGAGGTAGCGTCCAACTTCAACCAGGCTATGGTGCGCGACTATCTGCTGAAGAGCAATGAGGATCCCCAATTCCAGATCTCGGTGATAGACGAGGCGATGTACAACTTCCACCGCTACTTCTTCATTATGCCCATCCTGGCTCGCTTCGAACTGGAGATACACACCCGCGTGGAACAGGGACAGGCATTACCCGCAGACTACATGATCAAGCTGTTGGCCGACCTCTACCGCGAAGGCTACGGCCCCGATGTGGAAGTGGACGAGGAGCGCGTGGGCATCACCTGGGCGCAGTTCTCCATCCACATGTACCTTAATTATTATGTCTACCAATACGCCACGGGTATATCAGCGGCCAACGCATTAGCCCAGCGCGTGATCAACGGCGGCCCACAGGCAGCCGAGGACTACAAGAACTTCCTAAAGGCGGGAGGCTCCGTCTTCCCTCTCGACGCGCTCAAGATCGCAGGCGTGGATATGGCCTCACCCGAGCCGGTAGAGAAGGCGTTCGATGTGTTCGAAGGCTTCGTGGACAGGCTCGAGAAGCTCGCACTGTAGAGAATAGACGACAGACGACAGACGACAGACGACAGACGACGGACCGACCAACGCCGTCCGTCGTCTGTCGTCCGTCGTCCGGTCCCTTGACAGCAGGCGTTCTAGCTTGTATACATCGTTATGTTCCCTCTGTTCGTGTTCGGGTCGCTGGCTTTGACGGCAGCTTTGGGCTGGGCGACTTATCAGAGCGGGCGACTTTTGCGTACTGTTCCTGTGACCGAAAACCTGCTCCTCGCGCCCACCGAGAATATGGTAAAGGGCGTACTGGCGCTGGTGTGCGTCGGATTGGGGCTGCTGAGCGGTGTGTCGTTTCAGCAGTTGGGTTGGACCCTTGACAACGGCTGGCAGAACATCGGCCTGGGCATAATCGCTGGGCTGGTCACGCAACTGGTGGCCAATTGGCTGACTACGCTCGCCATAGAACGCTTCGGCAAGGGCATCTATTCTCCGGTGGTGATGAAGAACATCATGCCGCGCACCCGCCTCGAATGGATACTGGTGCCGAGCGCCCTGCTGCTCGCCGTCATACTGGAAGAGCTATTATTCCGATCGCTCTTGCTGGGCGCCCTGAGCATGGCGTTCCCCGTGCTTTTGCTCGCGGTGGTCTTTTCTGGCATATTCGGCTTGATGCACACCCCGCAGGGCAATCTGGGAGTGATCATCACGGCGGTGCTGGGCTTCTGGCTCAGCCTGCTCTTCATCTGGTCAGGCAGCCTCCTGCTCCCACTTACGACCCACTACACGATCAACTTCCTCCAGCTTCTCAAGGCGCAGGATAAGCGCGAATGGCTGGACGAGTACGATGCGTAACGGGCGGACGACCGACGACGGACGACCGACGACCGACGACCGACGATTGACGACCGACGATTGACGACCGACACCTAATACCCAACACCTAACCCCTCAGCACTTACATGCCTCCACGCAAAACCTTCCTCATTCGCCACGTGCGCGTTGAATCACCCGACGAGGCCACAGCAGGCAAATACCTGCGCGTGTGGCACGCGGGCGACCTGTGGAACCACCCGGACACGTTCCCGCGCATAACATCCGAAGCGTTGTTCGGGAACAGTAGGCCGCTGGAGATGGAGGTGGGATGCAGCACCGGCGAGTATCTTTGTTCGCTGGCGCAGGCAGCGCCCGACCGCAACTTCCTGGGCGTTGAAATTAACCTGAAGTCACTGTACCTGGCGGTGCAGAATGCCGCTAAGCTTGGCCTGGACAACGTCCTCTTTATTAAG
Organism: Chloroflexia bacterium; assembly: GCA_035474135.1. Classification (GTDB taxonomy): domain Bacteria; phylum Chloroflexota; class Chloroflexia; order QHBQ01; family JADMIH01; genus JADMIH01. The sequence continues at coordinate 2,893 of DATINP010000051.1, read as the reverse complement.
GTTCCTATACAGAGCCTTTATCAGCTTATGCCGCCCGACGCGCTCAGCGCCGTCTATATGCACTTCCCCGACCCGTATCTCCACCCCAAGTACCGCACGCGCCGCATGTTCACACCCGACTTCCTCGACAAAATGCACGATGCGCTCGTAGCGGGGGGCAAGATCAGCATCGTGACTGACAAAGAAGAACTGTTCTGGGATATGCTCGCCATCGTGGAGCACGACACACACTTCAGGAGAACACACGCCGAGCGCTACCTGACCGGCTTCGAGCCTGCGGTAAAATCGCGATACCAGGAGTACTGGGAGCGGCACGACAGCGCGGTGTACAGGTTTGAAGTAAGTAACGTGAAATAAACACGAAGAAAACACACTACAAGGCAAAGTGTAAGACTCTTGTAAGTATTCAGCCCTCTTTTGTCACGGGAAATCGGTAATATAGGAGCATGGACGTCTTGCTTCTCTTTGCCTTCCTCGCTGGTGTGGTGACCATAATCTCGCCCTGTGTGCTTCCCGTGCTACCGATCCTGCTCTCAACATCCACGAGTGGCGGGCGCTCGCGGCCCCTGGGCATCGTGCTGGGGCTGGCCGCTACCTTCACGGTTGTTACGCTGGCTGTGACAGCAGCGGCGCAGACACTGGCCGTCCCGACTACATGGCTTCGCACAGGCGCAATAATACTGCTGGGCATTTTCGGGCTGACCCTTCTCATACCCGCTCTCGGCGAGCGTGTTGGGCGACTTCTTGCTCCCCTAACGCGCATAGTGGGAGGTCACTCCAGGCAAGGTGGCTTCGGAGCAGGCCTAATAGTAGGTGCCGGGCTTGGCCTATTATGGGCGCCCTGTGTCGGCCCTATTATGGCATCGGTAATTGGCCTCACAGCCACAGCAGGCATAACTCTACCGGCAATAGCTATCACCCTGGCATACTCGCTCGGCGCGGCGCTACCGATGCTGACAGTCGCATACGGCGGACGCGGATTGGCGGCTCGTGCGCGCAAACTAGGGCCACGCACCAATCTGGTCAAGCAGACATTCGGCGCTCTTACGGTCGTCGCTTGCTTGGCCCTATTCCTGGGAGCCGACACTATGCTGCAAACATTTACCCTGCGCAATCTGCCACCCGAATACAGCACAGTTCTTCAGTCGTTCGAGAACACCCAGCCTGTACAAGCACAACTCGACCAATTTGGCCAGACAACACCTGGCGAAAGGCAGGTTGCGGCTAGCATACCTGAGGTTGCAACCATGTTGCCTGTCTCAACACAGCCGCCGACGGAAGTTTCAACGCAAGTTCCGACGCAAGTTCCAACACAAGTTCCGACCCCTGTGGTCGCACTGGAAGATATGGGGCCAGCGCCCGAACTGACTGGAATCACCCAGTGGTGGAACTCACAGCCCCTTACCCTTGCGGATTTGCACGGCAAGGTGGTGATCATTGACTTCTGGACGTATGCTTGTTACAACTGCGTCAACACCCTGCCCTATGTGCAAGCTCTCTACAACAAGTATCATGATCAGGGGCTGGAGATCGTAGGCGTGCATACACCGGAGCTTTCTTTTGAGTATGTGCCGGAGAACGTAGCGAGCGCCATACAGAACCAGAAGATAAACTGGCCCGTCGCCTTCGACCCAAAGTATGAGACATGGAATGCGTATAGCAATCACTACTGGCCTGCCTTCTATTTCATAGACGCAAACGGCCACATCCGCTACACGCACTTCGGCGAGGGTAACTACGACTACAACGAAAAGGTAGTCCAACAACTGCTCAGCGAAGCCAAAGCCGGTAGCAAGTGACTATAGCACGGACGACCGACGACCGACGACCGACGACGTTAGCTTGGTCGTTAGTCGTCGGTCGTCAGTCGTCACTCCCCACCCTAGCTCAGCCCTTTGAGCGACGACAGAGGCCACAGCTTATATTCAACCTCAGCGAGGCCAGCCTTCACGACTGCACCCACCACCTCCTCTGCCGACTTGTAGCAGGCGTCGGCCTCGTCCAGAGGCACGTCGTCGTTGGCGTTGACGATGATGCCCGCCTTCGCATAGCGGCGGTTCACCTCTTTCTGCGACAACTCCCGCCTGGCTTCATTGCGCGACATCCTGCGACCCGCGCCGTGGTTCACCGAGAAGCCGCTTCGGACGGCACCCTCAAGGGGACGCAGCACAAAGCTGTAGTCGTGGTTGCTGCCCGGAATGAGGACGGGGTGGCCCGTCGCCTCCCAGATAGTACCTGCCAGGGCGGGATAGCCCGCAGGGAAGGCACGAGTAGCGCCCTTGCGGTGTACCCACACCTCGCCGTAGTCGGGGTGCCATTCCTTCTGCACGAGATTGTGGCTGATTTCGTAGATAAGCTCCAGGTCGGCCTTGAACACCTCGCGGAAGGCCTCAGCGATCTGCTCGAACAGGATCAGGCGATTGATTATAGCGAAGTTGCCCCCGGCCGCTACCGCGTTTAGATAGCTGCGGTAGTTTGGCGAGTCGGGCGTGAAGTAACCCATGTCGAGATGGGTGATCTCGTTGGGCTTCTCGTCCTTAGCCAACTGGAAGTAGTTGGTTGCCAAACCATGCCCGAAGCCGCGACTCCCACTGTGCACCTGCACAAAGAGAGTCCCGGTCTGTTCGCAACCCTGAAGCTCAAGGAAGTGATTACCTCCACCGAGCGATCCAAGCTGAGGGATCCCGCGCTCAGGCCGACCCTTGCCACCCCAGGGCACGTCCCAGTCGTCGTCAACCGGGATGCGATTGCGCTCGGCACGGCTGCGATCAACTGACGCACCATAGCGCAAGATATAGTAGTCGGCCCCACCGTGTACCAGTTCGACGAACTCATGCTGCGAAAGCGCGCGCATAGCGGTCTTGCTTTTGCCGCCTGCGCCCATCTCTACGCG
>DATINP010000050.1:0-34541 GCA_035474135.1 Chloroflexia bacterium | reverse complement strand
ATGAAAGAGAAGGGCATAGAGGACAACGTTACCTTCGGCTTTTTGGGCTACCCTATATCGCAGGCCGCCGACATCATGTTCGTGAACGCGAATCTTGTGCCCGTTGGCGAAGACCAGGCACCGATGGTCGAGCTAACCCGCGACATAGTGATCCGGTTCAACAATATCTATGGTGAGACTCTCAACGTGCCCGACCTCATGATCGGCAAGGTGGCGCGCCTGCCCGGCACCGACGGCAAAGGCAAGATGAGCAAGAGCACGGGCAATGCCATTTACCTGAAGGACACCCCGAAAGAGGTCGAGCGCAAGGTGATGAGCATGTACACGGATCCCACGCGCCTCCGTGCCACCGACCCAGGCCACGTCGAAGGCAACCCGGTGTTCACATACCACGACGCATTTAACCCCAACAAAGAGGAAGTGGAAGAGTTCAAGCGCCTCTACCGGGTGGGCGGCGTGGGCGATGTAGCCGTCAAACGGGCGTTAGTGAAGGCGCTAAACGACTTCCTCGACCCCATACGGGAACACAGGGCGCAATTCGAGCAGAAGCCCGATATGGTGCGTGAAATCGTCATGGAAGGCACCCGCCGCGCCCGCAAACAGGCTGAAGAAACCATCCGCCTCGTGCGCCACGCCATGAAGATAGACTACTTCCCAGGCACAGACCTGGAGTCGTAGGAGAGTAAGGTGTCAACTACCTGAGATTCGGGATGCCCTGATCAATAATGCGCTCCGGGTGCAGCAAGCTGTGAGGCACAAACTCCTGAGAATACGTAGCCAGAGTTTGGCCCCCAAGTAGCACGGCATCTACTACGCGTAGCCTCGCATCAGAACCGGGGGTTGACGCCTTTGCCGTAAGGGTGAGGTGGTGGACCAGGCCGGGAGCAGTTTCGATAGACACCTCCGCAGGATCGCCTGTATAGCGTGCGCTGGCAATACCAAGCAGACAGCTATCGGGGCAATTCTTCTGTGTCCAATTACCGTTTGTCACCTCATCCACCTTTTGCCCGCGCATTTCTACAGTTAGCGAATCGCTATCGTTCGTAATGCTAAGCTCCGTAATAGCCAGAGGCTCGGCGTTCGATTGGGTGATCGCGTCAATTGCGATCCAGCGGTCCGTATAAGCCTCCGAAGAGTTGGAGGCAACGGTGTCACCAACCCGGTCGCCTTCCACAGATCTCTCTCTAAACAGCGAAAAGTAGAGTACAGCACCTACGCACAATGCTGCCACTATTACTAAGGCCCAGCGAAGGCCCTGTCTGTCACGATCGGAAAGGTTGACAATGTTGAATAGGTGAAGCATGGGAAAAGTGCTTTCTGATGAGAGCGGCATCCGCTGCTACTATAACATCATGCGCCCTATTTCTTTCGCTAGGATTACGAGGGTTAAGCTCGGCGATCACTTCTGGCATGAAGTATGCAGATGAAGCCCGAATAAGGTGAAATATGGAAAGGCCGGTGCAAATCAATGGCGAAACTTGATGCAAAGCAGCGTGAAAAATGGCCCGCGCCCAACCCTGGACCCAGTCGCGCTACCACCCAACGCGAAGTGGATAAGGCGACTGCCGAAGCTAAGCAAAGCCCGCTCAAGGCTAAAGCACGCGCGGTGCTCGCCCTCTTGCGCGAAGCGTATGGCGAACCCAATTGGCCCATACTCGATCCGCTCGGCACTCTCATCGAGACAGTTCTTTCGCACCGCACAGCCGACCCCCAGACCTGGGCCGCCTACAATGAGCTACGCAGTCGATTCCCAACCTGGGAGCAGGTACGCGATGCGCCCGTCGAAGAGATAGACGACGCCATCAGCCGGGTTACCTTCCACGAGCAGAAAGCGCCCCGGATAAAGGCCATTCTAGGTCGCGTAAGCGAGGAGCAAGGCAACTTCGACCTTGATTTTCTGCGCACGATGCCCCTCGACGAGGCGAATGCATGGCTCCAGAGCTTGGGCGGGGTCGGGCCGAAAACGGCCGCATGCGTACTCCTCTTCTCGTGCAAGCGCCCAGTTCTACCCGTAGACACTCACGTGCACCGCGTCAGCATACGCCTCGGTTTAATAGGGCCTAAAGTCAGTGCAGACGCCGCCCACCAGCAATTGCTGGCCCTCTTGCCTGAGCCTGAAAACGCCGAGGACGTGCTGGCCTTCCACCGCGACATGCTCCTGCACGGCCAACGTATTTGCGTGTGGGGCCGCCCCAAGTGCGAGATTTGCCCCCTACGCGACTGGTGCGATTATTACCACACGGTCGTTGCACCGCAGACCGAGAATTCGTAGCCCAGACAAGCACCTCCATAGGGTACGCGAAAATACTTCCCTGGGACTAGCTTAGACAATGATAAAATACACCTTCCGACCCCTCTTTTCCCCGGCAATATTTGCTATTATTGCTTTACGGCATAACTGTGCCAAGTCTGACCGTGCCCGCTGGAAGCGGTTGGGCAAAATCGACAGGGAGAAGACGGACAAATGGAAGCCAGCGTAGGCAGAGAACGAAGAAAAGGCAATAACCCTCCAGGCGGCATAGCGGCATGGGTACGCAATAGCCCCCTGGTGCGCTATCCCGACCTGGGACTCATCTGCATCGGTATCTTTATTATGCTGGTCGGCGTGGGGGCTGTCGTGCCTGTACGCGCCATCTACGCCCGCAACGAAGGCGCGACCCTGGAAGAGATCGGCTTCATGGCCTCTTCTTTCCTGCTCGGACAACTCTTGTTCCAGCTTCCGGGTGGCTGGGCGTCCGACAGGTGGGGTCGCAAGCCGATCATGGTAGCAGGCGTGGCGATCGGCGGCATGATATCCTTCCTGTTCCTGCTCAATGATGCGCCCTGGTACTTCATAGCCTTGCGCTTTGTCGAGGGCATATCGAGCGGCGTGGTAGCTCCTGCGGCCAACGCCTATGTGATAGACACCGTACCCGAAAAAGAGCGCGGAGCGGCCTTCGGTTGGCTAGGCTCAGCCTTCAGCGCGGGCTTCATGATGGGGCCGGCAATAGGCGGGCCAATGAGCGATTGGCTGGGTTATGCTTCGCCGTTCATCTTCGGCGGCGTAACCAGCATGATAACGGCGGCTTTCTTACTGTTCAAAATGTCCAATGTCAGACCAGGGGCCATAAGGAAGACTGTCATCCCTATTGAGGATATTGCCACCACTGTTCCCATCACAATTGAGCCGGAAAAGCGCAACCGCCGCATACCCAAGTCACTATTCGTACCTGCGCTCATCGGCTCGATGGCTTTCACAATAGCGGCAGGCTTCGGCGACGGCCTCTTCATCTCGATCTGGTCTATCTGGCTGAACGACCTGCACGCCTCCAATTCCTACATCGGCCTGACATTCGTTATCTTTTCTCTGCCGCTCATGCTCTTTATGCCCACCACGGGTAAGTGGGCCGACAAGGGCAGGCTCGCTCTGCTCATTGCCGTACCCTATACGCTGGTTAGCTCGGTCTACTATGTCTACGCTCAAACTACCGACCTTTTCCTGATCGCCGCGATGGGCGCCCTGGAAGGCACCTGCCTTGCCATCAGCATACCGGCCCTCAGTGCGTTCATAGCCGATCTGTCGCCGGACAATGCAAGAGGCAAGTTGCAGGGTATCTTTAGCACGGTGCGCACTATCGCCGCGTTCGGTAGCTCCATAGCCACCGCCCTTCTCTACAAAGGCAGTATAGAAGCGCCCTTCCTCGCCCTCGCCATTACCCAGATAACTATCAGCCTGATAGGAGGGGTCGTTGTGTACATAGTGGAACGTCGTTCCAGGCGGACACGTGGCGTGTGATTAGCAGGCCATAATGCGTTTCACGTATTCTCATTACGTATTACGCATGATGCCTGCCGGTAATTATCTGTAACGCCAACGCGTTATAATAGTGAGGAACAAAAAAGTAAATACGCCAAAAGTACCATTGGCACGCGACTTGCTTACTGATATCATTAATAATGAAACGGGAGGAGTCGCTATGACGGATCCCGAAGTTGCCTTTCAGTGACGACTTTCGGTTGGCAGCGAAATTGTGCCGCAGGATGTGTTCACGGAACCAATCGGTTGGTAACATCGTTCTATATAATAGAACGCCAACCTCATATGCCGCCCTATTTATTATGGGGGGTGCGTTCTCATTGTTGATGCAAGCTGTAAGAGACGGACGCTGATCTCAGTTTGAGCAGCGGAACCAGGACGGTTAAGGGAAAGTTGAGTGGCATATATTTGCCACAGATAGTGGAAACCTGGGGCACGGGTGTGCCCTATGTGGTATGACAAAGCACAAGGAAGATTTATGATTACGACTGATACGGCGCGCTTTGACGCCTTAGAACAACCCCTATACGAATATTTCGGATACAGCGAATTCCGATCCGGCCAAAAAGAGGTGTTAGAGCACCTATTGAGCGGGAAGGATGCCCTCGCCGTGTTCCCCACCGGGGCCGGTAAATCGCTGACCTATCAACTGGCTGCCCTGCTTATGCCCGGCACCGCTATTATTGTATCCCCCTTGATCGCACTGATGCGCGACCAGGTGGTTGATTTGCAGAGCCGCTCGATTGAGGGCGTGTCGGCTATCAACTCCACCCTGACAGTGCAGGAAGTGAACGATCACCTCAGTCAGATGTCGGCCGGAGACGGAAAACTACTTTATGTGACACCTGAACGCTGTTCCGACCCTGATTTCCTGGAGCATCTTGAGCGTACTAACGTCTGCCTGTTCGTGGTAGACGAGGCACACTGTATATCGGAGTGGGGCTACGACTTCCGCCCTGCATACCTTATGCTTAGCAAAGCGATCAAGGCAGCCAAACGCCCGCCCATACTTGCGCTCACAGCTACGGCTACGCCCCAGGTACGCGCCGACATCCAGAATAACCTGGGACTGGACGACCCGCTCGTAATTATTCACGGCTTCGACAGGCCAAACCTCTACTTCGACGTGCTTTCGGCTTCTACCGACCGCGAAAAGGATTGGCACCTGCTGAAGCTCTTCGGCAAGGCCACGTCGGGCAACAGCAATAATGGCGACGCCAGTGGCTACGTTACGTCCAACTCGACGAGGCGCGATCTTCCCGAGGGCATCAGCCCTGAGGTTGCTGCCAAGCTCGAATATATGAACGCCACGTTGGAAGGGTCGGGGCTGGTATACGTTGCCACCACGGCTGAAGCGCGCAGGGTATCCGCTCTGTTAAACGAGGCGGGCATCGAAGCCGCTTTTTATCACGGGCAGATGCGCAAGAGCGACCGGGACCGCGTACAACAGGCATGGATGGACGAGATTACACCCGTCGTTGTGGCGACCACCGCGTTCGGCATGGGCATCAACAAGCCCAACCTGCGCTATGTTGTGCACTACGACCTACCCGCCTCGCTTGAAGCCTATTACCAGGAAGCGGGCCGAGCAGGCCGCGACGGACTTCCTTCTAAAGCCATACTCATATACGACCCACGCGACCGCAATATCCAATCGTTCTTTATCGGTGGGAGTGTGCCGTCGGAAGCCAGCCTTCGCGACTTCTGGGACGAAATACGACGTGTACTGAGGGCGAAGGAGCGCGCCAACCCCGCAGGGGGCAAGGTGACCTCTTTGTCCATCGCTGAGGTTGCCAAGATACGCAATCTGCCTGTGGCTCGCGTGCGTCCTCTGCTGGCCGCGCTGGAACAGGCTGGTGGAGTTGCGTACTTGGAAGGCAACGGCGACAACCAGGATATAGCCCATTTCCGCAAGACCCTCGTGCTCGGCAGAAGGCTATTGCTCGATATGAAGAAGCTGCAAGCACGCAAACAGTACGAGCAGAGCAGGCTCGACATGATGCAGCGCTATGCCAGCACTCGCGAGTGCCGCCGGAAGCTATTGTTGGGATACTTCGGCGAGACCTACGCAAGCGATAATTGCGGAGCGTGCGATCAATGCTTGCGGGCCAATGTGAACAACGACATAAAGATCGAGAGGCCCACTGCCGTGTATGTGCCGGCCACCCCCTTCCATACAGGGTCAAATGTGACACATCGAAAGTGGGGAGCCGGCACGATCCAGACACTCGAAAACAACACCGTCACGGTCCACTTCCCCGACGTAGGCTACAAGACGCTGGCGCAGGACGTTGTGATCTCCTCCGGTATTCTGTCGCCCCTGGCGGGGTAACAACTTGCCCCTATTGACTCAGTCTGGTAGAATTGAATCACAAGGCAGCAAACATATCATAAGGAGAAAATTAAAACATGGCCATAGATCAGAAACAACTGGTAACTGAGGTAGAAACTCAGGCCCCCAGCGTTGAACTAATAAGCGTGACCCCATCGGCTGTGAGCCAACTGCAGGAACTCATCAGCCAGCAAGAAGATGCCAGCCCCAAGCTGGGTCTGCGCGTGTTTGTTTATCCGGGCGGTTGCTCCGGTATGTCCTATGGTATGGCCTTCGAGGACCAGCCTGGGGACGATGATTTTACGATCAAAGTTCAGGGCATCAACCTCTACGTAGACGAGACCAGCGCACAGTATGTTGGCGGCGCCAAGATCGACTACGAAGACAGCCTCATGGGCGGCGGTTTCCGCATTCTCAACCCGAACGCTGTTCGCAGTTGCGGTTGCGGCCACTCGTTCGATACAGGCTCTGACGGCGATTCCGCACGCGGTTGCGGCTGCCACTAGGCCCATCGAGTCGTAGGACGTACATAGTAAGTCAGACGTTGTCTGCAGTAAACACCTGTATATTTTTGGAGGGCGCTCACCAAACTGGGTGCCCTCTTTGATTCTCACAATGCTTTCCATCCCAATGCTTGCTTCGCGTGCGCCCGCCGAATGGCTGATGCTGGGAGCGTTCGCCGTTTATGCCTTTGTTTACCCGTTCGCCATTCTCCTGATATCCTTTGATTGGATGCCGTTCGGGATGGAGTGGATGAGCAGTCTCCTTCTGGTGCTGCTCGGTTTGTCATGCCTGGGGTGGGCGTGGGCCAACTTCGGCGTACTGGGCGTACTGTCTAGCACGCTCGTGTTTGTCCTGGGCGTAATCATTGAGTACGTAGGCGTATCGACAGGTTTCCCATTCGGCGCGTACAGGTACACAGGTGTGCTCGTGCCGGAACTGCCGGGTGGAGTGCCTTTGGCAATGGGGTTCGCCTGGCTGCTTATCGTCATAGCCGGATCATTTACGGCTAGGCGCCTTCTGCTTCGCATGCGCAGGACCGCGAGGAGCGTGGCCGCCCTTACTGTGTTGAGCGCTCTATTTGCTGTCGGCCTCGACCTGCTGCTTGAGCCCGTAGCGTATCATGTAAAGGGATACTGGCAGTGGTTCGCCGGTGATGCAGGCTACTATGGAATCCCGTGGGGCAACTTCGCTGCCTGGTTCGTGGCGGCTGCGGCGCTAAGTGTACCTCTTGCTGCGCTTTACACAACGCGAACGCCTACTAAGAGAGTGTGGCTGCCGGTGACGCTCTACACTATGAACGTAATTATGTTTGGGATAGTCAATGTCGCGCATGGTTTCTGGTGGCCCGGCTTGATTGCACTCTTACTGCTGGGCGCCGTGTGGGCAGGTGCAGGGCGCGGCCTTCTTCTATCCACGCGCATGGGTGCAAGGCAAGGGCAGTGAGCAAGAGTCCTGTAGTTCCCTTCATTGTGGTCTTTGTGGGCGTGCTGATAGCGTCTACTGCCGCACTCATGATCAAGGCGGCGCAGGACACCGGTATGCCCTCGCTGATAATCTCGGCCGGACGGTTGGGGTTCGCCGCTCTTTTGCTGTCACCCATAGCGTTAATGCGCACCGGGCGCGAAATACGTACGGCGCACCGGCGCGACCTGGTGCTCGGAGCGGTGGCGGGTGTCTTTTTAGCCGTCCACTTTGCGTCGTGGATTAGTTCACTCAGCTACACGTCAGTGGCTTCCTCTACTGCCCTTGTTACCACCAATCCCATCTTCGTGGGGTTAGCATCCTATTTTCTGTTCCGCGAAAAACCTGCCCGTATTCTCGTTGCGGGGATCGCGCTGACGGCGGCAGGAAGCCTGTTGATCGCGCTGAGCGACAGTAGCGGTGGCATAGGCACTAATCCTCTGCTGGGGGACGCGCTTGCGCTGCTGGGGGCTGTTGCGGTCACGGGCTACTTTCTGGCGGGGCAGTCGGCGCGCAAGCGGCTCTCTCTGTTGGCTTATATCTGGGTGGCGTACACCACGGCAGCGGTGATACTGGTAGCCTGGGCGCTTATTGCCGGCTACTCGCTGTTCGGCTACGACCTCGCTGCCTATATGCTGTTATTGGGACTGGCAATAGGGCCGCAATTGTTGGGGCATACGTCCTTCAACTGGGCCTTGCGCTACTTGTCGGCTACGGTGATCGCGGTGGCTATCCTGGGCGAGCCTGTAAGCTCGACCGCGCTGGCGTTTGTGCTTCGCGGCGAGCGTCCACAGTTGCTACAGATAGCCGGAGGCGTTATACTGCTGGCGGGTATCGTGCTGGCGGTGCTGGCCGAGCGCGGACGTGCGCAGGCTGTCAGGCGCGCCGAGGTCGAGGTGGAAGTGGCGGGCGCACAGTAGCGCACCTTTTTCGTAGAAATAGTAGTTTGTTTGGTAGGCAAGATGGTTGCGGGCGAATATACTAAAAAGTGCCTTTATTGCGGGCGCATTAACGCGGCCTCTTCGTTGTCGTGTGCAGGTTGCGGCGCGTCCGAGTTCGAGTTCCTACCACCTTCGTATATTCCGCAACCGCAGATGGCGCTCTTTCCACCGCCAAAAGCGCAGATGCCTGTGGTACAACTGCCGGTAGCTGTGCGTGTCCTCTATTGCTTCTTCATTGGTATATTGATTGTTCTATACTGGCTGGTATTTGCCACCATTTTCCTGGTGACAGTGGTGGCACAGCCGTTGGCTATGGCGATGTACCGAGCCGTGCCTGTCGTGGCGACACTGTCGCGCACGCCCGCTCCACCCGGCGAATCGCTAGCAGATGGCTGGCGGGCCTCGGTCGAGCGGTATCGCGCGGCTCCAGTCTGGGGCAAGGTGCTGGCTCCGCTGATTTTCGTTGGCTCTCTGGTCGCCCTGTTCTACCTGGCGAGGAGCTAACGGGGTCACGCGTCATACCCTGATTGCTAGTTGGTCATTACGCAAGAGCAGAACCCCGAAGGGGTGAAACAAGTGTAGCCCAGGGTGTTAACCCTGGGATCAGACGCATATAGAATAATAAGCCCCGTAGGGGCGACACAAGATAGTTCCTAAGTACGACTGTGTCGCCCCTACGGGGCTTATGAATGGTGAGGCGATCCACAGGGCTTACGCCCTGGGCTATACTTGTTTCACCCCTTCGGGGTTCTGCTCTTCTATGTTGGCCTACTAGCAATCACGGTGATACGTGGTGACGTATGACGCATGACGCATGGCCTAACGCCTTAGCGACCGCCCCTTCCATTCTGCCTGCCTCGTTATGTGCCAGCGCAGGGAGTTTAGCTGGATGGCAACGAAAAAGAGGATTGCGACAGGGTGGGCGAAGGTGGGGGGGAGAGGGTAGAGGAAGCGCGTGGCCAGGAAGAGGCGCGTTTGCACCGCTATCAGGTAGTGCGCAACGAACAAAGCGCCCAGCGTCCAGTCGCCCGCAACGAAGGCAGGCAGCGCCAGGACGGGTGGAGTGACATAGAGCGCCAGCAGGCCGAGCACCCCAATGAGAAGGAAGAGCGGGTTGTAGTTGAAGAAGGCGTAGGCGTTCTTCGAGTAACCGCGCCATACCTCTCCCAGCCCCTTGTACATCCTCGTGGAGACCGTTGGGCCGCCATCGGCCAGGATAGAACGGTGGCCTGCACGCTTGACTGCACGAGCAAGAGCCACGTCCTCCAATACATCACCGCGTACAGCGGCGTGCCCTCCGCAAGCCTCATAGGCTTCGCGGGTGAAGAGCATGAACTGGCCGTTGGCGGCGGCGAAGGCCGGAATCTTCGTATCAAAGGCAGCAGGCAGGGGCAAGAAGTTGTACACCGTCCAGTGAAGCGCAATAGGCACTGCGAAACGCTCGGCGAGAGTCACGACGGTCTGCCTGGGGAAAATCGAAAGGAGGCCCGCTCGGTAGGCCAGGGCTGTCGCTATGGCCTGAGAGATCGCGGGCGGCTCAAAGCGCACATCGGCATCCGTGAACAGAACAAAGTCCGGGTCCGATTCGGTTCGTAGCGCAGCATGTAGATTATGGAGGGCGTTGGCTTTGCCCAACCAGCCCGGAGGCGGCGGAGCAAGGCCGCTTACCAGGCGGATCGTGGCGTGTTCGTTCTCGGACGCCAGCACAGCAGCGGTGCTTTCTGCTATAGCAACCGTATCGTCTGTGGACTGATCGTCGTAGAGCCAGATTTGCAGATTGGGGTAGTCCTGCGCGACGAGCGAGCGGAGGCACCCCTCGATATTGGTGGCCTCGTTGCGGGCGGGCACGAGCACAGCCACGGTCGGATGTGCGCCAGGCAGAGGCTCGTAATCTGTGGTCGTGGGGAGCAAGCGCAGATTTATGATCACCATGAGCAGGAAGGCGAGCAGGACAGCCAGCACCACCAGCGCATAAATGTACTCAATGCTCATCAGGGTCTGGGCTGCCCCCTCAGCGTGCGCGCCACTCTCATCACAACGTCCCACCCCTTATTGACCGAGCCGCGCCCTGCCAGGATTCGTTTGTAAATGTTGGTACTATAGGCTGCGACATCCCGGTGCAATTGGTCGGCTTCGGCTTCCATGGCGAGACGCAGCCTTTCCGTCAACTCGCTCGAGCCTCGGCTATCTGGTCCCGCGTTTGCCTCAAACAGAATGGGCGGGCCAATACGTACGAATGCTCCCGGAGCCTGATCCACCGTGAAGTCGTAGCGGACTGCTACGGGAACAATGTAGCACCTGCCCACCCTGCGCGCTATGTTGGCCACCCCACCGAACAGTTCCAGGGGACGGGCGTCGGGGTGCCGCATCATGCCCTGCGGGAACATCCACAAAGCCCTGTTCGGACCACCTTTCAGGATGTCAGTTATGTACAGGATAGAGGCCAGCGCATTGCGCGGGTGGTCGCGGTCTATGCCGAACACCCCTGCCCAGGTGAAGAAGAAGTAACGCGATAGGTTAGGCTCCTCCATCATCAGGTAGGCGTCAAGCTTGAATATGCGCTTGTTCAGAACGGCGGCTATATGCCCGTCGAACCAACCGGAGTGCGTCATGCAGAAGATAACAGGGTACTTAGTGTGGCCGCGCAGACGTAGAGTAGCCGGGTCCACAGCGACATAGAGGCCGCTAAACGCGCGCTTCAGCCCGGCCACGAGGAGCAGGTGATACACGACCCACTCGCCAGGGAGGTTCTTGTTGGCTCTGTGAAATGATGAGGTTGATGCAGCCTTGCGTGCCATGTTACTGCTTCGCACCCGTTATCATGCGCGTCACTAGCCGTGCGGAAAGCAGCACGAGCGGGATGCCTCCGCCGGGGTGGACGCTGCCGCCCACGAAATAGAGGTTGTCGAGGCCGGGTGCGCGGTTGGGCGGCCGCAGAAAGGCAGTGCGGCGGCTGTTGGACGAGAGGCCGTAGATCGCGCCGCGCCAGACGTTATACCGCTCCTTGAAGTCCTGCGGCGTGATGCTTTGCTCGTACACTATGCGCGATGAGAGGCCGGGAAGCGCCTCTTTTTCCAACTTCGCGATTATAGAGTCGCGGTAAGGTTTAGCCCACTCCTGCCACCTTCCGGCGCTTTGTCCTAGAGGCAGGGCGGGGGCATTCACCAGCACAAACAGATTGCTGTATCCGGACGGAGCTTGAGTAGGGTCTGTTTTCGACGTGCAGGCTACGTAGATCGTGGGATCGGACGCAGGCATGCCCTCGTCGAAGATGGCCCGGAACTCTGCCTGGTAGTCGCCGCTAAAGAACACGCTGTGATGGGCGAGGTTTGAGTAATCGCCTTTGACGCCGAGCAGCAGCACGAAGCCCGAGCAGGATGGCTCCAGAGCACGCATACGGCTCACCAGGCGGCGATCCTGGTATGGTTGCGGTATTAGTGCAGGATAAGCGTACATAGGGTCTGCGTTGATTATAACAGTGCCGGCGCGCACGTCGTCGCCGTCGGACAGGCGTACGCCCACTGCACTTGCACTGCTCCTCCCGGCGTTTTGCACCACCAGCACCTGCTCGACCTCCGAGTTGGTACGAACCTCGACGCCCAATTCACGCGCAACGGTCAACAGGCTTTCGGCCAGACGGTACAGGCCGCCCTGTATGTACCAGCCTCCCCCCGCAAGTTCGATGTAGGGGATCATAGCGAGCGTGGCGGGTGCGCGGTAGGGAGATGAGCCGTTGTAGGTAGCGTACCTATCAAAAAGCTGGACAAGACGCGGATCGCGGAAGAAACGGCGAACGGCGGTGTGCATGGCAAGGTGCGCGTCAATCCGGGCCGCATCGAGGCCACGGCGCGAGAGGAGGTCGCGCATGGTGGGACGCTCGCGCAGAAGAAATGTCGGCCCCGCCCGCCTGTAGAGGGTGCGAGCGTAGGCCAGAAAGCGCAGGAAGCCGGCCGACTCGCCCGGCATAATCCGATCCAGTTCGCTCACGAGGCGGGGTATGTTCGGCGATACATCGAGGCGCGTGCCGTCAGCGAAGGTGTAGCGGCAGATTGGGTCGAGCCGGGCCATCGTGACATAGTCCTGCATACGGCGGCCCGCCGCTCGGAAGGTAGCGGCGAGCACGCCCGGCATGGTAATAAGCGATGGGCCTGTGTCGAACCGGAAGCCTCCGGCCTCGACAAGATTGAGTTTGCCCCCCACCCGCTCGTTCTTCTCCAGGAGCGTAACACGATAGCCCGCCCTCGCGAGCCTCACCGCAGTTCCCAGCCCGCCCAGCCCCGCGCCCACGACAACCACCGACCCATTGCGGTTCATGCGCCGCCTGTCGGTCGCCCGTCGTCCGTCGTCCAGCCCGCGAACCCCTCGATCACTACATCGGCTGCTGATAGATCCTGTTCTTCATTGAAGCCGTTGCGGAGGCCGATGCAAAACATACCCGCGCTTTTGGCCGAAAGCACTCCGTTCCGGCTGTCCTCGATCACGGTGCATTCTTCTGGTTTTACGCCCAGTTTGCCGGCTGTGTAGAGGTAAATGTCGGGAGCGGGCTTACCCTGGCCACCCACCTCGTCTGCGCTCACTACCACGCGGAAGGCCCCATGGAGGTCGAACTTGTCCAGCACGATCTCTATCCAGCTTCGGTGTGAGGATGAGGCGACGGCGACAGGGATATTTTGCTCGTGGAGGTAGGCAAGCGTTTGAGAGAAGCCGGGCAAGAGTTGGGCTTTGTCCCTGTAGATCTGGGTCGCCATGTCGTGATACTGGGCGATGAACTCCTGCTCATCTTTTTGCAGGCCGTATTCCTGCTTGAGAAGGGCGTATGCATTGGGCAGGCTTAGCCCAATGATTCGTCCCTGATCGGCTGCCGACCACGTGGGGATGAGCGAGCGCAGAAAGAAGCCTTCGAGCGACTTCCAGTGCAGTTCGCTGTCCACGATTACACCATCCATGTCGAATATGACGGCGGTGGGCATTGTCAGTAAGGAGGTGATAGATGGGTGTTGCATAGAGTTCGTCATGCGTCATGAGGATGCGGATCACGAAGAGCACGAAGGTTAAGAGAGCACGAAGGAATGAGAAGGGCTTGGTTGGTTAGTAGGAAAGCACTTCTACACTTCCCCAAAATGTGCCCGAATGGACTACGCAAAAGCCGTCCCGTTTTGGCATGCTTACGTCATTAAGTTAGTAGGATACATTCCACGTATAAGCGGCACGTCACTTGTTGAACGTGGCGAGGGCTTCGCTATAGGCTTTGTACGATTCGTCGCCCCAACAGACAATAAGCACCTTGTCGATGACGTCAGTTTGCCTGAGCATGGTAACTATTTCGTAGACAGCGATGCGGGCTGCGCGTTCGAGCGGGAAGCCGTATACACCCGTGCTGATCGATGGGAAAGCGATACTGCGAAAGCCCTGCTTCTCGGCCAACGCCAGCGAGTTGCGGTAGCAACGGGCGAGCAGTTCGTCTTCTTTGTGCGCACCGCCCTGCCAAACGGGGCCGACCGTGTGGATCACCCATCGCGCAGGCAGATTATAGCCGCGTGTGAGCTTGACATCGCCCGTTTCACAACCGCCAAGGGTGCGGCACTCTTCAAGCAGTTCCGGCCCAGCCGCACTGTGGATCGCGCCGTCCACGCCGCCTCCACCCAGCAGACTGTTGTTAGCCGCGTTCACGATGGCGTCCACGTCCTGGTGCGTGATATCGCCCTGTATTACCTCAATCTTCTCTCGCATAGTGATCCTCTTCGTCATGCGTCATACGTCATGCGTCACTACAGGATACTATGGCAGGTGGGAAACGATCAAGGAAGGGAGCCGTAAGGTCGATGCATGACGCATGACGCATGACGCATGACGCATGACGCATGACGCATGACGCATGACGCATGACGCATGACGCATGACGCATGACGCATGACGCATGACCTCAGGCTCTCTAATTGAACCAGGGGGACGACCTGAGTTGCCGGGGTTTCTTGTCCGGCTTTGCTTTCTTATCCTCGCTGCCCATGCCTTGTTGTGCGCGGGCGTCGTCCGTCACGAAACGAGCGTTTTCGGCAGGGCGCACGCGCGAGCCGTATTTATTTGTGTACACCTGGGTGAATTCGGCCCCGAGCAGCATTATCTGCGCCGAGTAGTAGATCCACACCAGCACCACCACCAGCGACCCGGTAGCGCCGAAGGCCGAGCCTACATTGCTGAGGCTCAAGTAGAAACTGAGCGCAAGCTGGCCCAGGCCGAACAAGACTGACGTGATAGCGGCTCCTATCCATACATCACTCCAGGCGATCTTGACATCGGGAAGGAACTTGAACAAGAGGGCGAACATGACAGTGATGATCACAAAGGTAAGAACTACACTCAAGATCTGGCCGACCAGTTGTCCTCCCGGCAAGATGTTGTTCAAGTAAGTGCCGAGTGAGGCCACGGCTGCGTTGACTACCAGAGATACAAGGAGCAGGAAGCCCGTACCCAACACCATCGTGAACGAGAAGAAGCGAGCCTTGATGGTTGCCAGGATGCCTTGCCCAGGCTTCGGCTCGACTTCCCAGATAGTGTTGAGGGCATCCTTCAGTTGTCCGAATACGCCGGACGCGCCCAACAGGAGGGTAATTAAGCCAATAGTGGTGGCGATTATGTTCGCGCCACCTTTGTTCGCGTTGTCTATAGTCTGCGTAATGACCTCGCCCCCAGCATTACCCACGACCCCAGAGATCGTGCCTACGATCTGGTCCTGGGCATTTGCGAACACGAAGCTGGCAATTGCTATGGTGATCAGCAGCAAGGGACCTATGGAGAAAATAGTGTAATAGGCCAGTGACGCGCCCAGTCGTGAGGCCTTGTCCTCGCCCCACTCCTGAAATGTCTGCTTTATAAGCCCGAATATGTCGCCAACCTTCATTGCACACCCCTCCCCTATCTAATTGCTAGGGTTGCTTAGTGCAAGTGGCGTGCCGCGACAGCGAAAGCCCGGGACCTATGCGGTTATCCTTATGACTGCTTCGTAAAGTGCGCGGAGGCCCAGGTCAATGTTGGCAAGGGAAATGCGCTCGTCGTGGGCGTGCATCAACTCGGAGGGGTTGGCCTGGGGTTCGTTGCGCATAAGACCAAACCCGTACACCTTCACTCCCAGCGGCTCGGCGAAGCGTGCATCGCTTGCGCCTGTTGCCATGTAGGGCACCAGTTCCGCGCCCGTTAGCTCGCGTGTCACATCCTTCATGGTGCGGAAAAGGTCGTTATCGAACGAGCTTGCCGAGCCGTCCCAGAACTCGTACACCTCTATGTCGACCTCACCACCCACTACGGCTCGTACCTCTCGCGCAAAATCGTCCATTGACACGTGGGGCAATGTGCGTCCATCGCAACTCGCCGATGCGGTTGAGGGGATGACGTTGATACGGTTACCTGCCGGGTGAAGGATCGTGGGGGCAACTGTATTGCGCATCTGTGCTCTGATGGCATTCCTCATTACAGGTGTGAATGGAGCCAGTTCCAGGGTTTCATCAAATGTCTCCCCACGCAGCAGATCGGCCAGCAGACCATCTTTGTCGGAGTCGTCTTTCAGTAGCTCTTCCAGCATACTGCGCACGGCCCTGGTTGGTTGCAAAGGCAGAGGATTGCTTCCTAACTTATCGAGAGCGCGACTCAGTTTGACAATGGCGTTGTCGTTGTGCGGGCGCGAGGCGTGGCCCGGTGCTCCGTGGGCCACGATATTGAAGCGGCAGGCTCCCTTCTCGGCGACACGGCAGGGGAAGAATGACTTGCCATGTACAATCATCTCGCCGCCTCCACCTTCGCTCAGCCCATATTCTGCGTCCAGCCAGTGGGGCATGTGTTCTGCGATCCAGCGCATACCCTTGTAGGAGCCGTCCTCTTCGTCTGCGGTTGCCAGTAGAACAACATCTCGCTTAAGAGGAGTTTGGGTGCGCGCCAGGTGGAGGAATATGGTGAGATGCCAGGCGACCCACTGCTTCATATCCACGGCACCGCGCCCCCACACATAGCTGTCCGCGATCTCGCCCGAAAAGGGATCATGCGTCCAATACTCCGGCTCGACAGGCACAACGTCGGTGTGCGACATCAACAGAAGCGGGCGTTGCGATCCATCGCCCATGAGGACTGCACGCAGGTTCGCCCGCCCAGGCTCCGACTCGACCACCTCGCACTCCACTCCCACGGCTTCGAGTTGTGCCTTAATGTAGGCCGCCGCGATGGCCTCGTTGCCCGGTGGATTGCTCGTATCGAGGCGGATAAGCGCCTGCAAATGCTTGATGCACTCGTCATTGAGTGCCTGCCAATCTGCTTCCATCTCATCTCCTGTTAGCCCTCAGACATTGGGGCTTTTCTTACCGGATGACAGGGCCGCTCCACCCACCTGGTGAATACTTTACTTGCTTCTTCTGCCTTGACAGGTGGCACGAGGGACAGCTATAATTGAGGGCCGGGCGGTTAGCTCAGTTGGCTAGAGCACGTCGTTGACATCGACGGGGTCGGGGGTTCGAGCCCCTCACCGCCCACAAAAATATTGCTGTTCCTACCCCTGCATTAAGCCCTATGCAGGGCTTTTTATTGCGTGTATATCACGATTGGTACCATACCACTAATCAGGTATAGGAGCAATATCCTATAAAGGGTTATAGGAGGTCCCGTGGCGCACTGCTATAATGAGCCTGAACCGGATAAGGAGCGCGAATCCTCGAGAGCCACCCCAGGCCAGAGGGGGATAGCGCAAGGGAGCAGCAAAGCATATGCCCGACAAGCCTCGCAAGGCGGATACACTATATCCGCAATATTTGAAAACAGTACCGCTTTCGTCTATGAGCGCATTATCGCCCCTTGATAGGCTGACGCGCCTCTATGACATAATGCGCTCTCTCAATTCTATCACCCAACTGGACAATCTGCTCAACCAGATCGTGGCCTCTGCAGTTCAGATGGTCGACGCTCACGGTGGTTTCCTGATGCTGGTGGACCCTGAAAGTGGGAACCTCAGGTGCGAGGTGACCTCGGGCGGGGTTGCGGCCGGCCTTAAGGGTGCTGTGCTAAATATGGATGAGCGCACGGTGCCGGGCTGGGTAGCACTACGGGGCGAACCATACTGCGAAAATGACGTGCCCCACAATCCCTTCTTCGCGGCCCAGCTCAAAGACAGCGGCTCTCACTCTGTGCAGAGGTTGATGTGCGTGCCGTTGAGGGTGCAAGACCGCATTACGGGCGTGGTGCAAGTGTTGGATAAGTTGGAAGGCGGCGACTTCAATGTCGATGACCTGAAGTTGCTCGAAGCAATGGCCGATACTGCCGCCATAGCTGTTGAGAATGTGCGCCTGTTCGAGGAAGAACACAAGAAGAGCGATCTTCTGACGAAGGCCAACGAGGAGTTGCTCGCAAACTATCAGGGCACCTTGCAAGCACTTACCGGCCTGCTCGATGCACGCGATACCGCCACCAGGGGGCACAGCAACCGCGTGGTGGCCCTGACGATGCGCCTTGTGCGCTCAATGGACATAACAGACCCCCACCGACTGCGCGCTATCCAACTGGGCGCACTATTGCACGATGTGGGCAAGGTTGGAGTGCCCGACGCGATACTCAGGAAGGCGGGCCCACTGGACGGCGAGGAGTGGAAGCAAATGCGCTCTCACCCTGAATTGGGTTACCGTCTTTTGAAGGATATAGTATTCCTGAAGGACGCTTTGCCCGTCGTGCGTTACCACCACGAGCGTTTCAACGGTACGGGCTATCCGTACGGCCTGGAAGGCACTCAAATTCCGTTAGAAGCCCGCATATTCGCGGTGGCGGATGCCTTTGACGCGATAATTTCCGAGAGGCCGTACAAGAAAGCGCGCGCCTTTGAGCAGGCCATTGCGACTATTGTGTCTGATAGCGGCAAATATTTCGACCCCAAAGTAGTAGAGGCGTTCCTGAGGGTGCCCAAAGAAGAGTGGCTCCAGATTTTGGATGAGGCGAAAGAGACTTCGCTGGTTTAGGTATCAGGCGCCACCGCCCATCATCCCCGCCCGTTCATTCTGCAGCAAGTTCCACATTATTAGCTGATAGGCGCGGTGTGCTTTGTCATTGGAACGGAAGTCAAAGTCGAATTCTCTACTACCCGCGATAATCAAAAGAGAACTTGTACCAAATATAAAGCCTCCGCTATCCTCGCTGGCTATGGCCGTAATCTTGGAGAACGGCAGACTCACGATCATCTTCTTTTTGCGAATTACACCCTGATCCATGAAGATCAGTCTCCGATCAGTAATACCCACAAAGCCGGTCCCGCCTCCCTTCAGGTCGAACACCGCGTAAAGAATCTCAGGTGGGTTGACCATCGGCATAATCCGATCAAGTTGGGCTTTGTTGTCGAACTCTATTTGAGACGCCATCGTCATTATCCTCCTTGCCGACCAGACTCCTATTCAAGATCCAGGAGCACCGAACAGAATGTAAGCAACAAAAAACCCGAACAGTCCTTGCGGATCATTCGGGTTCTTGTTCTCCGAAGTGGTTACAGAAGAAGAGGCGCGTCACGCGAACCGAAGTTCTTTGTGAACACCCACCTTGCGGTAGGCTAGCGTTCCTGTTTCCTTCGACCGTCGGGGCGTTCTCCGAAGAGCCCGTATCCCGCAACTTCTGCCGTGATGCAGTCCCGGCGAACCGTTTCTGCACTTCCGATAGAGGCCCCGTACATCTTTTTCGCCACCGAGGTGGTTATTCGTCCGTCCGGCAGTCCCTGTAGTTCCGAAGTAACATCATTATAGGGGCACCCTATTTGCCTGTCAAGGAGCATCCTTGAAAGTTATCCACATCCGCGCCGTAATTGGAATCGACCTTAATCACGCATCGATGATAAGCATAGGAGAGGCATGATCTCACGTCCCGCATACCGTATCGGTTATAATTACGAGGGACAAAAGATATCGTCGAGGAGAAAAGCAAAATATGATGCGAACAGTATGTAAATCGAAAATACATGGGGCGTGGGTGACCGAGGCCAACCTTAACTACGTGGGCAGCCTTACCATTGATAGCACGCTCATGAAGGCGGCCAATATAGCACCCTACGAGTGGCTGCACGTGGTGAACGTCACTACAGGATCGCGCTTCCAGACCTATGCCATCGAGGGCGAGGCGGGGTCTGGCATCATCGCCCTTAACGGCGCGGCAGCGCGGCTGGGTTTCGCGGGTGACAAGGTGATTATCATGTGCAGCGCCTCCGTCACCGAGGACGAATTGGAAGGATTCCGCCCGCACCTGGTGTTTGTGGACGAGAAGAACCACATTATCCATCCCACTATCGGCGGGCGTGAATGGGATCTGGACGCCCTGGAAGACCTCGGCGTCGAGACCGAGATGAACGACGCGATCCGCGAAATGAGTGAGAAATAGCATGAGCGATCAGAACGACGACAAGTTGCAATCTGGCGAGGGCGGCAAGCACCACAGGATGCAAACCCGCCTTATACACGGCGCTCGGGCCGCCAACAGCACATCGGCCGTGACCCCGCCTATTTTCGCGACCAGTACCTTCGAGTTGGCGACCCCCGAAGAGGGCGCGGCGCTGGCGGCAGAAGTGGCCCCCGCCGAATTTTACGCGCGTTACGGCAGCCCCAATAATAAGCAGGTTGAGCTTATGCTGGCCGATCTTGAGGGAGCCGAAGCGGCACTTGTACTTGGATCGGGCGCGGCGGCTATCACGGTAGCCCTGATGTCCAACCTGGCGGCGGGCGATCATATTGTTGCTCAGCACATGCACTACACGTCCGCGATGACCATGTTGGCCGAGGTGTTGCCGCGCTATGGCGTAGAAGTTACGCAGGTAGACCAGACCGATACGGGGGCGTTCGAGCGCGCTTTGCGTCCCAACACGAAGGTGGTCTATACCGAATCGCCCACCAACCCCACGCTGGAGCTAACCGACCTGAGGGCGACAGCCGCGCTCGCCCACTCGGTGGGGGCGCTGGCTATTACTGACAACACGTTCGCTTCAAGCTATAATCAGCGGCCTCTGTCGCTCGGCTATGACATCGTATTGCACAGCGCGACCAAGTACCTCAACGGCCACTCGGATATAACGGCAGGCGCCCTCATGGGGTCTCGTGAGATCATCGAGCGCGCCTGGGTTCGGCTGCGTGTATACGGGCCGGTTTTGCACCCCTTCGACTCGTGGCTGCTGCGGCGCGGTTTGCTTACCTATCCTCTCAGGATGGACGTACATAACCGCAATGCGCTGGAGGTGGGGCGCTTCCTGGAAGGGCACAAGGCCGTGGGAAGAGTATTCTACCCCGGCCTGCCGTCGCACCCCCAGCACGAACTGGCGCTGAAGCAGATGCCAGGCGGGTTCGGTGGCATGGTGACGTTCGAGATGAAGGGCGGATTCGATCCTGCCTACCGCCTGATCGGGCGCACCAAGTTGTGCGTGCTGGCGGTGAGCCTGGGCGGCGTCGAGTCGCTTATCACGCACCCTGCCTCCATGATCCACACGCATCAATCTGAGGAACAGCGCGAAGCAGGAGGGGTATCGCCCGGCCTGATACGTCTGTCGGTGGGACTGGAAGCCGCCGAGGACATCATCGAGGACCTGGATCAAGCGATGAGTTAAACGGACGACGGCTGACAGATTTCTCATGTCGGCCGTCGTCCGTTTACCCCAATATACGCAGTACCTCATCCACGAACATGCTTTGCCAGTCTGCCATCCTGCTCAGGCGGAAACCGACCATGTAGGGCGAGTAGACCTGCTTTGTGGTGTCGCTCATCTGGGCGTATGGAAGAGACGAGTCGGGAAGGTCGGGGTGCAGGGTGGCGAAGTTGGCAATGGCTTCGGCTTCCTCCAGGTAGACCTGGGCGGGCTTCTCCTGATAGTAGCCCAGTTCGTTTCCCTCTCCGTCGAAGAAGGCGATCACCGGTATGGCGCGGTGGATGCCGTCCTTCAGCCAGCGTTCCGTGAGATCCGGGTTCCGGTCGCGGTAGAAGACACGCACGTTCCAGTTGGTCGCAACCTCAGCCATGCGCACCAGCATGGGCAGATAACGCAGCACATCGCCACACCAATCTTCGGCTATTACAAGCACGTTTACCGGTATATTGCGTTTCTGTATGCGTTCGATCTCTGCGCTCGACAAATTGGCATTGCTATAATTATCCTTTAGTCTGTCTCTATTTTCCTGCATTCCATCGATATACTCTGTTATGGTTAGGCCCTGGCTGAAGCGGTCAGATGTGACCTGGGTTGCGGCGGTAATCACGTTGTCTGTCTCTCTTTCTCTTTATGTTTGTTAGATTTGCGGACGAAATGAAGGTGTCCGCAGTGTTTATCTATTGAGTATACCACCGTGGCGTTCTTGCGGGCAGTCGCCGGCGCGTTGGTGGTGGCTCTTGCAACGCTTGACTCGACTTTGTCGTAAGTTTTATAGTGTGCATAGGCCCAGAGAAATAAGCAGGGCCTTCTTGATTGGAGAAATCATGTCTGGACAAACGGGATTTGCAAGTGGACAACGGCACGGGAGATCGGGATACAACCCGCGCTTAATTGGACTGGGTTTGCTGGCAGGTTGTGTAGCCGGCCTTGTGTGGGCCGGGTCGCGCCAGCGTCATTACGCGAAGCACGGCGCGCCCGCCATGATCGAATGGGAGCGAGTGCGCAGGACTGCTCACAGGCTTATTGCCGAACCTGCGGTAGATGTGGGCTGGCATGAAAGCTGGGAGGGCTACTATCGCGGCATGGTGGCCCGCTGCTACCCCCTCATCACAGTCGAGATGGGCAGGGAGTTGCCCGCCCCGGTAGACAAGATCGACGCCTTTACGCGCACCGAGTGGATAGACGCCAATATCGCCCAGTTTGAGAAGCTGTTTGATGTGCTGGAGAACGTGTACAGGAAGGTGCAAAATCCCGGCTCGCTCGGCGCACTGCTGGTGGGCGAGGTCAGCCAGGGTCTGCTCAGCACTCAAATGGGCGTGTTGATGGGATATCTGGCGCGACGCGTGCTCGGCCAGTACGACCTGTCACTGCTGGGCAAGGAAGAGGTCAGCGCAGGCAGGCTCTATTTTGTCGAGCCGAACATAGCCGGAGTGCAGGCTGAGCTAGGCCTGAACGCCGACGACTTCCGGCTGTGGATCGCGCTGCACGAAACGACACACGCTTACGAGTTCGAGGCATACCCGTGGGTGCGCGTACATTTCAATACGTTGCTCGAAGAGTATATGGCTCTTCTAAGCGATGACCTTGTGCAGTTCGGCACGGGCGCCGAGGGCGTGCGCGGTATGATCGACCGTGTGCGATCCAACGTGACCACCGGTGAGAACTGGGTCGAAGCGATAATGAGTCCTGAGCAGAGGGCCTTGTTCTCTAAATTGCAGGCAATGATGTCTATCATTGAGGGCTATTCCAACTATATAATGAACGCAGTGGGTGAACGCCTCCTGCCCAGTTATCACTTGATCAAGGAACGGATCGAGCAAAGAGCCTCTAACCGCAGCCAGATCGAGAAGTTGTTTATCAAGATCACAGGTCTGGCCCTGAAGATGGAGCAGTATCGCCTGGGCGAAACGTTCATCAACGAGATCGTAGCCCGACATGGTATAGAAACCGCCAACCGTGTTTGGGAAGGGCCGGAGTTCCTCCCCACCCTGGAGGAACTACACAATCCTGAGGATTGGGTCGTACGAGTCGCAGGAAGCGAGTCATAGATCTATGACTCACAAGGGGGAGAAGCATGATCGAAGAACCGGATGACCGCAAAGCAATGGGAATGGACATGGGTCAGTCCGACGATGTTGAGTCGCAGCTTGACCCTACGGACGTAAGCCTACATGTGGGCTTTGCCGATGTGGGGGACTTCGAGAATCGAGTTATGCTTGAGCGTCATTCCAGGCACGACAGGCATGACCGCACGCACGTCGATCTCATGCAGGAGGACTATACGCCCGAAGAGGTAGCGCGCCTCGTGGGTACCAGCCTGGACGTAGTCATGCATGCCATCTATCAGGGCGAATTGAAAGCCAACAGGCAGGGCAACCAGGTTATTTGCATTGAGCACAAGGATGTGGCCCACTGGCTGCGCATGAGGGGCGGAGTATAGCGGCGCACTCAACGATGGATCACAGGAAGTGGCTCGGCATACCGCATGGTGCATCGGAGCCGGGCTATGGGGGCATACGCTCACGCTGGTTTTGTGGAGGCTGCTTGTTCGGCCTGCTCGGAGGCGTGATACTGGTGCTGGCGCTCTCCATTTTTGCCGCCTCACGCCTCCTACCCCTGAGCGTTGATCCCACTTCGGATAAAGCCGACATAGTGGTGTCGGTTGACGAGGGCTATTTAAACAAGTTGGTCACCGAACAGATAGGCAACGCATACGCCACAGGTATTGACGGGCTAACACTTACCGCGCTCAGCGTAGATGTTAGCGCAGGCGATCAGGTTGATCTGTTGCCCACTTTTAGGGTTGACATTGGCCTGTTTCAATTTTCGGTAAATGCTCGCGTGAACAACCACATTAGCGTGCAAGACGGCAAACTGGTGCTGAACATGGTGGGAGATCCACACCTGGGTGATCTCAACATTTCGCTCGACATTCTGCCCTTTGATCTGCCGGGGTTGATACGCCAGGCCGTGGACAGGGTAAATAACAACCTGCTTCTCGAACAGATCAACGAAAATATCAAGCCCAGCCTCGACGCGATAGACTTCACCATTGACAGCATCAGCACCGACAACAACGGCCTGACCGTCAAGCTGAATCGTAGGTCATAGGTCAGGCGTCGCCCGACTTACGACCTAAGATCTAAGATCTACGGCTCGTTGAGCATGATGGCTTGCACGAAGTCGCCTGCTTCTATGTAGGGGGTGTTTTCCCCGACTACCAGCAGGGCATTGGCCTTGGACATTGAGGTTAGCATTTCCGAGCCTTGCGCCCCTGTGGTGCGGGCGGTGAATTCGCCACCTTCCGGCGACACTATGCCCCTTATGTAGTTTTCGCGTCCGGGCGAGCTTTCTATGCGCTCTACTACGCGTGCCGAAACCCGGAGCCTGTGCAGGTTTTGCTTGCCCAACATCTTAAGGATCGCGGGCCTACCGAATAGCTCCATAGTGACCATGCTGGACACTGGGTTGCCGGGGAGGCCAAGAAAGGGGACGGACGCTCGACGATCGGCGACACGCAAATCACCAGCACTTGCGTTGCCGTTGAGGCGACCGAAGGCCAGAGGCTTACCCGGCTTGATTCGCACGCGCCACATATTGAGGGTACCGCGTTCCATGAGCACCTGTTTCACTATGTCGTAATCGCCTACGGACACACCTGCAGACGTCACCAGCAAATCAGGTTCAAGAGCCAGGGCCTCATCAAGCTTGGCTGTGAGGCTTTGCCGGTTGTCGCGAGCCACGCCCAGGTCGAATGCCTCTGCCCCCCACGAGAGAAGTTGGGCGGTGATAGCGTAGCTGTTGGTATTGCGTATCTGGCCGGGACCGGGCATTTCGTCCACGCCCACCAGTTCGTCGCCCGTAGCCAGCACTGCCACCCGGGGTCTCCTGTGTACGGGCACGAGCGCCATGCCAACCGACGCCAACACTCCTATTTCGCCTGGGCGGATCGTCGTCCCGGCCCGGAGTACGATGTCATTCCTGTGGATGTCGCCGCCAGCAGAGCGCACGTTCACGCCCGCTCTCACGCCCGTGTATATAAGAACCTCGCCCGGTTGTTGATCGCTCAGGGCACGGGGAGCCAACGTAGTGTGCCCCTCGCTTGTGTCCTCGAAGCGCACTACAGCGTCCGCGCCAGGCGGGATGGGTGCGCCCGTCATTATCCGGAAGGCTGTTCCTGGTTCTACCATGTCGCCGGGAGAAGGTGCGCCGCCGGCGGGCAGGTAGCCCGTAACACGAAGACTGGCGGGGTGGTCGTTGGTAGCGCCCAGGGTGTCGGCGGCGCGCACGGCGTAGCCGTCCATGGAGGAATTATCAAAAGGAGGGATGTCCATATCGCTCGCGACATCGCGGGCCAGCACCATGCCGAGCGCGTCGGCCAGGGGGACCTCGATCACTGGGAGTGGCTCGAACTGCGCCAGTATGGCCTCGAGAGCCTCGCCCACGGTGACGCCGGACAAGGCGGGTTTGTTTGCCGGGTGTGGATTGTGCATTGTTGGGCGGCCTCCAGTAATAACTGCGAAAGTCACGCGCCATGCGTCAAAATAGATGACAGAATAAGGGTCACGAAGGTATTAGGACCACAGTCACGTATAATGCGGGGCATAGGGCGCTTAGCGCGTCTGAAAGGATTAGCAGGAAATTAGCTATATCCCACTATAGATATTGTACACTCATTTGTGATATAATTTGCTCAGGGCACGAAATGGTCATGCTATTATCATTCGTTCCAACCAACAAAGGCAGTAGCGCGGGCGGCAGCAATGGCGTGCACGCCATGCCGGATATTCATTTCAACAGCGTAACCGCAGTTCAGCATTAATGCACTGCAACCCGCAAATCGCAACCACAAGGCGCAAGCTATGCCATACGACGTAGCACCGGATAGGAAAGAGGTTCCCCTTCTTCCTCTCAAGAACGTAGTAGTTTTTCCCCGTACAATTGTCAACCTGAATATAGGACGTGTTCGCTCGCTAAATGCCGCTAACCTGGCGTTGGCCGGTGACCACTATATGGTGGTGACGGCAGTTAAGTCCGGAGAAGGCGAGGACCCTTCGCCCGCCGACCTCTATACGACGGGAACCCTTGTGGAAGTGCGGGCGGTGCGCCCTCAGTCTGATAACGTCGTCCAGGTTGAAGTAGAAGCCCTGCGTCGTGTCGTGATCCAGTTGATCAAGGCCGACGATGCCTGCATGATGGCAGAAATAGAGAACCTGCCCGAAAAGCAGGCCGGCGGGCGCGAGATCACCTCGCTCATGTCTCATCTGGCTGACCTGTTCAGCAAGTACGCGGGCATGAACACCAAAGTGCCTGCTGACGCCCAGGAGCACGTGCGCTCGGCTCGCCAGCCCGGCTATATGGCCGACCTGCTGGCTGCGCATCTCGTATCCGACATAGCAGAACGCCAACGCATACTTGAGATGACAGACCAGGCCGACCGTCTACAGTATGTGGGTGGGGTGCTTGCAGGGGCGCTCGATGTGCTGGAAACCGATCAGCGAGTGCGTGAGAAGGTGCGTGCCTCGATTGACAAGAACCAGCGCGAGTTCTATCTGCGAGAGCAACTTAAGGCGATCCATGACGAACTATCGAGCGAAAGCGGCAACGAAATCGCGGAGCTTCGCGAGCGTCTTGAAAAGAAAGGGCTACCGGCCGATACTCTCACACGCCTGCTGAAAGAGGTGGGTAAGTTGGAGCGGATGCCTTCCATGTCGCCCGAGACTACGGTGCTCCGCAACTACCTGGATTGGGTTCTTTCTATCCCCTGGTCAGAGCGTACGGAGGACAGGATAGACCTGCCCCTGGCAGAACAAATCCTGGAAGAAGATCATTACGGCCTGGGCGTGGTAAAAGAGCGAATACTCGACTTCCTGGCGGTACGGCAACTGACGCACCGCAAGCGGTCTGCCAGGGAGGAAGCTAAAACCTCAGCTGGCAAACAGGAAGAAGACGCCGAGCAGCGAAAAGCTCGCCCTCAGCGCTCAGAGCAGTCGCAGATATTGTGCTTTGTCGGGCCTCCCGGTGTGGGCAAGACCTCGCTGGGACAATCCATAGCGCGAGCCATGAACCGCAAGTTTGTGCGCTTGTCGCTGGGTGGCGTACATGACGAATCCGAGATCAGGGGTCACCGCCGGACATACGTGGGCGCTATGCCGGGCCGCATCATACAGGCGATGAAAGGCGTCGAAACGGTGAACCCTGTGGTCTTACTGGACGAGGTGGACAAGATGACGTCGGATATGCGGGGCGATCCTGCAGCGGCGTTACTTGAAGTCCTCGACCCTGCTCAGAACCATACCTTTACAGATCATTATCTCGATGTAGCCTACGACCTATCTGACGTATTCTTCATCTGCACAGCCAACAACCTTTATAGCATCCCTCGCGCCCTACGCGATAGGATGGAAGTCGTCGACATCAGCGGCTACACAGAAGAAGAGAAAATACAAATCGCCCGCCGCCACCTCCTGCCGAAGCAGGTAGAAGCGCACGGGCTGGAATCCGGTTTCCTTGAATTACCCGATCGTATGCTAAGTGCCATAATTCGCACCTACACCCGCGAGGCCGGGGTGCGAGATTTGGAACGCAAACTGGCGACCATTTGCCGTAAAGCGGCACGCAGAGTAGTGCAAGGACGTATAACCCGAGTCAGGGTGACACGGCATAACCTGGACGAATTTCTGGGAGCACCGCGGTATCGTGTCGAAGACGAAGTACGCCACGATCAGATCGGAGTGGCGTGTGGGATGGCGTGGACAGAACATGGCGGCGAACTTCTGCCTGTGGAAGTAGTTGTCATGCCTGGCCGAGGCTCGTTGACTATAACGGGACGCCTGGGCGATGTGATGCAGGAATCGGCAAGGGCGGCGCTTTCGTTCGCACGCTCACGTGCCAAAGAGTTGGATATCGACCTGGAAAGCCTTGAAAAAGCCGACCTCCATATCCATTTGCCGGAGGGCGCCATCCCCAAGGACGGCCCCTCGGCAGGCATCACGATGGCTACCGCTCTCATTTCGGCTATCACGCACAGACCCGTCAGAAGTGATGTGTGCATGACCGGCGAAATAACGCTTACGGGCAGGGTGCTGGCGATAGGCGGCCTCAAAGAGAAAGTGTTGGCCGCCCACCGCGCAGGCATCGAAAATATCATTGCCCCCACAGCTAACAAGTCCGACTGGGCCGACCTACCACCTGCCGCTCGACGACACCTGCACTTTACCTGGGTCGATAGCATGGACGGTGTGATCCAGGCGGCTCTGTTGCCACCAGAGCCGAAGCAAGCGGTACCCGTTCCTGTTGAAGTAGGTGAAAACGGGCAAGAAGACACGGTAGTACAGGGCGAAGACGACACGCTCACCGATCCATCCGGTCACGAAACCGAATCCGAAACCCCCAGCCTGCAGACAGCTGACGCGGTTCAACCCGCAAGCGACGATGTAGATACCGAGGACATTCGGCCCAGGCGCTCGACCACAGGCACGGGTGGCAAACGCCGAGTGAAAAAGCCTTCCGCTGAAAGCATGGCAGCCGCAGACCCTGACGTACAATTTGAAGCTGGCAACAGCTACCTCCTGATTCAGGAGTTTTAACTGACCAACCCCAAGCGGCCTCGCACCGAAGAATAAAATCGACACACCCACGGTAACAACGCAAAAGCGTATAAAGCGCAATTGGCAACAATGCACAGGGAGATAGTCTCCCTTATTTGCGCATGCCGTGATATTTGCGATTATGACACATAACGCATGACAAAGGATTATTAGACATGAACAGAAGATCAGCAAGCCGCGGCGCACCTCGCCGCGAGGGCGGTATACGTACCGTCAAAATGCAGGAATTACAGCGCGACCAGGATATCGCGCGCAACCGGCCCGCGGGCGGCGGCCTCGTATGGAAGCGCATGGATTTGCACCTACATACCCCCGCATCGTCAGATTATCGCGATCCCGGTATCTCATACCTGGACATTCTCAAGAAGGCCGAGGAAAAGAACCTCGATATGATCGCCTTCGCAGACCATAACACGGTGGCGGGCTTCGCGGCCATGCACCGTGAGGTCGAAACATTAACTCTGCTTGAGAGGCTTGGCAGGGCCACGGACGAAGAGCGCACAACCCTCTCCGAGTACAGGCGCTTGCTGGCCAAGATTACCGTCTTGCCCGGCTTCGAGTTTACCGCCACTTTCGGTTTCCACATACTGGGCATCTTCCCTGAAAATACGTCGGTGCGCAAGCTGGAATATCTCTTGCTCAACCTGAATGTGCCCGAGGAGAAAATGCTCCTGGGCGCGCCGGACGCAGGCGCGACAGACGACGTACTGGCAGCCTATGCCGCAATTACGGGGGCTGGCGGACTGGCAATCGCCGCGCACGCTAATTCGTCGAACGGCGTGGCTATGCAGGGCTTCCCCTTCGGCGGGCAGACCAAGATCGCCTATACGCAAGACCCCAACCTCGTCGCATTGGAAGTAACTGACCTGGAGTCGAGCAGCAAGCGCAACACTGCCAGTTTCTACAATGGCTCGAAGCCCGAGTATCCGCGTCGTATGCACCTGATCCAGGGGTCGGATGCGCACTCTCTCAACACTGAACAACTCGACGGCATGAACAAACGGTTGGGCGTGGGCGCTCGTATCACCGAAGTATTGGTGAAAGAAGCCAATTTCGCGGCGCTGAAAGAATTGTTCGCGGGCGACGATTTTACACGCACCAGGGCTTATCGCCAGGGTTCCGGCTGGGAGGATATTGAGAAGGCGCGCCTCGATGGGCAGAACTTCACACAGTCCTTCCACGAGCGACCCTTCACCCATACCACCCGGGCGCGTCCCATCCTGCACGACATCGTAGCCTTCTCTAATGGCGACGGTGGCACTATCTACGTGGGGGCCAACCCCGACAAGAGCGTGCCCATCCATGGCATTGAGCGCCCGGACGAGGCGATCCGTATGCTCAAGGAAGATATCAAACGCACTATCGAGCCACCCGTCGAGCTTGAAATTGTGTTGCGTGGCACGCAAGAGCGGGGCATCGTGACCATAAGTGTCCCGAAGGGTGATGACGCACCCTACGCTTTCACACCCACCGGCCAGGTATACATAAGGCTGGACGCGGAAAGCGTTGTAGCCAACCGCGACGAGATCGTGACGCTGGTGCTGGAGGCATCCCGCAATGGCATGGCGAAGGTGGGCGGCAAGCCGGCGCCGGTTACGTCGCAAGCCCCTGCCCTATCGCGCCCAGGGCAGATCACCCACCCGGTTGATGCAGGCGAGCCAATGCCATCTACGCCCGCCGGATGGGGTGAGAAGGCAGTGCCCGTACCCGCCGAGCACCAGGTGCAGGGACACGGCCAGCCCTCGAAGCAAGAGCAGCCCAAGCGTGAAGAGCGCCGCACTCCGGCCGCTCAATCCCCACAGGCTACGTCGCCTGCGCGCTCGGCTCCAGCACAACCCGACCGCACAGCGCGCCCTCCCATCTTCGCCAATCTCCCACCCGAAAAGCTAAAGGGCCAGGTGCGCCCGATGGCACCGACAGGCGGAGCAGAGGTCGAGCCTGGCGCAGCAGCAGGCGAGTTGCAAATGCCCACGCCGGCCACAATGGAGTCGGTAGAGCAAGCAGCGCCTCTAGAACTTCCTGCAGTTGTAAATACCAACCCGCTTGAGCTTGTGCCCGCAACCCCTGCTCCTGAGAGCGCCGAAAAAGAGAAACCCAAGTCACGGAGCAGGCGAGGGCGAGGCGCTGCGGCGACCACCCCAGCAGAAGATGAACAACAGACGGCGGGCGCCGAAGAAAACGCTAGCGCAGGCGCGAGCACGGCCAGAACGACTGCGAAACAAGCCAAAGCTGCCAAGCCCATCGAGAAGACCGAAGAGGCCCCTGCTAAACCTGCGCGCAGCCGCAGCAGACGCAAAGCAGCAGATGATTCGGACGTTGTTGCCGAAAAGACAGCACAGGACGAACCCGATACTCCCATAGAGATGACCGTTTCGTCGGAACACAAGACCCGCGAAGAATTGGTAGAGGCCGAGCCGGATAAGCCCGCAACAGGCAGGGGGCGAGGTCGCGCCCGCAACAAGAAGCTCGAGGTCGACGCCCCCACTGCTGCAGCAAGCGAGACTGAGGCTGGCGAGGCCGCTATCCTGGTGGAAGCCGAGGTGACGCCGGGTGCGCAGATACCGTCTGAACTTCCCGCAAACGAAGGTGAGGCGGAATTGACTTCACCCGCGCCTACGGCCGCCAAACGCGGACGCTCTCGTCGCTCAACAGCGGCCCAGAAGGCTGCTGAAGCGCAAGCCGAAGAACCTGTGCAAGCCACAGCAGAGGTTGCAACCGAAGCTGAACCCAAGAAGGAAGCACCGAAGAGAGGCCGAAGCCGCGGTAGCGCCGCCAAAGCTGAAGAGCTTGCCGAGGCGACTCCTCCAGCCGTCAGCGTGCCCTCAGTTCCGGCTACAGCACCTTCTGCTGCACGTAATCCGCCCGCAGGTGGGCCTGTTGCTCCTACGACCGGAGTGGAGATCATCAGCACGGAAGAGAAGAGCAAAATTCTCTACCACACAATGCGCGACCTACGCAATCCTGCGAGTGTGGTGCACAACGTTACGCGCAAGTCCGCCCGCAGGCTATGGTTGTACGCGATCACTCAACATGAGCACGGCGATCCTACTGCAGCCGAGATAGCCTGGCACCCCACTGCGCAGGTGGGCCTGTGGAGGCGTGAGCACAGGGCGGGCGCGGCTCGCTTCGACCTCGTGGCGCGCTACCCGGACGGCTCGATGCGCATCTTCTACGGCGTAACCGATGAAGGCCTGACCGGCCATTGGCGCGAGTTAGTGCAAATGGCTGAGAATGCTGATTACTGGGGACCACCGCCCGTGGAAAGATAGTGGCGAGGAGTTAGCGATTAAGGAATAGGGGTTAGCAATACTTCGTACATCACTAACCCCTACCCCTCCGTCTATGAACCCTCACTTACAAGGTATTGTATTAAATACATCGCCTGTCGTCGCACATACCACGTATCGCTTCTGGTCACTGGTCACTGACCACTGGTCATCGGTCACTGACCACTGGTCATCGGTCACTCAGAGGAGCACATCAATGGCATCTAGCCCGAACAACGGCAGGAACACATCCAACCCGGGCACTCATCCTCTGGTGTCGCCTGCTGCCGGGGCAATTGACCTGGCGCGTCGTGTGCAAGAAAGCATCGCCCGCGTGATGGTTGGCAAGAGTGCTGAGACCGAACTATTGCTGGTGGCGCTCCTATGTGAGGGGCACGTGCTGATCGAGGACGTGCCCGGCATCGGCAAGACCACGCTGGCAAAGGCCCTGGCCCGCTCGCTCTCATGCTCTTTTAGCCGTATACAGTTCACGCCCGACCTATTACCATCGGATATCAGTGGCACCTCTATCTATAACCAACGCACAAGCGAATTCGAAACCAGGCGCGGCCCCATTTTCAGCCAGATCGTGCTGGCAGACGAGATTAACCGCTCAGGCCCACGCACACAGTCTGCCCTGCTCGAGGCCATGGAAGAGCGGCAGGTAACTATCGACCTGGAGACTGTGCCGCTGCCACGCCCCTTCATGGTGCTTGCTACCCAGAACCCGGTCGAACTGGAAGGCACCTTCCCCTTGCCCGAAGCTCAGCTTGATCGCTTCCTGGTGAAGTTGACGCTAGGCTACCCCTCCGAGGACGACGAGCGTGGGATCATTCGCCGCTTCCGCGAGGCGAACCCTCTGGGCGACCTAGAACCTGTTGCTGGAACGGACGAGATCATGGCCGCCCAACGCGCGGTACGTGCGGTCTATGTGTCGCCCGTTGTCGAAGGCTACATCGTGCAGGTGATACGCGCCACCCGCCAGCATGAGGCTGTGGAGTTGGGTGCGTCACCCCGTGCTACGCTCGCTCTTCTGCGCACGTCGCAGGCGTTGGCGGCTATCCAGGGCCGCGACTTTATCCTGCCCGATGATGTAAAACGCATGGCTGTGCCCACGTTGGCCCACCGCGTGATGCTAGGCTCTCGCACGCGCTTGCGCGGTAGGGATAACGCCGCCGTGGTCGCCGAGATAGTAGAGAGCGTGCCCGTACCAGTCGAGATCGAGGGACATGCGTAAGTCATACGTCATAGGTGAGTGGGGAAACGGATCACGAAGAGCACGAAGGTCAAGAGCGCACGAAGGAATAAGAATGGATAGAAGTTCTGGTTCCTATGACGCATGACGCATTCCGTCGTCAGTCGTCGGTCGTCAGCCGTCGGTCGTCAGGACGCATTACTCACCATGACTGCACAAACTCCCGCCCTCACAACCCCAGCTAAGCCCGACGCATCAAAGCCAGCCGCCGCGTCTGAGGTGATAATGCTGAGTCAGATATCGCGGGCGTGGGTGGGTGGCGCGGTCGCGATGCTGGTGCTGGGAGCGATCTTCTTCAGCCAGCCATTGTTCGGATTGGGCGTTCTCCTGTCAGTGGTGTTGCTCGGGGCGTGGGTCTGGGCGCGCTTTTGTCTCACCAACCTGGAGATCGCACGCAATTTCAACCACACCCGCGCCTTCTGGGGCGAAGAAGTGGCGATGGACCATGTGTTTGTGAACAACAAGCCCCTACCGTTGCCCTGGCTGATCGTCGAGGACGAGTACCCTGGTTCTCTCCAAATGACCTCGCACACTTTCTCCTATTCGTCCAAGCCGCGCATGATGGGCTTCGGTTCCTCGATCTCGCTCGGCTGGTACGAGCGCGTTACCCGCCATTACACCTTCTTGTGCGCGGCGCGTGGCGAACACGAGTTCGGGCCTATTGAGGTTCGATCGGGCGACATCTTCGGCCTATTCCGGCGTTATGCCACGTACAGTACACCCCAAACTCTACTTGTGTACCCGCGCTATGTGCCCGTCGCACGGCTGGGCATTACGGCGCGCCAACCCTTCGGTGACTACAAGGCGGCCCAACAGATTGTCACCGACCCCCTGCGCATGAGGGCCGTGCGTGAGTACGCCTATGGCGACAACCAGCGCCATATCCACTGGAAAGCAACAGCCCGCCGAGGCGAGTTGCAAACCAGGCTGTTCGAGCCATCGGCCACGCCCCATCTATCCGTGTTCCTGAACCAGGATACTTTCGTGCACATGTACGAAGGGCTTGACGCCCCCACGCTGGAACTGGCGATCACGGTTGCGGCCTCGGTTGCCAATCATGCGCTTGAGCAAGGGTGGATGGTTGGATTGCAGATCAACGCCTTTGCATCGAACTCAGACCGCCAGGTGAAGATACCCCCCAGCCGCGACCCCGGACAGCTTACACGCGTGCTGGAATCGCTGGCGCGTATCAAGGGGTGGTCGGGTCTACCCGTGGAGGAATTGCTCCGCGCCCAGCGTCACA
>DATINP010000049.1:0-6528 GCA_035474135.1 Chloroflexia bacterium | reverse complement strand
GGGCCATCCAGAACGG
Organism: Chloroflexia bacterium; assembly: GCA_035474135.1. Classification (GTDB taxonomy): domain Bacteria; phylum Chloroflexota; class Chloroflexia; order QHBQ01; family JADMIH01; genus JADMIH01. The sequence continues at coordinate 6,512 of DATINP010000049.1, read as the reverse complement.
TGATCAGTATCGGACTATGCCAAGACAACCACGCCCTAATCCGTGAACTCCTGCAGGAGCATCTCGCTGTGGGACCTCGTCTAACTTGGCATGCGCGCAACTACTTTAGAGAATTGACAGGGGATGTGCCATCCTCCGCAGTAGCAAATACTCCGACCTTGACCTATGGAGGCACACAACATCAATGGATACACACCGAGACTTCTGGTTTTATTTAGCGGTGGTTATATCAGTAATCGCAATGTTCATGTGGGCACTGCTCTCGACACTCGATCTAGGTGGCGTCTGGGTGCCGGCGGCCGCTATTGCTGTGATTATAGTTGCCGTGGGGAGCGTAGCGGTTCGTGAATGGTTCAGGGCTAATGGGATAGTTTCGACCGAGCAGTCGAGAGAGGTGAAACTGCGTAATATACAGCGTGATAGTATGTGGTTGCTGTGGCGGACTATTCACATCGGCCTATTATGCTTGGGAGGACTAGGTCTACAGAAACTAGTGGACAATGGTTGGTTGCTTGGATGGGCGAGTGCCATACTTTCGTTGGTACTCCTGGCTGGGTGGATTTGGGTTGGGTGGCACTTTCGGCGCAGGACGTGATAGATAAGCAGCCCGAAGACGAACAACTCGCCTTCCATGTGGAGTTGGAAGCGACCATTGGATGACCTATCTTATACGGCTTGGGGGTCGTCACGTTCCCGGCCTTCGACTATTGAGTAAGTTTGATTGTCCCGGCTTATTGCGAAGAATCTATACCATTCGCCATTGTCTAGCTTGAGCGTATGAGTTGTTTCAAGCGGAATCGAGCCAGTTAGCATTCGTAACTCCCCATCCTCGTAGATTTCGTCTAGCTGCACTTCACCCTGTTCTTCGCTATCTTTCGTAAAGTCACCGAATACATTGAGCGTCACTGACGCCCTACCTATCTCCTCACCTGCCTTTGTGACAAGACCTTCTCCATGCAGCCTTCGTTTCCACCGCCTGTAGACAGTCATTATTTTGCCCCCCTCTCGTCATGCAATCTTCCGGCTCTATCCACCCTTCCGACCGTCCAGCACTCCCGGCAAGTCAAGCGCGAAGGGAATATGCAACTTGAAGTCCGCTCCTAGTCCGTGAACTCCTGCACGAACATCTCGCCGTACACCCCACCGTCGAGCACGCCGATGCCCACCTTGCGATAGGCAGGGTTGAGGATATTGGCGCGGTGGCCGGGGCTGTTCATCAGGCCGTCGTGCGCGATATCAAGCGATGGGGCCAGCGCGAGATTCTCTCCCGCTGTAACGTAATGTATCCCTGCCGCGTCCATGCGCTGGAAGGGGTCAACGCCTTCGGGCGTAACATGCGCGAAATAGCCCCGCTTGAACATATCGGCTGCGTGGGCGCGGGCCACCCCTTGCAGAGCCTCGTCCATCTCCAGCGCGACTAGCCCCCTGGTCGTGCGCTCCTGGTTCACCAGCGCCAGCATACCAATCTCGTCCTTCGGCACGCTCTCCGGGTTGTCCACCGTGAACTCTAGCTTAAGGCTCTCTTCGCCACCCTCGCTCGTCTGCGTGGGAGGCTTAATCGTCAGGAAGCCGAGCGCCTGCCTTGTCGCCGGACCAAAAATATCCTCGAATGGGCGCTCAAGGGCCAGCGTGGCCGACACCAGCCTGCCCCCAATCGACGACTTCAGTACGTCGGTGCGGATAGTTCCCGGTACGGGCAACAACGCCAGCGCGGTAAACAGCACCGCTGTCGTAATCGCGCCCTGCACAGCGCCGGGCAAAATCGCCGCCACTCTGTTGCCCGTCGAGTGCTGCAGGTTATACCCCAGCCTCTCCAGCAGCACGCGCTCCAGCACGCTGAATGCAACCTCGACCAGGATCCACACGCCTACAAAGGCTATTGGCCCGCTCCAGATCGGCGACAAGCTAAACTGGTCGCTCAACCACACGGACAGCCCGGGCGACAACGCGAATGCGAGCAACAGTGACACCGCGAACCCCAACAGCGACATCAGCACCGCCACGAAGCCCCGGCTGGTGGCTCGGAATGCGGACCACCCTATTATTATCACCGCCAGGATATCGGGCCAAGAAATGGCGTTCATGGGCTGCTCACAATCATCATACGCCTATCTCCACATCAGCTACGACCTGCACCTCGCACGCCTCGCGAAATGGACCAGCGAACTTGATGTGCGCGGCGTGCGTGCTATACTGGGCAAGGGCGTCCATGTCGTCGAACTGCATGATGAAACAGTGGGTAAAGCTCTGATTGCGCCCGCCCACCACCGGACCCCACTCGACCTCTCGCAAAGAGGGCACGTGCGTGCTCAGGGAGACAAGCTCGGCCTCGATACGCGCTCGCTCCTCGGGCGAAGTCTGGTCCTTATAGTTCCACAGCAGAATATGACGAATCATGCACGCCTCCTCAGCATTGTTCACCGCCGGCGTAAGTACTCCACAATCGTGCAATCCTACTTTCCGGCCTGATTCTATTATAGGGGCCAGGCCCGGCTGCGGCAACGGGGAATCGTGTAACCCCGCTCGTACACATATACAGAAGTAACTACGTGCGCTAAGCACTTAGGGTAACGGCTTAATTCAAACATATAGTGGAGTGAACCGGCCGGACGGCAAAACGCAAAGACGCACAATCCGTCCGCACCTCTCGACAAGCACGAACAAAGTAAGCAGGCACAAACAATGGTATCAAGATTAGACTGGTTCAATGACGGAATCGATCGTATGCTGGCCGAGAAACACCCTCTCAGGCCGGAAGAATGGGCGGGAGGCCCCCGAGAAGGCGTGCGCTCCAGGGATGTCGATATGCTGCGGTGCGCAGCCGCCTTCAACAGCCTGCGCGCAGACGCGGATACTCCTTCGCCCAACTTTGTCGCGGCTCTGCGCACCCGCCTTGCGCAAGTGCTATCGGACGCACAACAAGAACAGGAATAAACCCAATCAATACTTCAGGAGGAAACCCTACCAGTGACTAAGATTATGTCAAGTGCGCGGCGCTTCGCAATGTTCGCCGCGCTGATTTGCATGGTTGGCGTGATCCTGGCGGCCTGCGGCGACAGCCCTACCGCTACCACACCACCAGCGGCCGCTACCAGCACCACCGCAACTGCCGCCACGAGCACCACAGCCCCCGCAAGCAGCGACGTACAGGAAGTTCAATTGACCACCAAAGAGTGGGAGATCATACCCGGCAATGTCACCGTCAACGCGGGCAAGGTGCGCTTCATAGTGACTAACGCGGGCACCATGTCCCACAACCTGACCATCCTGCTGAACGGCGACGTGATCGGCGCCACACCCACCTTCTCGCCCGGCGACAGCCCCAAGATTGTCGAAGTTGACCTCCAACCCGGCACCTACGACATGATCTGCAGCCTGCCCGGCCATGCCGCGCGGGGCCAACAGGGCACCATCACGGTGAAGTGACGCCTCTTACGTAATAACGTGATTGCTAGTAGGACGCTGTATAAGAGCAGAACCCCCGTAGGGGTTGACACCCTGGGCTACACTTGTATCACCCCCTACGGGGGTTCTGCTCTTGCGTAATAACCTACCAGTAATCAGGGTTTTATACGCCATGCGCCATGCGTTCATCCACTCTTAATCCTTCTTATTTCTTCGTGACCTCTTAACCTTCGTGTTCTTCGTGATCACCTCTTAGCCCTTTGCGTTTCCGTCAACCGTCGTCCCCTGTTGACGCGCAGCGGCTTATAAGGCATAATTGGCCTCAATCCTGTAAGGATTTCGAGGAGAAGGAGTAGAAGAAGACAAGAGAAGAAGGAGCGCATCAATGAAGTTCAGGCGACTGGTTATAGTGCTGGGCCTGGCACTGTTGGCCCTGTTTATAGGGATGGCCTCGTCGGGCATGATCGCATCAGGCGTGGTCGGCACGCTGGCGGGCACGCAGGACAAGGCGGCGGAGGACGCATCAGGCCACCTACTTGCCAACCCACCGTTCCCCGACGCGTACAAGATGAGCCAGGAACCGAAGTCCGCGAGCGTGCCTGGCGTTATCAAATCCAGCACGAACGGCCTTACCCACCCCTGTAGCGGCCTGAGTCCTCAACCACCCTTCACGGGCCTGTCGCCAATCGCAATCGTGTACCCTTATACCACGTGCCACACAGACGGCGCAGCGGGCGGTGACATCGCAACCTGGCAGTACAATGGCCACAGCTTTGTAGGTCTATCAGGCTTTGGAGGGCTATTTGGCGGTGGCACGGCCATGTTCTGGATATTCAACGTAGACGATCCCTACAACCCTGTTCTCATTTCGACCGTACCCTTCCCTTCCGGTGGTACTGCGTCGCTCTCTGTGTTCGATTGGCCACAGGGCGGCCACCAATACATCTCCGCTGCTATGCGCGGTTCAGGCACCGGGTGCGGCCTTTTTGTGTATAACGTAGACGACGCAGCCAATCCCCAGTTCATCACACGCTACGCGGGAACCGACTGGTGCACCATCCACGAGCACTTTGTGTCTTTGGACGCCAACGGCAGTGCCGACTATGCTTGGCTTACGTTTTCTGGTGAATATCGACCAAACCAACAACAAGCAGATAATATCGTAGTTCTAGACATCCACAATCTATCCAATATTTTCGAAGTCAACAGCTACGAGCGCCCTGACGGCGTCAGCTTCATCCACGACTCTAACGTAGTACGCGGCAAGGTATATGTGGCCCACTGGTCGGGCGGCCTGCAAATATTCGACAAGGACGCTTTTGTAGCGGGTGGAACGCCTGTGCCACTGAATCCGATCGACTCAATCCGCCCCTCTAGCTTCTTAGTACACCATGTCGTACCTACAACCGATGACCGTTACGTCTTCATCCAAGACGAGTTCATTCACTCGCCAAGCCTGGGCAAGGTCAAGATGTACGACATATCGGACATCAGCAACCCACACTTCGTGGCCGATATTACTGGCGGCGATTCAATAGCAAAGTCGAATCGCGCTCATAATATGATTATCAAGCCACTCAGCACGGGCCTCGACCTCTTACTTGATGCCTGGTATGAGGCGGGTATTCGTGGCAACCTGGTAAACACTACCCCGGCCACACCCACGATCTCCCAGGTGTTTAGCCATCAACTCGCACAATCAACTGATGGATATTGGGACAACGTATGGGGAGTTGACTGGCTGCCCTGCACATTGCATGGACTCCAGCGCACATGCCTCTACTCGGGCGACATGAGGTTCGGTCTGGTCGTGGACGCTGTGAACACCGACACATTCCAGCCGGAACCTGCCCTCGACCCCTACAACCCTGATCCGCCCGTCGTTAGCAACCTCGTCAACGGCCAGCAGATCGACACTTGTTCCTACAACATCACGGGCACTGCGTCCGATTACTGGAGCGGTGTCCAGACCGTGAGCGTCAGCACCAACGGCGGCACGAGCTGGGACACAGCGCAGGGCACTACCAACTGGTCGTATAACTGGGATATTCCAGCGCCTGGCCAGTATCAAATCCAGGTTCAAGCGTCCGATATGGCGAATAACATCATCAACAGTAATATCATCACGGTGGACGTAACAGCCTCCTGCCCCATGACCACGCCCACCGCCATTCTCACCCACACTCCCACAATCACGCCAATGCCTACCTTCACTCCTACGAACACGTCCACTCCTTCAAATACTATCACAGTTACCTACACCGCCTCGCCAACACATACGGCCACGGCCACTGATACATCTACAGTCACCAGCACAAATACTCCCATCGTACCCACCGCTACCGCTACCGCTCCGACAGCTACTCCTACCGCTCCGACAGCTGTCGTGACCGAGACGCCTACTGTCTGCACGATGACCTTCACTGACGTAGTGCCTAGCGACTGGTACTATCCATACGTCCACTGCCTCTATTGCCAGGGCATCATAGTCGGTTACCCGGACGGCACTTTCCGACCCAACAATTACCTGACCCGAGGCCAACTCGCCAAGATACTGTCCATGTCGGCAGGATACGAGGATGAGGTAACCGGGCAGTCCTTTGAGGACGTCCTAGTCGACAGCACGTTCTGGGTCTACATCGAGCGGCTTTACATGCACGGCGTGATATCAGGCTATCCGTGCGGCGGCCCCGGCGAACCTTGCGGCTCGGGCAACCTACCCTACTACAGGCCCGCCAACACCACCACCAGAGGGCAGGTATCCAAGACGATAGTCGAGGCAAGTGGCATGCCCATCAACACTACAGGCGGCCCACATTTCATCGACGTGGCGGACGGCAGCACCTTCTACGAATACATAGAAACCCTCTACAACAACGGGATAATAACAGGCTACGCTGACAACACGTTCCGCCCCGACAGCAACGTTACAAGGGCGCAACTAGCCAAGATAATCGTGCTGACCTTCTTCCCGGAATGCGTCGAACAACGGTAACCTCGCGAGGTACGATGTTCACTAATAAAGAGTGCCCGACTACTAAAATAGTCGGGCACTCTTTATTGATTGTAAACTAGCCGGGAGGCCATTCGAGCGTGCGGCCACCGAG
>DATINP010000048.1:0-17172 GCA_035474135.1 Chloroflexia bacterium | reverse complement strand
CTGCATCAGCAGTTCGTATAGCGTGTCTGCTGTCTCTTGTGTCCCTGTATTTTCACCTGCCTTCGCCAGCGACACCAACTGCACCTCGAATGGGGCGACGGTGATCGGCCACATCAGGCCGCGCGCATCGTTATACTCCTCGGCGATGCACGCCAGCAGCCGCCCCACCCCGATCCCGTACGAACCCATTACAACGGGCTTCGACGTGCCATTGCTGTCCAGGAAAGTGCAGCCCATCGCTTCGCTGTAGAACGTGCCTAGCTTGAAGATGTTGCCCACCTCTACGCCTCCCACCAGCCGCAACCCCTCGCCGCACTGTACACACGCATCGCCTTCCTGCGCCGCCGCGATGTCGGTCACGATGTCGCCCTGGAAGTCGCGTCCATAGTTCACGTTCAGGAGGTGGTAGCTCTCTTCGTTGGCCCCAGCCACCAGGTTCGGTGACGTCGCGACCGCGTCGTCCACCACCACGATCGCCCCACGTACACCCACCGGCGACCCATACCCCGGCTCCGCTCCGATAGCCCTGATCTCATCTTCCCGCGCAGGCCGCAGCGCCTTAGCCCCCACTGCGTTAGCAAGCTTCGTCTCGTTCACCTCCATATCCCCGCGCACAGTAGCAAACACGAACTTCTCCACGTCGCGCTCCCCCTCTGCCACTGTCGCCACCATGAACACCGCCTTCGCCGTGCGCGCCGCCTCGACCTCCAGGAAACGCGCCAGCGCCTCAATGGTCGTTGCGTGTGGCGTGGCTACCTTCTCTATGGCTTTAGCCTCCTCATCACCCCCGAGCGGCTTGCGAAACTTCGCGATTTGCCTGTTGGCCGCGTATCCGCACCCATCGCATAGCACAAGCGTATCCTCGCCTATTGGTGTCAAATACATATACTCGTGTGCCAGGCTCCCGCCCATCATCCCCACGTCTGACCCCACAGCGATCACGGGCAACCCACACCTCGCGAACAGACGGAAGTAGGCGTAGTAGTGCGCCCTGTACTGCGTGTCCAACCCTTCCACATCAGCATCCAAACTGTAGCTGTCCAGCATTGTAAACTCCCTGGCGCGTATCAGTCCCGCTCGCGGTCGTGGGTCATCGCGCCACTTCGTTTGCAGGTGGTACACAAGTTGTGGAAGCTGTCGGTACGACCTGATTTCCTTGCGCACGAGGTCGGCCACCACTTCCTCGTGGGTCATAGCCAGCGCCATATCGCGCCCCGTCTTGTCCTTGAACCTGCCCATCTCCGAGCCGATGGTGTACCAGCGCCCCGTTTCCTCCCAGATATCGGCAGGGTGTACCACCGGCATAGCCACTTCCTGCCCGCCAATCCCTTCAATCGTCTCGCGCATCATCCGCTCAATCTTCGTAATAGAGCGCATGCCCAGCGGCAGATAGCTGAACACCCCCGCCGCCAACTGCCGCATAAAGCCCGCGCGCAACAAAAGCCTGTGGCTGGCAACTTCCACGTCCGACGGCGCTTCTCGCAGCGTCTGACTGAAAAGTGTACTGAGTCTCATGATTTTAGTCTCCTACTTGGAAAAGAGTATGCAAGCTCGCACCCCCGGCAGGCCGGAACGCGCGCTTAGTACCCGTAAATTAGTCTAAAGAAAGTGAAATCGAGCGGCCAAAATATCGGCGCTCAAGGTCGAGTTGGCCCTTCCCTCTTCAGGAAGGGCAAATAGGGGATAGGTATCGCCAGGATTGCCACTTAAATTGCATCATGCAAATATTATATACTATAGAACCAACCAGCGGACAACAACAGGAGAGAACCGGTATGACAGCCCCAACCGCCAAACCACGCTTAAGCGCCCCTGAGGCCCAGCGCCTTCGTGTCAACTTGCTACGTGTCGCGGGGCTAGCCGTCGTGCTGGGCCTGGTCATGGAGGGCGTGCGCATCATCGGTGGCGAGACTGTTGCGCTCAGCAGCCTGATCGACCACGGATTGTGGCCCGTCATGGTGTGCGTGGCTGTGGGGATAGGACAAGCGCTGGTGGGAGGCTGGCCCGCGCGGGCAGGGGCATTCTCGCTCGTCGCGACCCCCTTTGCCTTCCTCCTGGCCAAAGTGCTTCAGAAGGGTATGCAGGTGCTATCCGACGGCCCTGCCTCCGGTGACCTTTTGCTTGAGGCTGGGCTTCGGGCGGTGGAATATGCCGTACTGGCAGCGGCTCTCGCCTGGCTTGTGCGCCAACACTGGGCGGGCGTACTGGCCCACATTGGCCTCGGCGTGCTGGTGGGCGTCATCTTTGGCGCAATAATAGCCGCCTTTATCACTCCTGACGACCTGGGCGGCTGGATCGCCGAGGAACTCGTCTTCCCCGCAGGTTGCGCGCTGATAATCTTCGTGTCCGAGGTGCTGGTGGGTGTGCTGAATGCGGATACCGGGCCATCGGTCATCGACCCAACATGACATGGCGGTGGCCACGCCTTATTTACTCCATTTGGACTACACAAAACTTGTCCCGTTTTGACCCGCTTACGTCATTAATATAATTGAGTAGGCTGCAACCAGGTTGTGCGTCGCATGACGTATGCTCTGGCATGCCCCCATGCGGAACATTGTAGTAAGCTACTCTATGCGCTATCATTAAGGTAATCCCCGCAACATAAACAGAAACCGCAAATTAAGACAGGAGAAAACGCGACCATGCCCGATATTAAGGATTATAACAGCCAGCTTATAGAAAAGTTTCGCACCACCAGAGATAACACAGGCAACCCCCTCGATGGCAGGCCCTTGCTGCTGCTCACGACAACCGGCGCACGCACGGGATTACCACGTACGATACCCTTGACCGCAGTTCAGACCGCGAATCGTTTGCTCATCGTAGCCTCTAATGGTGGCGCGCCAACAGACCCAGCATGGTACCATAATCTGCTGGCACACCCCGACGTCACAGTCGAAGTCGGCCGAGAAACGTTCCCGGCCACAGCTTCCCTGGTGCCGGCCTCAGAAAGGCCCAACTTATGGGCCAAAGTTGTAGAACTATTCCCATTCTACGGAGACTATCAGGCTAAGGTTGACCGCGAAATCCCGTTGATCGAGCTGGAACGGGCTGCCTAGCTAGACCACGACGCATCCCTCGTCACACCGTCGTCTACCCCACGGTATGGTATAATCATTCGAATAGGCGGAATATCAGCCGTGTAGGGCACGGCATGATAGCCTATATCCTGGGTTGGATAAAATAGGTCGGAGGTTTACTAGATGGGCAACGAAAAACGCCGTAGAGTGGTGATAACCGGCATGGGTGCCGTATCTCCTCTCGGCAACACAGTTGAAACTTCGTGGCAGGCGGCCATCGAGGGACGCTCGGGTATCGGGCCGATTACCCGCTTTGATGCGCAGAACTTCGAAACCAAGATCGCAGGCGAAGTGCGAGATTTCAACCCTGAAGAATACATTCCGGCCAAAGAACTACGGCGTATGGATAGATTTATCCACTACGCGATCGCCGTGTGCAAGCAAGCCGCTGCCCAGGCTAATTTGCAGGTAACGGAAGAGAACGCCAACGATATTGGCGTGGTACTTGGCTCCGGTATCGGCGGGGTTGAAACCCTCACCGAAGCTGTACTCACGGTGCGCGACAAGGGGCCGAGCAAGATCAGCCCCTTCACTATTCCTATGATCCTGACCGACCTCGCTCCCGGCCAGGTCTCGATCCAGATGGGCCTCAAGGGCACCAACTTTGCGGTCGTCTCGGCCTGTTCGTCGTCGGCCCATGCGATCGGCGAAGCTACCGAGATCATACGGCGCGGACAGGCCAAGGCCATCTTTGCAGGTGGCTCGGAAGCGACAGTGGGCATGCTTGGCGTCGCCACCTTTGCGGCTATGCGCGCCCTCTCCACCCAAAATGATGAGCCGACAAAGGCCTCTCGCCCCTTCGACAAGCTACGTGATGGTTTTGTGCTGGCCGAGGGCGCGGGTGCGGTCTTGCTCGAAGACCTCGATTTCGCACTGGCACGCGGCGCCAACATACTGGCCGAAGTAGTGGGCTATGGCTCGACCGCTGATGCAAACCATGTGACCGCGCCCGCAGAAGGCGGCCTTGGCGCCGCCCGCGCCATGACGATTGCTCTCGACAGTGCAGGCCTTGCGCCCCAGGACATAGGCTATATCAACGCTCACGGTACGGGCACGCCCCTCAACGAGAAGTACGAAACAATGGCGATCAAGGCTGCCTTCGGCGACTACGCCTACAAGGTGCCTGTATCGTCTACCAAGAGCATGACGGGCCATATGCTGGGCGCAGCAGGGGCTATGGAAGCCGTCTTCTGCATCAAGGCGCTCGAAACAGGAATACTACCACCCACCATTAACCAGGAAGTGCCCGACCCCGACTGCGACCTCGACAATATTCCCAATGTGGCCCGCCACGCCGATGTGCAGTACGTGATGTCAAACAGCATGGGCTTCGGCGGACACAACGCTGTCCTGATACTCAGCAAATACAACCAGTGACCAGTGGTGAGTGACCAGTGACCAGTGAGACGACCGGCGACTAACGACCGACGACGAGGTACTTATCGCTTCTGGTCACTCACCACTGGTCACTGGTAAAGGGTACAGTACGAAGCCAAGCACCCCTGGCCCGGTGTGGGTGGCGATTACGGGGCCGAGATCGCTGGTGAACTCTTCCACCACGTTCATCCTGGCTTTGGCCATTTCGGTTAGCTGGCGGGCATCCTCAGCGGCTTCGGCGTGGCCTACGCTAATCTGGCAGGGCCGTCCATTCACTATCTCGGCTCCCAGTTCGGCCAATCTCTCCATGGCCTTACGTCTGGTGCGCACGCGCTCAAGCGGCTCGATGCGTCCCTCGGCTACGTGTAAAATAGGCTTGATGTTCAGCAGGCCTCCCAGGAACGCCTGCGCGCCGCCGATGCGCCCTCCCCTTTGCAAATATTCAAGGGTATCCACGAGCAGCAGAATCTCCATACCGGGGCGCATGCCTTCGATCAGCTTCACTACCTCGTCGTGGGTAGCTCCCTTCTCAGCCGCCCTTGCCCCATCGATCACCATCAACCCCTCGCCCATATAGGCGCTCCAACTGTCTATCACGGTCACTTTCTTGCCCGTGCCTTCGCTCAACCTCTCCCCCGCCGCCGCCGACATAGCGTATGTGCCGCTGGGCAGGCGTGAGGACAGATGCACGGCGATAATGCTGTCCACATCCGGGTCGTTCAGAAGGCGGGTATAGGCTTCTTCGACGTCTGCTGTGGCAGGTTGTGACGTGGTGGGTAGGCTTTTGGCAGCTTTCAGCTTGGTGAAGAACTCGTCCTGGGTGAGGTCGATGCCGTCCCGGTAAGAATCCATGCCGAAGATCACTTGCAGCGGAACTACTGTTACCTTGTACTTCTCCACCTGCTCAGCAGGCAAGCCCGCCGTGCTGTCGGTAATAAAAGCGATTCTACCCATTTGTATCCTCCTAGTTCGAGTCTTAGATCATAGATCTTAGATCGTAAGTCGGGACGACCGACGACAGACGACCGACGACGTGTAACTTACGGTCTAAGATCTATGATCTAAGACTCATAATCGCCAGTGCGAGGGCAAGCAGTCCGATTATCAAGAGGGCCGCGCCCATAAGACGCAGCCTGGCCGATAAGACTACCGTTCTACCGTGACTTCTGTGTGCTTCGCAACCGGCCTCCAGCCGAGCCGACACTTCACCTCCCGGCGCGAGTTTCGCCACATGCTTGTACCACCAGGCACGCGAACAGTAGTTGTACTCTCCAAGCTCGCTGGCGCGGATCACTCGTATGCCGGGCGGTTTCTGCTTGTCGCTCAACCTTTAGCCCTGGTGCCCAGCGCGTTGGTCAGCCTGCGTTGTTGCAGGGCAAAAGTAACGTCGCCTCTTGTGCGCTCAAGTACCCCGCGCACCATGTCAGTGGTTCTGCGCAATCCGTCGGTGATTGCATCAGGCAGGTCCACCGTTACCAGCAGAGAATATATGTCTTCCATGAAGGTCAGGATTTCTTCGCAACGGCCTTCCGGTGTGTCGCCGTGCCTGATAATATCCAGCACATAGCGGCGCATCTCGCCCGCCGCCTCGCCCAGCCCGTTCAGGTAGGCCGCAGGCTCGACGCCAAGATCCAACGCACCCGGTATCTGCCCGCCGCCTATCATGGCCAGTACCACGGCGGCCTCAGAGTATTCTTTCTGCGCGTCCTGCACGTAGCCCGCCCAGTATATATCAGGGTGGGCCTCAAGCAGGGCTTCGCGGCTGGCGGCCACCAGCACCCCAGCCTCGTCCAGTAGCTCTCGCGCATTGTCCAATTCGCCCCTGTGCGATGCCCGGATCGACTGCGCGCAATTTCTGATAGTGGCTCGGCTGTTGGGCAGGGCCATCTCTCGCGCCCGGTTTTTGATCTCGAGCACCTTCATCAGTTCTTCGCCTATGCGCTGTATAGTGTTGTCTGTCATAGTGGTTTGGGGCGAGGGGTTAGTAAAGACGTGATACGTAATGCGTCATACGCCATCCCTCTTAAACCTTCTTATCTTCGGAGCCTCTTAACCTTGGTGATCGTCGTGCTCCCCTCTTAACTCTTTGTGTAACCTTTGCGTCTTTGCGTTTCCGTTGTCGGTCGTCAGTCGTCAGTCGTCAGTCGTCAATTGTTAGACATCCCACCCGGCCCGAACGACGGACCTGGCACGGGACCCTTGACCGCTGTTTCCCAGCCCATTTGCGTTACGCGCTCCATACCGTCCACGTGGGTGTAAACCTGGCGCAGGCCTGTGGACCTGCCCTGGCTCTCAATTACGCACACGTAGCGGAAGAAGCTGCCGGGCGTGGCCTGGTCGGGCCTGTCATTGTAGAGTGCTGCGTGGTAAAGCTGCACGAGGCCCCATATTTGCCCCCACAGTTCTTTGTTCGGCACCGTTATCGAGAGGCCCGCATCCTGTAGCTCGGTCTTGCCGACCGTATAAACAGGCGAATGGAAGCCTCCATTGAACAGGTCAACCAGCCGCTCGATCTTTTCGGTGTCATCCTGAGGGATGTGCATCTGCAAGGCTTTGCGAGTCACGTCACGCGAAAGCGCATCTGCCTGCAGCAGATTGCCTATCACCAGCGGGTGGATATGGGAAAAGAGGGCGTTGAATGCGCCCCCGGGGCTGTCATCCTGTGCGGTCTGTTGCAGGCCAAGTGCCTTGATTTCGCCGAGCGTTATGGGTATCTGCTGGCCTGCGTCGTCGCGTGGTAGAAGGGGATGGCGGCGTGCCGACTCCATGCTTCCCAACTCGGAAAGCGGCCCCATCACGATATCGTTTGCGCCCAGGGCCAGTACAGTGCCCGCGCCCATTACGCGTGTACCGACGATCACGCCCAGTTCGTCGCAAAAGTCTCGCACCAGGTTCAGTGCGCGCCAGCATACCTCGGTTACACCGCCCCTTGTATAGAGCAGGAGGTCGATCTTCTCACGTTTACCCAGCGCCTGGAGCTTGTCGTACAACTGGGGCAGTGCATCATCAGCGATCATGGCGTTGTCGTGCAAGAAATAAGCTATCAAAGACGATCCACGCGCCTTCTCAATAGACGCTATAAGCGAATTTCGCTGGGCGACAGTTTCTAGCAAATTGTACTCCTGTTAGGGACGAGGGATTAGGTGTTAGTAGGACAACAGACGACGCATGACGCACTGGTCACTCGCCACCGGTCACTGGTCACTGACAACCGGCTGTGCTTCTTTTCGACGGTTCATGAGCGTACGTACCACGAACCAAACTATCAACAGGACGATGATAATGACGATGGGGATATCGAAGGGGCGCAGGGCGTTGCGGATATCTCTTGGCGGCCACATCGCGCCGGCCCAGGCCAGGATCGCGGCCCATGGGAACGACCCAAGAAACGTATAAAGCACGAATTTGCCGAAGTTCATGCGAGCTACGCCTGCCGGAAACGAGATGAACGTACGTATCACGGGCAGAAGGCGCGAAAAGAACGCCGTAGCCTCGCCATACTTCTCGAACCATCTGTCGGCTGTGTCCAGGTGGTGCTTATTGAGCAGTATATACTTGCCATACTTCTCGACGATCGGCCTGCCGCCGAGAGCGCCCACGTAGTAGGCGATGATCGAGCCGATGGTACAACCCACCGCGCCAAAGAGGCCCGCCTGGAGGATACCGAGCCAGTTGTCGGGGCTGGTGACAAGGTACTGTCCGGCGAGAGGCATTACGATTTCGCTGGGCAACGGGATACACGCGCTCTCGATTGCCATCATGATAACCACACCGAACCAGCTAAACGAGTTGAATATATTCTCGATGAAGGGCCAAACATATTGGTCCTCTAAAGTGTGCAGGAACTCCAAAACTACCTCCTGTTGCGGGGTATGCTGCTAAGACGTCTGCCGCCTGCTAACGGCACGCACTATGAGCGATTATACCATACCCGGACGACGGACGACGGACGACGGTAGTCATGCGTCATGCGTCGTCGTCCGGGTCTCAAGCTCTTCCGCCGCCTCGCGCCTGCTCTATGATCGCCTGTACCTGGGCGGGATGGTGGATATAGAGGAAGCCCAGCACGTAGTCTGGCGGATAAGGCCACATGTTCCGGTAGCCGGGGCCGGGACCGTAGCCTTCGCCTTTGGGCGGCTCGAACATGATGTTGCCTATGTCGTCGCCGTGCATCTCGAGCAATGTGTGAGGCATCCCCAGAATACTGTACATAGACACGCTGGGGCGCATTATGCCGTGTTGTATCAGCACCTGACGCTCGCTCACAAGGTATTCGGTGTTACGCCACTCACGCGCGGTTACCAGAAAATGCCCAACGGCCATATAGAGCGCGATCAGGCTGAAGGGTATCCCCACTAGCGCGAGTATATCCGCCATCTCGGTGGTAAAGACCATCCCCTCGTACCACAGCACGGCTGCCACCAGCACAGCCCCGAAGATGGTGAGGGGCCACGTCCGAAATACAAACGCTTTCCATACGGGCTTGCCGCGCCAGAGCACTTTCTCGCCCGGCGCGAGCCTGTCGTCAATCGAACTGTCGTCTAAGTCGTGTCTCACTTATCACTACTCACGCCACGCCTTGATCGAGAACATCAGCGGTATTGCTTCACGCAATATGGGGTCCTTCAGACGATAATAGCCATCCTCGCTTCGCTCTAAGCCCTTGAACATAGCGCCGTCCACGCTGTAACGCTGTTCATGCAGGAATTCGATCCGCAGGCCAGCATCCGTAAGCGCTGTTACTATATCACCAAGCGGGTGGTTCCAGCCGTATTCTACGCCTTTGTAATCAGCTTCGCTGTCAGCATAATTGCCTTGCGTCTCGAACCTGAGCGGGCTGTCGGGTAGATTCTCGTAGGCGTAGACGACGTGCAGGCCCTCGCCGTTCTCTTCGTTCTCGAACACATAGGCAAAGGGGTGGAAGTCGGCCACGTAGAACATGCCGCCAGGCTTCAGGAAGTGCGCCACAACTCGCGCCCACCCGCGTATATCGGGCAGCCACGAGAGAGCGCCATAGGAAGTGAACACGATGTCGAATTGACCCGTGAGCGCGTTGGGCAGGTTGTACAGGTCGGAGAGCACGAACGTGGCCGGTACGCCTATTTCTGCGGAGAGTCTCCGCGCTATCTCTATCGCTCTGTCCGAGAAGTCAGCCCCGGTGACTGTGGCGCCCATGCGCGCCCATGTTAGCGTATCTTTGCCGAAGTGACACTGTAGGTGCAGCAGGGTCTTGCCCGCCACATCGCCCACCTCTTCCAGTTCGAGCGGGTTCAGGCTGGATTTGCCCTGCCTGAAGGCCTCGACATCATAGGTCTTAGAAGCGGCGTTGATATTGGCCCAGTTGTTCCAAAGCTCTCGATTGGCTTCGCGGTATTTGTCCAAGATGCCCTCCGTGCTGTGTGGTGTCGCCCTGACAGGTAGATTATACGAGAAAGTATGTCTAAATCAGTAATAGGGCTTTCGCCTGCCCAGCCTACTGAGCGGCTGGCTCGTGCCCGGTTGAAGTGAACCCTCTTCGCAGATACGTAGTGTTATTCACCGCAGGGGCAATTTTCAGAAGTAAGCACCCAACTTCCAGGCTGTTGCCTTTAGAAATAACAGCACGCCGTATTGCATGAGAAGCAATACGCAGGAGGGTGGGAAAAATGACGACTTACATTATTAGAAGGTTGCTTCAGGGCGTGGTAGTGTTGTTCCTTAGCTCATTTATGATCTACTCGCTCTTGATTATCACGCCGGGAGGCCCCAGAGACTAGATCAACATCTGGAAAGCGCAAGCCGCCGCCGGGGGCATCGTGGTGAATCCGCGCCTGATAAAGTATTACACCGAGCTGTACGGTCTGGACAAGCCCTACCCACTCAATTATCTTCTATGGCTTTTCGACCCCTCGAAGACGAGTGAGACCAGCTACGACATCCAGGGCAATCCTATTGTTAAATCCGTTGGCGTTGATATATTCGGCATTAAGGGTAGTGGGATTCTCACTGGCGACCTGGGCAAGTCTGTAAATGTAGACCTGAACAGGCCTGTAGCTGAACTGATTGGTAAGCGGCTAGGCAACACACTGGCTTTGATGGGCCTCTCCATCCTCTTTTCTATCCTGATTGCACTACCCATAGGCATAATATCTGCCATACGGCAATATTCACGGCTGGACTACACCGTCACTGCGTTCTCCTTCGTGGGTCTGTCGATGCCCAGTTTCTGGCTAGGCTTGATGCTGATTATCGTGTTCGCGATCCTGCCTAAACAGCTATACAACGCTGGTATGAACTGGATACCGTTCTTACCGCCGGGGGACACCGGTGACGATAGTGTGGGCAGCAGGTTGTATCACCTTGTACTGCCTGTCGCTGCGTTGTCGTTCCTGAACATAGCAGGACTGGCAAGGTATGTGCGAGCATCGCTATTGGAAGTGCTCAGGCAAGACTATGTGCGCACAGCCTGGGCGAAGGGTTTGCAACAGCGTGTGGTGGTACTCAAGCACGCACTACGCAACGCGCTCATACCTGTGATCACTATCATAACCCTTACGTTGCCCGCACTGTTTGGAGGGGCTATCATCACCGAGACAGTGTTTAACTACTTCGGCATGGGAAAGCTCTATTTCCAGGCAGTAACCGAACTGGACATACCATTGGTGATGGGCTTCCTGCTCATCAACGTCGTGCTGATCATCGTAGCCAACATAGCGGCTGATTTGCTGTACGCTGTGGCCGACCCCAGGATCAGGTTCAGCTAACCATGCTACCGGTTGTGCTTTGTTCAGCAACAAAAAAGGCAGGGTCTGCTACCACTCAGCAGACTCTGCAAAAGAGCGGGTGATCGGACTCGAACCGACGGCATTTTGCTTGGGAAGCAAACACTCTACCAACTGAGTTACACCCGCATTTGGCCTATTATATCAAAGTTGACAAGCGTCTAGCAAGCGCCCTTGTGCCCTTATTTTGCCGGTTGTGTGATGAAGGCCCGCAATCGCCGGAGCGACTCGTCTGTCATCTGCTGTATCTCTTTGTGAAAGAGCGACACTGCCCACCCTGTGAATATGCCCCCCAGCGGCCCTCCTGCCTTATATTCTACAGACACTTTTACTTCCGTTACAGGATCGCCGTCCTTCCCGGCAGGTTTTAGCTCCCATGTCGTTCGGCTGAGTATCGCGCCCTCGCCGATACTCACCAGGCGGTGCGGTGGAGTGAAAGCGACAATGTGCTCTCGCGTGTTCATGGGCAGGCCGTGAAAGGAGCCATGCAGATCCATTGTCGCGCCCAAACCGCGCTCGATCTCGCCCGCGAGCTTCGCTGAGACGAACTGGGGTTGCAACCTCGGTATATTTCGGTAGTCTGCCAGAAAATCGAACACGGTCTCCTGCGCAGCATCTACCTCGATTGTCGCGGATACCTTTGGCATTGCGCTCCCCAGGGAGAGGTGTTAGGTGCGAGGTGTCAGGTGTTAGGAGGAAAGCGATAAGTGTTTCGTCGTCCATCGTCTTACTAACACCTCGCACCTAACACCTCTCCCCCGCCCCTCGTCACCCAATCTTCCATCGCAGATACGCTTCTATGAACCCGTCTATATTGCCGTCGAGCACTGATGTGGGGTTGGTGTCTTCGTAGCCTGTACGGTGGTCTTTCACCAGGTTATAGGGGTGCAGCACGTAAGACCTGATCTGGCTGCCCCAGCCTGCCGATACATGTTCGCCCTTTAGTCGGGCCTGCTCCTCTGCCCGGCGCGCCTCCTCGATCTCCCACAGCCGGGCGCGCAGTATACGCATCGCTGTCTCACGATTCTGTAGCTGGCTACGTTCGTTCTGGCACGTCACTACTATGCCGGTGGGCAGGTGGCGCAGGCGCACAGCCGTGGACGTTTTATTGACGTTCTGGCCGCCCGCGCCTGTGGCCCTGTAGAAATCCTCCTCGACTTCGTCCGGGTTGATCTCAATTTCGCCCTCGTCCTCCAATTCGGGCAGCACCTCCACCAGTGCGAACGATGTGTGCCGTCTATGTGCCGCATCGAAGGGCGAAAGGCGCACGAGGCGATGTGTGCCTGCCTCCGCGTGGGCATATCCGAAGGCGTTCAGCCCCTTCATCAGTATGGTTACACTCTTGATGCCGGCTTCGTCGCCGTCTGCGAGGTCAAGTATCTCGGTGCCGTAGCCCCTGTCTTCCGCCCAGCGCAGGTACATACGCATGAGCATTTGCGCCCAGTCTTGCGCCTCAGTGCCGCCCTCGCGGGCATACACTGACAGGATTGCGTTATTCGCGTCGTGCGGGCCGTCGAGCATAAGGGATAGCTCTATAGTGTCCAGTTCGTGCTTGAGTTTGTTGGTGTCCTGAGCGACTTCCCCGATTACGCTCTCGTCGTTCTCGTCGACCGCCAGGGTGAGGAGTTCTTGCAGGTCGGTGGCGCGTGCCTGCAGGCCGGCCCACTTGTCTACTTGCTCTTGCAGGCGCGTCATGCGGCGCATCACTTTTTGCGCTTGGCCAGGGTCATCCCAGAAATCGGTGGCGCGCGACTGCTCGGTAAGGTCGGTTATCTGGCGTTCGAGATTGGGCAGGTCAAAGACGCCTCCCGATCTCGCTGATACGTGAGCCTATCTCTTCGATGGCCTGAGCGAGATCTTGTGTCTGAATGGGTGCTGTGGACATTGGTTTTGTTCCCTCTCGTGTCTGTGCTTTCTGTGCTTCCTATGCTTATCGTACGCCAGTATATCATCCGCAGGGGTAGCGCACAAAGGTATGGGTGAACTCTTATAACACGATGCTAATGCCCAACCCGTCCACCGACTCGCGCACTATCGGCAGGATCACGCTTTCGAGACGCGGGTTGGTGGCTAGCTTCTTGTTGAACTGCGCGATGGCGACGGCAGCCTCATTGTCCGCCGGTGGGTCAAGCACCAGCCCGTCGCGTATAAGGTTATCGGAGAGGATGATGCTGCCGGGGCGCGCAAGCTGTATGCACAGGTCGAGGTATGCTGGGTAATTGCCTTTGTCGGCGTCAATAAAGAAGAGGTCGAACGGGCCTTCCTTGTTCTCCAGCAATTGAGCCAGGCTATCGAGAGCCGCGCCCACACGCACCTCTACTCTGCTAGTGAGTCCCGCGTTGTCGATGTTGGCGCGGGCGACCTTGGCGTGCTTGTCGCTGTATTCCAGGCTGATGAGCTTACCGCCACTTGGTAAGGCACGCGCCAGGTTGATCGTGCTGAAGCCACCCAGCGTGCCAAGCTCGAGGATCTTGCGTGCCCCGGACATCTTCGCAAGCATGTATAAAAGCCGCCCTTCGTTGGGCGACACGCTGATAGCGGGCAGGTCGTTGCGCTGGCTCTCCTGCAGAGTGTGTAACAGGGCTTCGTCGGGCGGGAATAGCGCCTGGATGTAGTCGTCTATGAGGGTTAGTTTCGTGTTCCCCGATGTGTCATTGTTCATTCTTGGCCACCTTTCCTGTGAGTCGTAGATCTTAGATCTTAGATCGTAGGTCATACGTGATACGTCATGCGTACTGGTCGTTGATCGTCAGTTGTTGTTCGTCAGTCGTCAGTCGTCCTCATGGCACAGCCCGTGCTACTTCTATATTATAGTAATCGGCTCGCTCTGAACAGCACGTTCGGGGCGCCATGAAAGGAAAAGTATAATGGCTCGTAATCTCAATGGGAAAAAGATCGCTATACTTGTAGAAAAAGGCTTCGAGGATATCGAACTGTCCTCGCCCAAGCAGGCGCTCGAAGAAGTGGGCGCGCAGACTTTCATCATCTCGCCGCAGGAGGGCACCGTGCGCGCATGGAACCGCACTGAATGGGGCCAGAACTACCCTGTGGACGTGCCTATGCAGCAGGCTAAGGCCGAGGACTACGAGGCGCTGCTATTGCCTGGCGGCGTAATGAACCCTGACAAACTGCGTATGAACCCCACGGCAGTGCAGTTCGTGCAGGACTTCTTTACGACAGGCAAGCCCGTCGCCGCGATTTGCCACGGCCCCTGGACATTGATCGAGGCGGGGGTGGTCCAAGGCAGAACCATGACCTCTTACCCCTCTATCAAGACCGACCTGATAAACGCAGGCGCTAACTGGGTGGATCAGGAAGCCGTCGTAGATCACGGCCTCGTGACCAGCCGCCGCCCCGGCGATATTGAGGCCTTCAACACTAAGATGATCGAGGAGTTTGCTGAGGGCCAACACGCACCCACCATGCCCCAACAGCAGGCCCAGTCGACCACGGTGTAAGCCCGGCACGCATAGGACGTGGGTTGACAGGTGCTCTACTATCTTAATGACGTAAGTGTGCCAGAATAGGACAGCTTTTGCTTAGTCCTTTCGGGCACATTTTGCGATCAGACGGATGCCGCCCCGGCTCTCGTCATTTCCGGCACAAAACACTGATATCGTGCCAACCATACCCAACTTCGGTGAGGGTGGCTCCGCCTATCTCGAACTGTTGCTCGTCCAGCAGTTGGCCTCCGAGCGCCTCGTAAAAGCGCCGCGACGGTTCGTTTTCCTTGAGTACCCACAGCATCATGGATTTCATGCCGCGGGCCTCCAGGTCACGAGCCGTCGCCTCCACCAGCCTACGCCCTGTTCCCTTGCCTTGCTGGTTTTTCAGGACATAGAGAGCATACAGCTCACCCGCAAAATCCTTGACTTCCGGCCTTGGTGGGCCTGCGTTCGCGAAGCCGGCTATATTCCCAGCATCGTCTTCCGCCACGTACACGAAAGCGCCTTCAGGTGGGTTGCTGAGATATCCCAGCCAGAAGTTGCCACGGGTTGCCAGCGACAGGTTGTCCAGGAGGCTGTCTGGCATCATACCTCGATAGGTGGTCCGCCACGTTTCCACATGAATGTTGGCGATATCCATCGCATCTGCCTGTGTAGCAGGACGTATTTTCATAGGGCTTCACTTCCTCCTAACTGTGAACCTATAGCCCGCCCGGGTGGTGTATAATTTTGCTACAGTTCAACCCTTTAACTCAGGTTCGCGAGGTGTGCCCATGGATCCAACGGGCGGTGTACGTAAAGCAGGAATCGCCGAGGCTCTGGCCCGGCTGCCGCAACCCAAAACTGAGAAGTGGCCCCTCGGCGTGTGGGACACGGATGCTATCGCGCACGGCACGATGTCTGTCTCAGTATTCGCCCCCAAGACGACGGATTTCCAGACCCCGCACACCCAGGACGAGCTTTATTTCGTCATCTCGGGCAGTGGCCTGTTTGTTGCTAACAATATACAGTATAGCTTCGAGCCGGGCGATGTGCTGTTCGTGCCCGCAGGGGTCGAGCACCGCTTTGTCGAGTTCACGCCCGACCTCGCAACGTGGGTGGTATTCTACGGGCCACAGGGCGGCGAGGGCGTGACAGGCAATCAGTGATCATAGGAGTCTCATGTCTACCCAATCCACAAGCAAGACCGAACGCATCATGACTGAACAACGTATGTGGGACTGCGTGGCCGCCTGGTCGCGCCGCGACATAGACGCGCTGATGACCTTTATTCACGACGACTGCGTCTACGTTACCACCACAGGCCCTGATCCTGGCACGACTTACAGGGGCAAAGAGGAAGTGCGCGCGGGCTTTCTAATTGCTCTCGGTGATGGCAGTGAGGACGACCAATCAGAGTTCGGCCCGCTCTATATTTGCGGCAGCAATGGGGTGCTGGAGTGGTCGTCTACATACACAGACGCCAGCGGAAATCGCGCATTCGTGCGGGGGTGCGATCTGTTCGCATTCGATGGCGACCTGATCGTGCGCAAGGATGCCTTCCGCAAGGTGTTGTCCTGAGCAGCCAGGCCTGCGAGTTATTTCAGAAGGCCGGGTATCTGCGTAGGTATCCGCGCCACCTTTACGCCTGCTGCTTCGAGCGCGTCGATCTTGCCCTGGGCCGTGCCCGCGCCACCTGAGACTATCGCGCCAGCGTGTCCCATCCTGCGGCCCTCGGGTGCTGTACGCCCCGCGATATAGCCTGCTACGGGCTTGGTCACGTACTGCTTAATGAATGCGGCAGCTTTCTCTTCTTCGTCGCCGCCGATCTCGCCCATCATTACGATCTTCTCGGTTTTGGGGTCGTCCTGGAAGGCCTTGAGGCAGTCGATGAAGTTGGTGCCGTTGATGGGATCGCCGCCAATCCCTACCGCAGTGGACTGGCCCATGCCTGCTTCGGTCAGCGCCCAGATCACCTCGTAGGTGAGGGTGCCTGAGCGCGAGACCATGCCCACGCCGCCCGGCTTGCAGATGTAGCCGGGGATAATGCCCACTTTGGCTTCTTCGGGTGTGATCAGGCCTGGACAGTTGGGACCGATCAGCCTGCTCTTACCGCCCTTCATCGTGTCCCACACCCTCATCATGTCCAGCACGGGTATCCCTTCGCTGATGCACACAATAAGCTCGATCTCCGAGTCGAACGCTTCCAGGATGGCGTCTGCTGCAAAGGCGGGCGGCACGAAAATAATGCTGGCGTTGGCTCCGGTCTCTTTGACCGCTTCTTTGAGTGTATTGAACACGGGCACGCCGAACGCTTCGGTCCCGCCCTTGCCCGGTGTCACCCCTCCAACGACCTTTGTGCCGTATTCGATCATCTGCTCGGTGTGGAAACCACCTTCGCGTCCCGTTATACCCTGCACAAGCAGGCGTGTATTCTTATCGGCAAATATGCTCACCTTTGTAAGCCCCCTCGTCATTGAGATAATAGCGGGGAATTATAACATATTTCGAGGGGTTAGGGGTTAG
>DATINP010000047.1:0-6846 GCA_035474135.1 Chloroflexia bacterium | reverse complement strand
TGCTTTTGCAGTTAACGCGATGATCGGCCCCGCCATTGTCCGCGATCCAATTGCAACGCCCGTTGCCAGTTCCGCTCAGCTTCTTCGTTGTGCCCAAGTCTTTGCGCCAGAAGCCCATAGTTCACCAGCAACTCGGCATCGCGGGGGGAAAAGCCTGGCCGCTGTACTCGCCCTGGGCATCGTACTCGTGGCTGTTGCCGGGGCACTCTCCGCAGGGTGGAGCGGCCGGCGTGCCCTGGTCTGGATGGCCGCCCATGCAGAGCTTTTGAGCGTGTCCGGGTTGACGCTCGCTGCGTTGGCCATCAGAGTGTACGGCATCAGCGATAACCTTCCTTACATCAACTATCCTGACGAACCGGCGGTTGCCGACCGCGCATTGCAAATCCTACGAACCGGGGACTATAACCCTCACTACTTCGTTTATCCTAACCTCTACACCTATATGCAGGCAGGGGTTGACGTTGTTCGGTTCCTGTGGCTTGTTTCGGCGGGCCAGGCGCAGAATCTGAGCGGGGTTGTGCCCACCGACTTCTACCTGTGGGGGCGACTACTCACTGCCGTGCTTGGGACGCTGACCGTCCCGATCGTATATTTGGTCGGAAAGCGACTCTACAGCCCGGTCGTTGGCGGGATCGCGGCTGTGTTCATGGCGATAAACAGCCTCCACATGGTGTTCTCGCAACTCATCACGACCGACGTACCGGCCACTTTCTTTACCGCGCTCTCTTTGCTGGCAATAGTGCGCCTGCTCCCTCCCAGACCCGACGACATAGCAGGCGCGCCTGCGAGGTACGCCCCGGTCGGTGGTTATTTGCTGGCCGGAATAGCCATGGGACTTGCTGTAGGCGCCAAGTACAACAGCGCGCTGGTAGTGCTACCGTTCCTGCTCGCGCACCTCTTTGTGTCTTCCAGAATGGCGGGCGGGTGGCTGCGGGGCCAGCTGAACGGCAGATTGTGGCTTGCGTTGGGCACAATGGTGATCGCCTTCCTAGCCACTACTCCCTTCGCCATTTTCGACCTGCCTTCATTCTTGAACGATGTAGCTTCGGTAATCAGTCACTACAAATCGGGCCACGTGGGACACGAGGGCGACTCGAACTGGCTCTTTTATGTCAACACTTTCTTGCGCACCGACACGCTGCCTACTCTGCTAGCGCTGGCTGGGATAGTGCTAGCGTTTGTGCGCCATCGCAAAGCCGACGTATTGCTTCTCGCGTTTCCCATATCGTTTTATCTGTCCATGAGCGACTACAGGGTAAACTTCACACGCAACCTGCTGCCCATCCTCCCTTTTACGTCCATACTGGCTGCGCTGCCATTGGTCGCTTTGGCACGCGTCGTCAGTTCTCGGTTTACCGGTAAAGAGCGAAGCCACCGGTGGGTTGCGAGGGGTACAAGCACATGGGCACTCACCGCAGTGGCGGGGCTGATGGTGCTACCGGTCGTGCTAAGTGCTATTCATCGAGATCATCGTCAGAGTGAAGCAGATACGCGCTTCGTCGCAACCAAATGGCTGGATGCGAATACCGATCCCGGAACAAAGATATGGCTTGAGCCTTGGACGCCTGCGTTGTCGCCTTCGCGCTATATTTTCGATGGTGGACAACATGTGACCGAGCACCCGATGGACTGGTACACAGCCAACCACTTCGAGTATGTGATAGTCAGCACGGGCGCTTACAAGGAGGTGGTATACGACAATCCCAATGAAAACCCGGATCTGCGCCAGGCTTACTTGAACTTCTTTCAGCAGAATGCGTCTCGCGTGGTAGCGGACTTTGATAGCAACGAGTTGGACCGGGAAGGCCCTTCAGTTCGCATCTACAGCACCGGATACTCCCCACCCAGGAAACCGGAGGAATTGCACGCGACTTACTCAATAGGCGCCTTGTTCCATGAAGGCGACGCGAATGGTGGTACGGTGCAACTGGTTGGGGCCGATTATCCGCTGACGACTACAGTAGGCAGCGCGCTGCCATTGACTTTATACTGGCTCCCGGACAGGCAGTTGCACAGGGGCTATACGGTATTCGTACATCTGCTCAGCGATACCGGAGGCGTGCCCGCGCAGCGAGATACCCAACCTCGCAGTGGCACTTACCCGTCCTCCCAATGGCGGCCCGGTGAAATCGTGGCGGACGATGCCGATCTCACACTGCCGGATAGCACGCCTCCGGGCGACTATATGTTGCGGGTTGGCCTATATTTGCAGCAGGACGGCCAGGCTATTACTGCGTTTCACGTGGATGGCGGCAACGCGCCAAACGATGGTAGCAACTATGTACTGCTTGGGCCCGTAACGGTCGTCGGCAAGTAGCGACTAACTTGTGATCAACCAGTCAATAGAACAGGCGTATGCTGACTGCATACGCCTGTTTCGTCAACGACAGTCTTACACTCTCAGAATGCGCTCTAGATGAACAGCGGCGCAAGCACCAGTGTGATCGTCGCCAACAGCTTGATCAGCACGTGAAGCGAGGGGCCGGCGGTGTCCTTGAACGGGTCGCCCACAGTATCACCTACCACAGCCGCCTTGTGAGCCTCGGTGCCTTTGCCAAGTGTCTTGCCGTCCTCTTTCAGCCCACCCGACTCAATGAACTTCTTGGCGTTGTCCCATGCGCCGCCGCCATTATTCAACACGTTAGCCATCAGCACACCCACGATGGTACCCACCATCAGAAGGCCGCCGACCGCCTGCCAGCGCAGTATCAATCCGACCAGGATGGGCGTGCCTACAGCCAGCAGACCAGGCAGGATCATTTCGCGCAGGGCCGCCTGGGCCGAGATGTCCACAGCGCGGGCATAATTGGGCCTACTCGTCCCCTCCATGATGCCGGGGTCATTGTGGAACTGGGTGCGCACTTCCTTGATCATCTCGCCTGCCGCACGACCCACCGCGCGGATCGCGAAGGACGAGAACAGGAACACGAGCATCGCGCCCAACAGCGCTCCGATAAACACGTCTATCTGTGACAGGTTGATCGGCACCTGCCCGTTCACAAGTGCGATATCCGGGTTCACCTGCCTTACCTTGTCGAGGAAAGCCGAGAAGAGCAGGAAGGCCGCCAGAGCAGCCGAGCCGACCGCGTAGCCCTTCGTGAGCGCCTTGGTGGTGTTACCCACCGCGTCCAGCCCGTCGGTGACGTTGCGCACGTCCGCAGCCTGGTGCGACATCTCTGTGATGCCGCCCGCGTTGTCGGTAATAGGCCCAAAGGTATCCATCGCCAGCACGTAGCCGCACGACATGAGCATGCCCATAGTAGCCACAGCAGTACCGAAGATGCCTGACGCCACATTGGTGCTAACCTGGAAGGCGTTCGCCACGCCCGGAACGGTGATACTGACCATGTCCGTGCCCACAGGGTTGCCCTGCTGCCCCAGCACATAGGATGCGCCCAACGCAATCGCGATCGAAATAGCGGGCAGGGCTGTGGTCTCAAAGCCGACGGAAATGCCAGATATAATGGTAGTCGCCGGGCCTGTCTTGGACGCCTCGGCTATCTCGCGCACCGGCCTCCAGGCTCCCGCTGTGTAGTACTGCGTGATGAACACGAAGGCTATGGAAGTGGCTATACCCACCAGCCCCGCAAGCCCATACCAAACGCCTGAAGTCATCCCGCCCTTCGCGCTATCGGGCAGCATGAGGAAGCTCAGGCCCATAATCGCTATAGCCGACACGATTGAGGTCACGTAATAGCCGCCATTGAGCGCGGCCAGCGCCCGCTTGTCAGTAACGTCCGAACCACCGCCGCCGCTCACTCGCGCCGACAGGATGCCGATCATCGAGGCGATGAGGCCGAACGAGCAAACCACCAGCGGGAATAGTATCCACGCATGGTTCGTAGCGCCTGTGACCTCATAGAGCAGCACACCCAGTATCATCGCGCCTATGATCTCGGCAGCAGTCGACTCGAACAGGTCGGCTCCACGGCCTGCGCAGTCGCCCACGTTATCGCCCACCAGGTCGGCGATAACAGCGGGGTTGCGGGGGTCGTCTTCAGGTATCCCTGCTTCGACCTTGCCCACCAGGTCCGCTCCCACGTCGGCGGCCTTCGTGTAGATACCGCCACCAAGCTGAGCGAACAGGGCCACAAACGATGCCCCGAAGCCGAACCCAACTATGAGGAAGGGAGCCTGCGAAGCACCCTCTGCGCCCGCCAGCGCCGAGTAGATAGTATAGATTGAGAACACGCCCAATAGGGAAAGTGACACCACCAGGAAGCCCGACACGGCTCCGCCGCGCAAGGCCACCGTGAGCGCCTCACCCAGTGAGCGACGCGCCGCAGACGCAGTACGCAGGTTGGCTCGCACAGCGACGTACATGCCAATGTAGCCTGATACGCCTGAGGCCGCGGCCCCAAGCAAGAAGGCTATTGAGGTCAGCAATCCCACTTGCCAGGAGTTTTCGCGGGCAATACTGGTGCCTTGCGTACTCGCCGGTATCAGGGTCAGCAGTACACCAATCAGCACCGCACTAACCGCTGCCAGCAAGGCAATGGTCCTGTACTGGCGGCGCAAGAAGGCTGATGCGCCCTCGACGATAGTGTTTGCGATCTCCTGCATCTCCGGCGTGCCGGTATCTCGGCCTAACACGTCGCGCATCAGGTAGACGGCAAAGCCGATCCCTATCAGGCCCGCGACAGGCACGAACGCGGTCAATATAGTAACCACTGTATTCTGATCCATGTACTATCCTCTCCTCATTTAGTACCAATAAAATATGGGTGTTACCCCATCAGCACAGCTCGTTCCCCTCCGGGCTATTCCTTCTCCGTCTATTCCCAGGCGGGGCGCAAATCCCCCTTTGCTAAAGACCTTACTTATACGTAGGCAAGGCGTGTGGACTATTTCACTTTCCACACGCCTTAGGATTTGATGGCTGCTTATTTCAGATTGTGGATTCGG
Organism: Chloroflexia bacterium; assembly: GCA_035474135.1. Classification (GTDB taxonomy): domain Bacteria; phylum Chloroflexota; class Chloroflexia; order QHBQ01; family JADMIH01; genus JADMIH01. Next base: position 1,941 of record DATINP010000047.1, on the reverse strand, counting down.
GATGCAAAGCCGCCATTACTTCGGTAGCCATTCGCACTCCTCATCCTTTACGCTCCTTTGCGTGAAGGCGAAATCATCTGCGATTATCTACTATTCTCACTACAAAATGCAAGTTCTGCGCCGCACCTACCTGGTGGCGCTCACCGGTGCTTCGGTCTTTTTCATTCCCAGGAAGCGGCCCCACTCATGATTCTCCCAGATCACCAACAGCATAGATGCGTTGAAGATCGAGGAATAGGTGCCCGAAACTATACCGATCAGCAGGGCCAACACAAAGTTGTGTATGCTCGTGCCGCCGAACAGATACAGCGCAAACAGGGTCAGCACCACCGTGATCGACGTGTTGATGGAGCGCGCAAGTGTCTGCACAAGCGAGTAGTTCACAAGCTCATCGAAGCGTTCAAACCGGCGTTTGGCGAGGTTCTCGCGCACCCGGTCGAACACCACGATTGTATCATGCACCGAGAAACCGATGATAGTCATCATGGCCGTTATGAACAACGAGTCGATTTCGACATCAAACAGGATGCCCAGGATAGCGAAGATACCGACGACCACCAGCACGTCGTGCACGATGGCAAACACCGCGCATGCCCCGTAGCGGACAGCATTCGGCACTTTGCGGAAAACGATGGTCAGGTAAATCAGGATCGCGGCCGACGCTGCCAGCACGGCCAGCACAGCACGACCCACCAGTTCTTGACCAACCACAGGTCCCACCGTGAGATCGTCCACCACATCAGCCTCGTTAATACGCCAGCGCGACACGTCCTCAGTCGTGACAGGTACTACAGGTGTGAGCGAGCCGGTTCCCGTGGTCGTGCCCGTAGCGGTAACTGCGCTCGTCCCAGTGACTGCGAGTGTAGCGGTGATTTCCGGGGCAGGGGTGCCCGATGCTACAGGCACTGGAGTTGGCTGGAGGCTGACGGTCTCGGTGATCTCACTTCCCGCCACGAGATTGGCCTGGATGAGAGCTTTCGACACATCGGATACAGCATCATCTCGTTCCAGGTCGGGCAAATTAGCGATGCCCGGCAGGTCAAGCGTAACGGTATTCGTTATGTTCGTACCTTCGCCGATATAGCCCAGTTTGATGACGGCTTCGGTCTGCCCGATCGCGTTAAGCGCGCTTCTGAACTTATCGCTGTCATAGGCCTCTGCGTTGAGCGGTATAACGGTCAATCGCTTGCCGCCCGTAAAGTCGATGCCGGCCTTCAGTCCGCCCGCCAGGATTGCGGCCACACCCGGTAGGATTACCACCATGGAAAGTATTACGAACATGATCCGCTTGCCAACTAGGTCAATCATTGTTTCCTCTATTCAGGGTCGAAATTTGGAGTTGCTGAGAAGTGAAGGGCGAGGTTGGAATCTCGATCCCCTATCCTTTGGCCTCTGTAGCCGTTGTAGTCACTTCAGATGGTCTGGCTGTTTCCAGGTCAAAGGCCCACCGGTTTTTCGCGAAGCGCGTGTTGACCATGGCGCGTAAGAAGGTGCGCGTCACACTGATAGCAGTGAACAGCGACACGATCACGCCTATAGCCAGGGTCAGGGCAAAGCCCTTGATGATGCTGGCTCCGCCAAAGGTGGAACCGAACCAGAACAGGATCGCGCATGTGATGAGCGTCGAGACATTAGAGTCTCTAATGGATGGCCAGGCGTGGTCGAACCCGGCCTCCACAGCCGCCCCCAGCGTTTTGCCGGATCGCAGCTCTTCTTTAAGGCGCGAGAATATAAGGACATTGGCGTCAACCGCCATACCAATCGATAGGATGAAGCCTGCGATACCCGCTAGGGTCAACGTCACAGGCACAAGTTTGAACAAGGAATAGGCAACAGCCGCATATATAACGAGAGCGCCACTAGCGAGCACGCCCGGCAGGCGATAGTAGACGATCATGAACAGGATCACCAGGCTCAGGCCCACGATGCCCGCCACGATAC
>DATINP010000046.1:0-4306 GCA_035474135.1 Chloroflexia bacterium | reverse complement strand
GATCGCCACCAAGGACGGCACTCTTAGCGCCGTCCAGCAGGCATTTATTGATTGCGATGGATTGCAGTGTGGGTTCTGCACTCCGGGGCAAATAATGTCGGCAACGGCATTACTCCGCGACAACCCACACCCCACGGAAAGCGAAATACGTCACGGCATGGCAGGCAACTTGTGCCGTTGTGGCGCCTACCAGGGAATTATTGATGCGGTTAAGCAGGCAGCCGATATGCCGGACAGCCGGTAAGTGGCCCAATCGCATTCGTCCGCGACCCTGAAAGGAGTTCGCCTTGGCACGAGTAATAAAGACTAAAGTTGAGATCGAAGGGCGCGTCCATGAAGAAACAGTGGTCGTTGAGGGCGACGAGCCAGCTGCGTGGGAAGAGGGACGCGAATATAGCGTAGTGGGCAAGCCGGCAAACCGTGTTGACGGGCGAGAGCGCGTTACGGGGGCAGCGAGGTACACCTACGATGTCAACTTGCCTGGCATGCTTCACGCGGCGGTATTGCGGTCGCCTCATGCCCACGCACGCGTGCTATCGATAGACACAAGCGAGGCAGAGCGCCTGCCGGGTGTCCGTGCGGTCGTTACGCGCGACGAGGCAGACATCGATTGGTACGGCGATTCGGGCAAACTGTTCGACAGCACCATGCGATTCATAGGTGACGATGTGGCCGCAGTTGCCGCAGACGACCTCGATATTGCGCATGACGCGCTGAAGCTGATAAAAGTTGAGTATGAAGTTTTGCCTGCGGTCCTTTCTATTGAAGAGGCCGCAAAGCCCGGTGCCCTGGAGATTCACCCCAGGGGAAATATTATCCAGCACAATGGCCACAACGGTGAACTGTACAGCAGGGGCAGTGTCGAGAAGGGCTTCAAGAGTGCGGAAGTGATAGTCGAAGGGACGTATCGCACGTCGACGCAGATGCACAACTCCCTCGAAACCCACGGCAGCGTTGCGATGTGGGAAGGTGAGGAACTCACAATCTGGGAATCGACCCAGTATATTTTTGGAGTTCGCGAACGAGTTGCCAGGGCCTTGAATATGCCCCTCAGCAAGGTGCGGGTCATTTGCGAGTATATGGGCGGTGGCTTCGGCAGTAAGGGCTCGACATTCAAGCAGGCCGTAATTGCCGCGCTTCTGGCAAGGATCGCCCGTAGGCCGGTCAAACTGATGCTGGATCGTCGGGAAGAGAACACTCTGGTAGGGAACAGAGGCGAAACGGTGCAGAAGTACCGGATCGGGGCTACCCGTGATGGTCTGATCACCGCAATTGACCTGGAGGCAATGACGGGCGTGGGGATCTACGCGACCTGGGCAGCGTCGGTAGCAGGTCCTGCTCAAGATCTTTACAAGTGCGCTAATGTGCGTACCTTGACCCTGGGAGTGCGCACGAACATGGGATCGCAAGCCGCATTCCGAGCGCCCGGCTACGTTGAGGGCATGTTTGGCCTCGAAAGCGCCATTGACGAGCTTTGTGAAAAACTGGGTATGGACCCGGTCGATTTCCGGCGCAAGAACCACTCGGATGTCGATCATTCGTCGGGCCAGAACTACTCTTCCAAGCATCTACTGGCTTGCTATGATCGTTCGCTCGAGCTAATCGGCCTTGGGAGCGGGGCGGCTCTGCCCGTGCGCGGCTCGCTGCCTTCCAACGGACCGTGGCGGCGGGGGATGGGGCTGGCCAGCCAAACCTGGGGAGGCGGTGGCGGCCCTCCGGCCCACGCGCTGGTGCGTATCAACCCCGATGGGACAGTCGAGGTCCATTGCGGAATGCAGGATATCGGCACGGGCACCAAGACTGCGCTGAGCCAGATCGCGGCTGAAGAACTGGGAGTGCCCCTGGATTCGATCCGGTTTCGACTGGGTGACACACAGAAAGCGCCTTTCGGCCCGGCCAGTTGGGGCAGTATTACCACACCTTCGGTTGGTCCGGCAGTCAGGATGGCAGCCGAAGATGCCCGAAAGCAACTTCTTGAGATCGCGTCCTTCTTCATGGAAACGCCTGCGTCGTCCTTGCAACTGGTGGACGGTTGGGTCACCACGGAAGGACGACCCGAGGGGAGGAAACCGCTGACCGAGATTCTAGACGAAATAGGCGATTATATGGTGACAGGCAAGGGCTATCGTGGTCCAAACCCCACCGAGCCGATCAGGACGTGGGGTGCACAGATCGCCGAGGTGGAAGTGAATATCGAGACAGGGCAGGTACGCGTGCTCAAGATCGCGGCGGTGCACGATGTGGGACGTGTAATAAATCCGAAGGGACTGGCGAGCCAGTTCTATGGCGGGATACTTCAGGGAATGGGCTTTGGTCTGACTGAAGAGCGCAAAGTGGACGTGAGAACCGGACAGGTTCTTAACGCCAGCCTGGATGAATACAAAGTGCCCACCATAGCCGATACGCCAATTATGCTTGTGGAAGCCATTGACAAGGCTGATACATTAGCTAATCATATCGGTTCTAAGGGGTCGGGCGAGCCTCCCATAATTCCAACTGCGGCCGCCATAGCAAACGCCGTTTACAACGCCACAGGGGCGCGTGTGAAGGAACTTCCAATGACACCGCGCCGGGTACTGGCTGCGCTGGGTGAACTACGTGATAGGCAAGAAGGGATCACGTCAAACTGATGAATAGATTCGATTATAAGCGCGCCAACAGCCCCGAACAAGCCACCACACTTCTTGCGGATAGCACTGGGAGCAAAGTGATAGCAGGTGGCACTGACCTCCTGCCATTGATGAAGGAAGGCATAGTCCAGCCTGCACAATTGGTTGACATATCCCTCTGGACCAATGGAAGTGAGATACGGCAGCTAGGCGAAGAAACACAGATCGGCGCGCGCGTGTCTCTGAGTGAACTTGCCAGGAACCCGCAGATTGTTGAGAACTATACTGCGCTAGCGGATGCTTGCAGGCTGGCTGCCGCACCACAGTTGCGCAATATGGGCACTATTGGGGGCAATCTACTGCAGGCAACCCGCTGCGCCTACTTTCGTGGGACGTATGACTGTTGGCTAAAGGGAGGCGAGCAATGTTTCGCGCGCAGCGGCGAGAACGAGCAGCATTCGATTTTCCTGACCGCGCCCGACCAGAGCAAATGTGTGAGCGCGCATCCGTCTGATCCTGCCGCCGCTCTTCTGGCGCTCAATGCTCTCGTGCGGTACCAGACGGTCGCAGGCGCTAGCGAGGTTGCACTTGCCGATTTTTACGTCTTGCCCACGGACGAGCACCGTTCTATGGTCGCGATACCGCCCGATGCGGTTATCACAAGTATACTCCTGCCCGTGGGGCCAGAGAGGTCTATTTATCGCAAAGCTATGCCTCGGGCGACCTGGTCGTTCGCGCTGGCCGGCGTGGCGCTTGCGCTTGACCTTGACGGCGGCAACATCCTTGGGGCGCGGTTGGCGTTGAGCGGGGTGGCTCCCATTCCCATAAGAATCGAACGGGTGGAGCAGGCAATGCGAGGACAGTCCCTTGCTCACCTTCACGATGAGGAACTTGCCCACCTGCTGGTGCAAGGTGCTCAACCGCTCACACAGAATGTGTACAAGGTAGAACTCCTGGCGGGCTTGTTCAAAGAGGTGCTGCGTGAGGTCAAGGCCTAGGCTACATATCCCGCAAAGTCTATAAGCTATCTAGGAAACTATCAAGGGAAGGAGACGGACACTATGGATGTGATTGTGACCCTGCATAATATTTGGCGATGGGTGGTGCTGCTGGTTGGCTTGGGGGCGATTGTGTTCGCCGTGATGGCGGCGTCAGGCTCGCGGCCCTGGGATGGCATCAGCGACCGGCTGTCCTTCTTCTTCACTCTTTCGCTGGACATCCAGTTGTTGCTCGGCATTATCGTCTGGATAGGCGAACAGAGGTGGGACGGCGCGAACACGTTCTTGAGCTTCATTCACCCTCTTGCTATGATCGTGGCAGTAGCCGCAGCCCACTTCGGCCGTCGACGTTCTGACAGTGCGGTCGAGTCGCGGGACAAAGGCAGGCAGGCATCTATCTTCTTCATTCTCAGCCTAATCGTAATCCTGGTGGCAATTCCGTTCGCTGCCTGGCCTCTGTAATCCTCTACAACTACAACTTTACGCGCTCACCCAACTTGCGTTCAGTGCCTCTCAATAGGCGCTGAATATTGTCGCGGTGCCCAACAATTACGAAAATCGACACTGCGATAAACAAGAGGGACAGCAGATCCATCTGGCCGAACGCGACCAGTAGCACGATAGCAACGCCCGCCGTGGTAGCGCCCAGGATCGAGCCTAGCGACACATAGCGCGAGATCAGAATTGTTGGCAGGGCAA
>DATINP010000045.1:0-13896 GCA_035474135.1 Chloroflexia bacterium | reverse complement strand
CCACCAAGCACTTCATATTTAGTCTTGACGTCGCAGACTTGATGGAAGGCCAGGATACAGGCGGGGTCGATATGAGCGACCTGAACCTGGGCACAGGCGGGCTTTACATCGACGCGAACAAAAAGCTGCTCTACGGCATCGACTACGACTTCGACCTGGCCGCGATCTTCGAACTGATGTCGAGGGCCTTTTCGGCATTCGGCGGAACACCCACGCCCGGCGGGGTCGCTGCCACACCTATACCGAAACTCGAACTTAATCTTGAGGGCAGGTTCACCAAGCACAACGATCCATCGATCAAAGTACCAGCCACTGACGAAATGAAGCAAGAGGCCGGAGTAGGCACAAGCCTGCCTCCGACTGACGTGCCCAGCGGGGACTCGACACCGGCCACAGACGCAACCGCCATGCCTGAAGCCACCACGGGTACAGGATCAACCGGTGGAGTCACCGCGCAGGTCGGCGAACCAACTACCGTCGGCTGGGCTACATTCACTGTGAATAGTGTGCGCCGAGAAAACAGTGGCAACCTCGATCCGGGTGCCGGGAACGAGTACGTCATTGTAAATGTTTCCATCAAGAACGATGGTAGTGCTGCGGGCGAAAGCATCAGTAGTCTGCTGATGATGGAACTGGTCGATTCGACCGGCAAGTCTATGGACTGGGCTTTCGGGGCGAAGGCCAATCCCCTTCTTGACACCGAGTTCCAGGACAACTATAAGGGTCAGCCACTTGCTCAGGGTGATACGATTACCGGAGAAGTCGGCTATGAAGTACCGCAAGGCGCCACGGGCCTCGTACTCCACTTCAAACCCAATCCGCTGCTCGATGAAGCCACAATGGTGAGTGTAAACATCGACCAGTAATCTGCTTATCCAGGCACGACGAGAGCCACCTGACGTAAGAGTCGGGTGGCTCTTGTTAGTTCGGACGCTAGCTCATCCTGCGTCGAGGGCAGTTACTTCCCGTCTGCGAGCCGTAAGAGGCGCGCCGCATTACCGCCCAGGACGGCGTCCAGTTGGTCCTGCGACAGGCCACTCTCACGAATGCGCCTGAGCATCTTGCTCTGGGACAGCAGAGGATAATCCGTGCCCCACAGAATTCGATCTGGGCCCAACAATTGTGCGGCCACCGGGAAGACGTCAAAGCGATAAAGATAGGTGGAAGCGGCAGTGTCATAGTAGACATTGCGCAAGTGCTCGCCCACTTCGGGCATTAGTTCGTAGAACGGAAGGCCACCTCCCCAATGAGCGAAGACCATCTGCACATCTGGGAAGTTCTGTGCGAGCTTGAGAAGCTTCCAGGGGAGCGTTTGCCCCTTACCCGGATATGAGTGCCCCATCGGCTCACTAGCGTGGGTCAGGAGGGGGCGGTCGTATTGTTCCAGCACCTCTGCCGACGCCTGGAGAATACGCTTATCCTCAATGTCGAATCGCTGCCCGTCGGGGCCAAGTTCGCCCAGCCCCATCAGCCCGGCATCAAGGCAGCGCGCCAACTCCTGCGCATCCTTTGCATCAAGAGGCTGGACGCACGCAAAGCCCAACAGCTTATCAGGATACCGCTTAATCGAATCGATAATGTAATCGTTGTGCCACGAGCATAGCTTGGCGTCTCGCCACGGAAAGCCGAAGACCACCGTGCGGTCAACGCCGGCGGCTTCCATCGACGCCACAACGTCCTCGGCCGAAGCTAGCTTGTTACGTGGGTTCTCGTAGAGAGTGCCGAACCATGCATCGCGCTCCATGAATTCCTCGCGGGAGGCGCGGACTTCGTCGGGGAAAATATGCGTGTGGAAATCAACTATCAATGATTAAATTAAGTGGGTCCAATGCAAGGGGAAGTCAACGTCGTGTGCTACGCACTGGCGCGTTCGGCGACTTTCTTTGCCTGGGTCGCAGGAACGCGGATAGTTTGCAGGTAACCCAGGAACATCAGTATCACGCCCAATGCCATCGTGGGATAGAGATAGTCATCGTTGTGCAGAAGGCCTTTGACTGTGCCACCAAACGCGACCGTGAAAGTGCCCACCGCGAGGAGGATCAGGCCGACCATCCTCTCTTTCATGATCCGCTTGCGCCAAAAGACGTAGGCCGACCAAAGAGCGCCCGCGATCACAATTATCGAGCCGACCCCGCTGAACACGCCCGCCAGTATACGGGGCGCAACATCGACGCTGAAAAGGAGCTTCCAGTCCACCTCTTGAGTGTTAGAGAGGGCGCTCATAGTGAGGGGAGCCGCGAATGTAGCGTAGATGGCATAGGCTGTGAGTACGAGTGTGACGACCAGTGCAATATTCGCTACTCGTCGCGAAAAGAGCAAATAGATGGTTCCCAGGCCCAGGAACCCCACGTTGAGGATTGCCCCAAATAAGTAAAAAAGACGCGCAGTCAGCGGCGTCCACCCACCCATAGCATCAGCATATACCTGGCTGCCTGCAGCAATGGCAAACATCAGAAACGCGATGCCCCATACCAGTTCGTGCGGACGTCGCTTGCCGTTTACGTAGCGATTCAGCAAGACAGCCGCAAATGCTGCTCCTACAATAGTGACCGACAAGGGCAGGAAAGTTAGAGCTGAAATAGTGTTCATTGTGGCACTCCCGGTACTAGCCGACTGATTAGCGCTGCAGAGCGACAGCGCAATACCCAGTTTACATCTTATAGATGGAACAGGGCAAGCCGAAAGTCCTTAACAAAGCATATATTTTGGCCGGCCGGGGCTCCCAGTTTGTTTGACAAGAGAGCCTCCTTCCTGTATAGTCATATATTGTAGTGAAATCTCCCCGTCTCAGGAGCAACGATTCTTGAAGAACTTATTAGGGCGATTAATGAGCAGGCCGCTCGACGAATTACGGGTTATCGCAGCTACATGGGGAACCGTTACCCGCGACGCCGTACCTTCGCAAAACGACCTGGCGATTGCCGCCTACCATACGCTGGTTGACCCTTCCGCAATACGCGGGGTGTGGGAAAACCTGGAAGTCGAAGATAGAGCATTTCTAGCGTGGCTCATGAACCAGCGCAATATGCTGGCGATTGTGGACGATGTGCCGGGTCTGATCGACAGGCCACCGGACGAAACGGCCGCCATCCTGGAACGCTTGCGGCAGGCGGGCCTGGTAGACGTGGACGAAGTAATGGTCCGTGGCAATAAAGTTGTGTCGTCGGGTGACAACCTCTATGCCTGGGCGGCTCGCAACAATGCCGAAGCGGTACTGCGGAAGGTGGTATCTATCGCGGCGGAGTTAGCCAAGGTCCTGCGCGAGATTATCGACGAAAGCAAGCGCCCCGCCCCATTCGATGAACCGTTCCACGCTTTGCTTGCCAATCTGGAAGAACCGGAAGTCAAACGAATTGCAACCGTTTGGAAACTGCCCGATGCTGCTCGTTACTTCAAATCCGAGCTAGTGGGTATCATGAGCGAATTCCTCGGCACAGGACAGGGGAAAACACTTTTGCTTGGAGGGCTATCGCCAGCAGCCCAGAGCTTTTACTCCTTTCTCGAAGCGGAAGGCGGCCGAGCGCCTGCCGGTCACGTCAAGAAGCACTTCGGGTGGAATGAGCGCGAACTGCGCGGAGCTTCGTATCATCTGCTCCAGCGCGGGCTTGTCTGGGATGCCTTGGACGACAACCGTCGCGTCTTTTTTATACCCAACAACCTGCTTAAGGGCGGGCAAAACGGTATCACCAAACTTGCGCCAAACCTACAGCCCAAGCTTGATGCGCCGGCCCCCTATGCCGCGCTGAGCCGTTACCCTTATGAGATGGCCTGGGACATGCTGACGTTACTTTCCGAGGCCTCACAGGTCGATTTGCAACTTACACTACAGGATACGCGCATTACCAAGCGCGTCGCGAAGAAAGTAAACGATAGTTTCCTCCAGCCCGAGGACCTGAAGACAGGCAGCACCAGCGAGTATGTGGACGCGACAGTGCACATGGCCCAGGCGCTAGCACTGCTGGCTGAACGCACCGGAGAGCAACCGGCCCTCACGTTGACTCCCCGTTCCGAGGATTGGGCCAGGCTCTCTTTCGATGCGCAACGGCGCAGGCTGTTCGGGCTGTGGCTCGAAGACCGCAAGTGGAGCGAACCCGCCACCTACGGCACTATCTATTGGTGGAACAGCGACCTCACGGGCGCTCGCAAGCGGCTCGTGCAGCATCTTCTCGAACTGCCCACGGAAAAATGGATCTCGCTTGAGGGATTTCTCAAGCAAGTGCAGCTTACCGATCCGTTCATCATCTGGGGCCAGGACGAACTGGTACGGCGCTATGGCCTTCGCGCTCTCCAGGGCTTCCGAAATCAGTGGCAAGAGATCGAAGGGCGCATCGTGGGCGACATGATCCGCACCATGCTCCATTGGCTCGGTGTAGTAGACCTCGGTCGCGACAAGCAAAAGCGCCTTCTCTCGTTCAGGTTGACCGAGTCGGCACGGACCTTGCTCGATCCGGAGTCCGGAGCTGTAGATCCGGTACAGGCTCACGACGCGCAGTCCGCCATTCTGGTGCAGCCCAACTTCGAAGTCCTGGTGCTGCAGCCGGATAGTCGTGTGCTGTGGACACTAATGCGCGTGGCCGATCTCGTGCGGCATGATCGCGTGAGCGTATATGCGATCAATAAGGAAAGCGTTCTGCGCGCCGTGGAACAAGGTATCTCGCCCGTCGAAATTACTGCATTCCTCACCACGCACACGGGAAAGCGTCTGCCCCAAAACGTCTCGCAATCGATAAGCGATTGGGCACGCTTGATCAAGCACTTGCACGTCCAGAGGCTGACTATTATCGAGGTCGAAGATCCGGCTATTTTGGACGAGCTTACCACGGCACGCAAGACACGCAAGTATGTTGCCCGTCGAATATCGCCTACTGTAGCCGTAGCTACTCTGCCGGAAGTGAGCGATACGGCAAGAGATGACGCCTGGCAGCGCCTCATGAAGGACCTGCGAGCGGCGGGATACGTACCCCACTTTTCGGAAGAAACCAACTCGGTAGGCGTAGCAGAAGTGAACGAGAGTGCCGCCAAGAAGCCCGAAGGCAAAGGACTGAACGGCATTACGGCCCACGGCACCAGAGCGACCGCAAGCGCGCAAGGTACGGTCAAGGGCAAGCGAACCTCGAACCGCAATTCAGCTTAGCTTGATCCGTCGTTGTCCAGCGGGCACCGTTAACTCTAGTATGAGGCGAGACCAATGATAGCAGGCCTTGAAGGAATTGTTGCAAGTGTCGGCGTCGACCACATTGTCCTCAATGTGTCGGGCGTATATTACCGGGTTTTTATGCCTGGCACTGCTCTTGGGCAGGTTGGGCGCATCGGTGAGAAGGGACGCGTCTTCACGTATCTTTATGTGCGCGAAGACCAACTCGCCCTGTACGGTACTCCCGACGAAAGTGGCATCAGGATGTTTGAAACGCTCTTGAGCGTATCGGGGATTGGACCGAAAGTGGCCCTGTCAATCCTCAACACTATGCCTGTGGAAGCCCTGGAAAACGCGATAAGTGCCGGCAATGTGGATCTGTTGACGCGCATCCCAGGCATTGGTAGAAAGACCGCTTCGAGGTTGGTGCTGGAGCTAAAGGGCAAGCTGGACGTTGTTGTCGCCGCGGGTATTTCGACTACGCCATCGGCCGCCAGCGAGGTAGTCGAGGCGCTGACTGGATTGGGTTATAGCCCCGCTGAAATACAGGCGGCCCTGTCCGATCTCACGCGAGGGCAAGAGTACAGCACCGAAGATATGGTAATGCATGCGCTGAAGCGGTTGGGCCGGTAATGGGTAACCTGTGCTGATTCTAGCGTCAGGGTCGCCCCGCCGCATCGATCTGATCCAACGGGTGGTCGCTCACTACGAGTCCATTACGAGCGACATCGAAGAGCGAGGCTCCGGTAGCTACCCGCCTTTCGACATTCCTCTATTGAACCTGGCTCCGCCTTTTCCCCTACCGTTGGATCAGGATCCGCGCTTATGGGCGTGGCGCAAGGCCTCTGATGTGGCCTTGCTAGGTCACGACAAGATTGCCCAGGGCACTGTAATTCTCGGCGCGGACACGGTGGTGGTCGGCCCCGGGCGCACCCTCGGCAAGCCCACAAGCCGTGACGACGCGCGTGGTATGCTGAGACTTCTACGCGGCGGTCCGCACTACGTAGTGACGGGCTTCGTCTTGCTGCGTGTAATGGCGGATGAGACCCCGACCTTGCTGCACATGGAGGCCGTTATCTCCACTGTATTTATGCGTGATTACTCCAATTTTGAGCTAGAGGGATATGTCGCGTCGGACGAACCTTATGATAAGGCAGGTGCGTACGCACTGCAGGGAGAAGGCGGCAAGTTGGTGAGCAGTACCGAAGGATGCATAAATAACGTGGTGGGCCTGCCCGTGTGCCGCGTTCGCCGGGCCTTAGTGGCAGCGGGCGAACCGGTCAAGTCTTATCCCTACGGTGGATTCTGCGAACATTGCGCGCTTGTAGATTAACACGCAAGGCAACTACGCCTAGATAAACTCGGCGAATACTTCGTTACCTAGCATGCGCCCGCGATCCGTCAAGCGAATATGGTCGTCCACCTGTTCAAGCAATGCATACCCGAACATCCGCCGGAGTGGCTCGGCGAACGTGACTTCTATTTCCTGTGCAAAACGCCGGGAGAACTCGCTCCGGCTTACACCGCTATTGAGACGCAAACCGAGCATCATGAACTCGCCCATTTCGTCACCTTGTGAGACCGAATACTGCTCGGAGACCACGGGCTCGCCATTGCGTACGCGCTTGATATAGTCTGCCGGGGCCAACACCGTCTTATAGCGCGTATTGCCCCAGTAACCGCTTGCGCCCGGCCCGTACGCCAGGTAACGTTGGTCGTGCCAATAGATGAGGTTATGCCTGCACATCTTGTCTCGCGTCCAGTTAGAGATCTCGTATTGTTGATAACTCGCTTCGGGAAGTCGCGCCATCACGAGTTCGTACATCTCGGCAGTTTCGTCTTCTCCCGGCACCTGGATCAGTCCCCGAGCAACTCCCGTAAATAGGGGCGTATTCTCTTCGACGATCAGGGAATAACACGACAGGTGCTCGGGCAGGGGTGTTACCGCGAGCAGTCGATCCAGCATCGTGTCGAGGTGCCGCACGTCCTGCCCCGGCAGACCGAAAATAAAGTCCAGGTTGATGTTATCGAAACCCGCTTCTCTAGCCAACCTGTAGGACTCGAGCGCTCCTTTTGCGCTGTGGATTCGGCCCAACTTCTTCAGCATAGGGTCATCCAGCACCTGCACTCCCATGCTCAGTCTGTTGACCCCTGCTTCACGATATCCCGTGAACTTGTCGAGGGTGATCGTGCCCGGGTTGGCCTCCATCGAGATTTCAGCGTCGGGCGCCAGCCTGTAACGTGTGCGTACAGCATCAAGTATCCGCCCAATCTGCTCGGGCTGCAGGACGCTGGGGGTGCCTCCTCCAAAGAACACGGTCGCAATGTCTGCTCCAGCGCAATCCTGTTCTCCCTCCAGGAAAGTGCCCGCCCCTCGTGCAATATCAGCGCAAATGGCGGTCACAAAAGGCGCGAACTTGCTCTCCATGTGAGCATAGGAGTTGAAGTCGCAATAAATGCACTTCGACTCGCAAAACGGCACGTGAAGATATAACCCTACGGGCTCTCTTCGCCAATCGTAGTCAGTCGTAATTTGATTCTTGATAGTATTCTCGGCGAGCAGCATGCAATCCTCAATATTAGCCGCACCACGCAATGCGCAGATAAGCACATTGTAGTATACGCCCGGAAGCCGCCCGGCGTCTATTCTCGACCCGAGCATGAAGCGTTCATAGATTGTGAAAAGGTTGACAATCTACACGGGGATTGCTATACTCGATCGAGCGTCTTTCATGGGCGCCCTACAGAGACCATGCCTCACAGCTAATAATATGACCAGCCCTTCAGTGTCACAAAAATCTCTCACTCTTAAGCAGATCTTCGCTCCTGTAGCCGATGGCATTAGTAGCATCGACGAGGCGTTGCGGGGAATTGCCACGCTTGACTACCCTATTGTTCGGGGCAGTGTGGAGGCGATTATCGCGGCGGGAGGCAAACGCCTACGCCCCGCGATCCTCTTTTTGTGTGCACGCTTCTACAATTACGACCTCGAAAAGCTTGTGCCAATGGCTGCGGCAATAGAACTGCTGCACACCGCTTCACTGGTACACGACGACACCATAGACAATGCCCTGGTACGCCGCGGTCTGCCGACGCTCAACTCGATCCTGGACGAGGGCACGACAGTACTGGTGGGCGACTTCTTGTTTGCGAAGTCGGCCGTACTGAGTACTATGGGTGGCAAAATGCGAGCCACTCGTATTTTCGCTGAGTCGCTCGTCACGATATCAGAAGGCGAAATTGAGCAGAAGTTTTCGTCTCACCACATGACTGCAACAGTCGACCAATACTACAAGCGCATATACTCGAAAACGGCCGTGCTGTTCGCCGGCGCGGGCGAGATTGGCGCAGTCGTGGCGGATGCTCCCGAAGACGCCATTCAACGCCTGCGTTTCTACTCGAAGCAGATTGGAATGGCCTTCCAGGTTGTGGACGATATTCTGGACGTGCAATCGACCGCCGAGCGAATAGGCAAACCCACCGGCGGCGACCTTCGCCAGGGCACTGTCACCTTGCCGACGTTCTTCTACCTTGAAAATGCCACTCAGGCCGAGCAGGATGACCTGATACGTGTAATCGAAGGCGTCGACCGTAGTGACGCCGCTGTCAACCAGGTGCTCGCCCGCATCAACGCTTCCGATGCGGTTACAAGGGCGGCAGATGTTGCCCGCAGCTTTGTAGAAGAAGCGAAAGCGGCCATTGCGGATTTGCCTGATGTTCCCGCTCGCCGTTCGCTGCTCGACCTCGCTGACTTCGTAATCCAGCGCGAATACTAACCTCGGTACTAAGATAGCATTGCGGCGGCTCCGGAAGGCCGGCATTTTTTATTCTACTCTTGGGCGCGACCATGAGAGTCGTCCGTGCTGTAATGTGCAACCTCCTTTTCCACTTACCGCCGACGTGGTACAATTAATAGGCCCGATCGGGGTAATTACGGGAAGTGTACCGACCTGATGCAGACAACCAGTCAGCCAATCCACCCCTTGTTTTCTCGACTGCGTCCATTCCAAGATGAAGACATGGCGCCACTTGCGCGCCTCTTGTGGACGGCGCAAGCGTGCCCTCCCACCGTGCCGCCCGCACCAACCGACATGGTTATTCGTTGGCAGAGACGCAACATTGACCCCCGCTACGATGTGCAGGTAATACCTGGCGAAGACGGCGAACTTGTGGCTTTTGTGCAAGTGGGCGTCTTCAAGGACGGCGCGCCGCGCCTTAACTTCGAAATAGCGGTCCACCCCATGTTCAGGCGACAGGGCATCGGCAGCGCCCTTTACGAACTGGTCATGCAGAGGGCCGAGCGCAGTTCAATCGCGACCATAACCACCCCGGTATATACAACACCGGGCGAAAGTGCGGGCGGCGTTGGCCAATGGTTGACCGAGCGCGGATTCCGCCCCGGGCACAGCTTCTGGCAAATGCGCCTGGACACCATCGGTCGGGCAACACGGCCCAACTGGCCCGAAGGGGTTAGGGTACGCACATTTTCGGATATGGAACGCGACCCCGGTATATGGGCCGGGTTAATTGTGCGATGCTTTGGTGAAGTAGCGAGCGCGGCGGGTATCATAGCCCAACTCAGCGAGCCAGGCGTAAGCCGGCACGGTTATTTCTTCGCGGTGGACACGGCGTCGGGTCAGGAAATCGGCACCAGTCGTGCGCGCATTGACATAGTTGGAGGACATGAAGTCGGCTACATAGGTACTGTCGGCGTGCTCCCCCAGTATCGCGGCCGTGGTATTGCAGCCGCGCTGCTGGAACAAACTCTCGGTTACCTGGCAGAGCAAGGAATGCATAGTGCAACCTTGTTCGTAGAGAATTCCAATATGAGTGCACGTAAGCTTTACGAAAAAACGGGTTGGACTTATGCATATCTCACCAGCCACTATATGAAGACGTTAAATTGGCAGAACTAACTTCGCTGGATGAGCGCACCGTGATACATAAGTCATAAGCCGGGATTGGGCTAAATAATCATAATGACGGGCAAAGCTGCCAAACAGAAGACGGTCAAGGCTATTACCGACGGCAAGACGTTGGTATACCTTGTTCGGCACGGAGAAACTACCTGGAACGCAGAGCATCGCTTCCAGGGTCATCTCGACGTTGAGTTGAGCCGTAAAGGGTTGGCGCAAGCGGAAGCTGTGGCAAAATGGCTCGCCACCCAACCTGTTCATTTTGCCGCCCTGTTCTCGAGCGACCTCAAACGCGCCGTCCAAACTGCACAAATCATAGGCAAGCGCGTTGGACTGATACCACAGCTTTACAGGGGACTACGTGAACTGCACGGCGGTGAATGGCAAGGGCTTTTGCGTGCTGAAATCGAGGCGCGCTTCCCCGGCAAGCTCGACCTGTGGGACGAGCAACTCGATAGTTTTACCGTTCCGGGTGGCGAGAGCCTACCCGCAGTCCAACGCCGCATCTACGCCACGTATGAGAAGATCGTAGCCGAGCATACAGGCGAGGCCATAATTATCGTATCGCACGGTGCCGCGCTGACTACCTTGTTGGCCGCCTTGCACGACTGGGATCTGGTGGAAACATGGCAAACGCGCCAGGCACGCATGGGCAATACCGGGGTGACGGTCGTGGCCCACGATCATCACACGGACAGCCACGACCTTCTCTTGCTGAACTCGTCTGAACACCTGACCGAAGAGGGAGCAGCAGGCGGCGCCCCAACACCCGGTCGTGACCTTTAGCCCGATGGTTGCCTTACATGCAAACCTAAATGTAGAGATTAAAACGCAAAGAGAGCCGGCACACCAACAATGAGCACAATAACAGCAGATACAGCAGAACAAATCGCACGATCAGCAGACGTGACAATAGATCAAAGCGAGCACACCGCCTTGATCTTGCGGGGCAAAGATGTATCCGCACAAATCAGGCAAGACTGCAAAAGCGATATCGCCGAACTAAAGTCGCGCCACGGTATATTGCCCGGTTTGGCAGTTGTGCGGCTCGGCAGTGATCCCGCTTCCGTAAACTATGCACAACGAATTCAAGACTCGTTCGGCAGAGTTGGCGTCACTGTCACGATGGTCGAGTTGGACGAAACCGTGTCGAGAGCCGTATTCCAATCCGAGCTTGCACGATTGAACGTACTGCCGGAAATCGCGGGCATACTGGTCCAGCAACCGCTCCCATCGCAAATTGACCTGGAAACCATAATAGGTTCGCTCGATCCAACAAAGGACGTGGACGGCATCCACCCATTGAACGTGGGGCGTCTCATGCTGGGGCTGGATTGCTATGTGCCTGCCACCCCTGCGGGTGGGATGGCCATCCTCGACTACTACAAGATCCCCGTCGAGGGCAAACGCGCTCTCGTGATAGGGCGTAGTGGTGTTGTCGGCAAACCCCTGTCCCAACTATTGCTGGCGCGAAACGCCACCGTAACCGTGGCCCATTCACGCACTACAAACCTGCCCGCCCTGGTAGCCCAGGCCGAGATACTTGCAGTGGCTGTTGGCAAGCCTCACATGATTAAAGGCGATATGCTGCGCCCCGGCAGCGTGGTGCTCGATTTCGGGGCCGCCATGGTGAACGACCGCATGACGGGCGATGTCGACTATGAGGCTGCCCTGGAGCGTGTTGGAGCGATAACGCCTGTGCCCGGCGGCACCGGTCCGGTTACCAACGCGATGTTGCTGAAAAACACAGTGCGTGCGATCCGGCGCTCACTGCCCTACACCAAATAAGCCGCATATTTCAGACCGCTGAGACAGGGTAGTGCCTGCTCAGGTTCGATGCCCTTCGAAAGAAGCAGGACGTGGAAGCGGCCCAGGCCTTCCATGGAAATAAGCGTTTGAATCCCGCGCCTATACCTGATGGCAGCCTCGATGTCGTCAGGGTACACCGTTTCAGGCGTGTGGGTTGTGCCCAGGCCGAGGCCAATCAAGAAGTTGCTCTGACGCGTTAAGCCAATGACATCGAATCCTGCATGCGATGCCGAGTGTTGTAGCGCGGTGAAGTCCACCAGGGCCGTAAGATCTTGTTCGCCTGGGTGAGACAATATTGAGCCTGTTACACCGCCTGCATAGTACCCAAGCAGCGTGCCCTCACGTCGGGCTGCGGAGTATCGGGCCGGAGACTCGTCACCGTAATCTATTAGTGTCACGACGCCCCTGGCCAGGGCAGATGACAGATCGGACAACCACTTCTCTGCAAGCAGATTAACTTCGACCTGCTCCCCCGGTGCCAACACGATACCTTCCTTGTCCAGGAAAGCATTGAGGCTCGGATCTGAAATGGGTAGCAACACAATTGCCAATTCCTCTGCTTCGTCGAGCGTGACGTGCTGCTCCCATACTGTGCCAGCATGGTTCTCGAGCACGTGGACAGGGAAAGCGTCGACAAGTTCATTAGCAATCACCGCGCCTTGGAGAGCACCCTGGAGTCGGGCAAGATCCGAATGCCACTCGACAACGCTCCCGTGTTCCTGAAGCAGCGCCCGCTGGGCCTGTGTCAGAGCCGGGCTTAGTTCAACAAGCCGGTAGCGGACCCTCGAATACAGATCCGGTTTACTTTGGTGCAGTTCGTCCAGCAGGTCGCGAGCGAGCGTTCCCATGCCTGGACCGCCCTCTACGATGTCAAATGCGGGTGGCTTACCCAGCAGAGCGTCCACGTCCGCCACATGAGACGCAAGTAGCTTCCCGAAGGCGGGAGATGCTTCCGGGCTGGTAACGAAGTCGCCACGCGGTCCAATGTTGGGGCCGGAGGTGTAATATCCAAGATGCGGATGGTAAAGCGCCTGCTCCATAAACTGCGCGACGGTAATTGGACCGTGCGCGCGAATTTGATCGCGAAGCCAGGATAAGAGGAGTTCCGATCGTGATTTGTCTCCGGTGCTGCTCACAGTTACAATCCGGTAGATAAGAGCACATAGTGCGCGTTTGATTGCGAGGCCATATCCACTATGATATACTTTTCTCGAAGTAATGGCGAACCACGAATTGCGCTGAAAATGGAGACTCTGCGACCGCTTATGCAGGGCGCAGAATGTTCACACAGAAGGGATCCTTTCATTTGGCTACTTTAATCGTTTGTCCACGCTGCCGCGGTGCAGTACAGGCTGACGCCCACGCCTGTCCACGCTGCGGCCTGGTTTTAAGTGGGCTTGGCATCCAGGGCCAGGAATCCGCGAGTTCGAGTGGAAGCACGGGCTACGACATCCGCCCAAGTTATAACGAACTGCCGCCAAATTACACCAGCGCAAGCGCAGCAGGCGCTCCCACTGTGGCGAGCGCGACACCGTACAGCCAGGGTCCATTGACAGCGCCTCTTTCGGGTCAGCCCGCGAGGCCAACAGGACAGCAGGGGGGCTACATTTCGGGTGGCGTGGCTCCCAACAGTAGCACCAACGGAGCAAGATCCTCCGTCGATCCAGGGCCAGACATGGACGCGGCTGGAGCGCGCATCGTGCCGAGGGGCGCGATTGAGCTACTCCCTGAGGAAAGTGTCGTGTTTCAGCTTGGCGCTCTCTATCTGACCAACAAGCGTGTGATCCTGCTCGCGCCAACCGTAGTACGCGCTGCTTTCCTGCGAGATGTGGATGCTGTCGGCACGCTGACCGAACGCGCGTCAGGCTGGAGTTTGTTTTTTGGACTGGTATTCCTTGCGTTGAGCGGCGCCGGCATTTACTTCTCGATTGCCCACGCCCAGTTCGAGGACGCCCTTCCCCTGCTCTACCAGGTAGACCCACTTTATATTGGCATCGCTCTGGGCGTGCTGGGTCTTATCCTGCTGCTCATGTATTT
>DATINP010000044.1:0-68410 GCA_035474135.1 Chloroflexia bacterium | reverse complement strand
TTGCCCGTCTTATCTCCACCGGATACGGTAATATCAGCAAGCCGGAGCTTGGTTAGCTCGTCAAAAGTGTAATCCAACATAGCCTGGAACGAGGCGTTGGCCTCCACGAAATGCCCTGTTACCGCGTCAACGAGGAAGATTGCCTCTCGCGTTTGTTCGACCACTGCCTTGTAGCGCTGTTCGCTCTCCCACTGTTCCTCGCGCGAGCGATGCAGTGCCGCCAGCATATCGTTGATTGATATAGACAGGTCGGAAAACTCGTCCTTGCCCGGCATGTTGACCCTGTGGGATATGTCGCTGCTGAGGCTGATTTTGCCCATTTCGTGCCTGAGCAGCGCCAGTCTGGACAGCACCAGCCGCTTCATAAGGAGCGTCATGACCACTCCCAGCAAGATCCCTACAGTCAGCAGGATCAGCAAGTACGAGTACAGATTTTGCACGCCCTTGTTATAGACCACTCGAGGCATTTCGGCCTCAAGTACCAGTGCCGGATTCCCTAACACGTCGGTGAGTAAATAGTAGCCGTCCAGCTTATCATCACTTCTTGCTATGAGTTGCATAGGCGCTTCCACAGACAGCTGGGGTACAGGACCCTCAGGGTCCTCGCTCGCTGACAGAGAGGAGAGGGGCGTAAGTGACAGACCAATCAGGGTGGTCTTGGCCAGATGCTCGATGGCATCTGTATTTAGAAAGCGCCCGAAGATAAGTGTGCCGCCTATTTCGCCCTCGCCCGAACTGTGCATGATCGGCTCCGAGGCAAGCAGCATAGCACCTTCGGGCAGAGAAATCAGGCCTTTGATGCTACTGGCGGCTGACGTGTGCTGCAAGAGGGGGCTGTCCGGCCCAATCCGACTCAGCAGGCTTGTGGGTTGAGGCGTCTGTGACCCACCCTGGTAATCCGATGCTTTCGCAAAGACCTCGTTACCCTGTGCGTCGTAGAAGAGCATGACGTCCAGACGATTATTGTCCATTGCGAGGGAGCCAGTAAGGTTCGACTCGATGTAGTCCTGGTTGCGGTCGGCAATGAACTGGAAAGTGTCATCCCACATCGACCAATCGCGGGTAGTGCTCTCCAACGCGGTCAGGTCATCGTCCAGGGCGCTTTGCACGCGCTGGATGTTCTGGACGGCCTCGTCGTTTTCGATGCTCGAAAAGCGCCCTAACACGATTGCCTGGGAAGTAAAATAGAGGACCAGGATCGGAACGCCGAGGGTTAGGGCGATAATAAGTAGCGTTTTCTTTTGTAGAGTCATCTGAAACATTCGCAAAGAAGGCTCGAACGTATAATGTTTAGAAACTTTGCACACATCCGGTTGTCATAGACATGGGTCACGCTGTATATGACACGCATCAAAGAGGGGTCACTATGACACCTTGCAGGCATAATACTCCCAGGCAGGCGCATTTGAATAGACCCATTTGGCCTATTGTGGGGGTTGACAATAGTCCCACACGCAGGAATTGCTTGCCGCGCACAAAGCCGAGGCACGGAAGTTGCTTCCTGTCCGTATCGTAGTTCAGATCGACAGCCGTCGATCGGCGATTAACGTATTAGCCTGACATATCACCAAAAGGAGAAAAACAATGACCGACGGATTAGGTGACAAGCTGAAGGGCAAGGCTCAGCAGGCAGCCGGTAAGGCCGAGGAAGAAGTGGGCCGCGCAACAGGCGACGTTGACCAGGAGGCCAGAGGCGAGGGCAAGCAAGCAGCAGGGCATTTCAACGAGGCCAAAGGCAACGTTGAGGGCGCACTCGGCCATGCCAAGAGGAACGTCGAGAACGCGATTGACGACGCAACAAACTAGAATTACTCCAATTCTACACACTTGAGAAGAACCCCGCTATTGAGCAGGGTTCTTTTTTTGCGTATTAGGATTGGTTGACAGAGGATCTCCTCTGTCCAAGGGTCGGGGCACTACCAGCACGCAATAATATGCCGCTCACCCCTTGGGCCGGAACGACACCATCAGCACGTCGCTCAGGAACTCCTTGCGGCGATCGGCCGCGTTCTTGTACGTCCTGCCGGGGCGTGAAAAGAGACGTAGCGCCAGGCGCTCCTCGACGGGGTGCTTGTGGCGGAATGATGTCCACACCCTCACAGCCTCCTCCTGCGTGAGGAAGTGGTGTACAGGCGCGTAGTCCTGCCGCCCCATCTGAACCCGAACCGCAGACTCAACCTCAAGATTACGATACCAGTCGGCCTTGTTCCCCCAACCGGATACCACGTAGCCGGTGTTCGTGGCGCGGTCGTACACAACCACCTCTAGTACGGTCTCATAAAGTTTCCCCGACTTGCGCCCCCGGTGCGTCAAGAGCAAAAAGCGGTGGTCAAGTAGAAAGCCCAACCCCGCGTGATACAGGGAAATAGGCAATCGCAGCGCGAACCTCAGGGCGCGTTTTGGCTTCCCAATACGAATAGACATCATCGTTACCCTCTCTTCGGTGTTCTGATTAGTAAGTAATATGCCAACCAGGTATCAGTTATAGCTTTTTCATCAAGACTAAATGGTCCCAATCGTCGCACGACACATATAGAAGCCCGCCTACTTTTCTGGTCATAATCCCCGTTACGGTTATAATGGTACCACTGACTGGCACGCAACGTGCAAGGCGCTATACAGCGGAAGCGCTTCATTGAATGGCGTATCACTCGCCACTCATCACTCATGACTTACGATCTGCGATCGAAGATCTACGACTCACTCACACGGGAGGACTAACAAATGCGACCGGGGCTAAGGCTAGGACGAATCGGACCGTTAACAATCAGTCTGCACTACACCTGGATTTTTGCTTCCATACTGGTGCTATGGTGGGTGGCGCTGCTCTGGCTGCCCGAAAACTTCCCCAGTTGGGCATCCAATTTCTACTGGCTGGTTGCCGTGATCGTGGTCTTGCTCTACGTGGTCTGCGTCATCGCGCATGAGTTTATACACGAACTGATAGCCCCTACATCTCCCCACCATGTAACCTTCTTCCCCTTCGGCGCGGCACCCTCCTTCAGGATGCAAGACATAACGCTGGTACGCGCCATCGTAGCGGCCCTGGCCGCGCCCATATTCAACCTTGCATTGGGTGGAATACTCGTGCTGGGGGGCAACGCCCTCATGAGTCCCGGCAACGCGCTTGCCTGGCTGGCCGCCGTGCTTGTGCCACTGGGCTGGCTCAACATCTGGGTGGGCCTGATCAACCTCATACCTGGCAGCCCCTTCGATGGCGGCATGGCGTTGTCTGCGGCCCTCTACTTCTTCTCGAACGACCGCGAAGCCGCGTTGAGCGCCGCTCAGTCTATAGGCAGGATCGCTACTCTCCTGCTCGTGCTTGCAGGGGCATGGCGCGGCCTCACCAGCAACGTGTGGCTGCAAGCCTTGGCCCTCGTGGTGGCAGCGTGGGCCGCCAATGAAGCCGCCACCGCCGGCACCCAGCGCAAAGCCCTCCGCGAACTATTCTTACAACTGAAAGCCACCGACCTGATGGAAACCAGCAGGCCCGACGATATTGTCGACGAGTCGCAAACTGTAGCCCAGATGGTCAAGGCCCACCCACGCTTCCCACCCAATACTCCCCTCGCTGTTGTGGACACCAAGGGGAACCTCAACGGCGTTACCACACTGGCCGCCACCGATGCCCTCTTGCAAGGCAACTGGCCCACTACTCCCGTTCGCTCAATAACCACCCCTGTCAATGCGCTCGACTCGGTTGGCCCCAACACACCGCTGGTGGACGTGCTGGCTGTTGCACAAAAGCACATGGCGAGCAGCGCTCTGCCGTCCGGCGACGTACCGAACATCGCGGTGATAGATGATAAGACCCTCGTGGGCAGTATAAATCCCACCCGACTCCAGCTATTCGAGGATACGGGCCGCCAGTTCCAGGTAGAGGAGGCGCTTGGCCCCGCCTCCGGCGAGAAACGAGCAAGCTGGGTCGGCTGGTTGGCGTCGCTCATACCCGTCGTGCTTGTGCTGGCCGGTATGGCAATTCTGGGCAATATCGCTCTGCACACCGACCCCGTAGACCTACAGGAGCCACCCACCGCGCCCGAGGCGGTTATCACCTTCAACAACTTCACCCCAGCCGACGGAGACATAATTGGGCTGGGCGCACAGACGATCAGCGTGCAGATCGCATCCAACAGCCCCGTCGTCAGCGCCACTATTACCCTCGACGGCAACGTGCTCGAAACCACACTGAGCGGTGCATCGCCCATGACCCAGACCGCCACCGCGAACGTAACCGGGCTGACGTTGGGCGCGCACACCGCCCGCATCAACGCGGTCACAGAAAGCGGCGATCGTAAGAGTACCCAGTGGAGGTTCAACGTCGATTCGCGTGCTGTTGCGCCCACTCCCACCCTTGTGGCAGGCGCACAACCCACCTCACAGCCACCACCCGCCGCGCCCGTGGACACCGCCCGCATGCGCCCCTCTCCCGGTGGCCTGGTGCAGGCCGGTGCGGGTGAGGTCGCGGTGAGCGTGGACATTACCGACACGCAATCTCCCCTTAGCGCCACCATCATGCTCGACGGCAAGGCGCTGGACACACAGATAGCGCCCGTGAGCGATGCCGAGAACAGGTTCAGGGCCAGCGCCACATCGCCCGCCGTCGCTGCCGGACCACATACCCTGCGCCTCGACCTCGTGAGGGCTGACTCGAGCACACATTCGTCGCAGTGGACCTTCTCGGCCATAGCGCCCGATGCTGACCACGTCTACTTTCCCGAAACGGGTTACTTCGTGAGCCAGCCCTTCCTGAAGTACTGGCAGGATAACGGCGCGTTGGGCTTGTTTGGTTACCCTATCTCTGACCTCGTGCAGGAGAC
This sequence comes from Chloroflexia bacterium, assembly GCA_035474135.1. Lineage (GTDB taxonomy): Bacteria > Chloroflexota > Chloroflexia > QHBQ01 > JADMIH01 > JADMIH01. The sequence goes on along the minus strand of DATINP010000044.1, from coordinate 63,590 downwards.
AAACAAGGACACAGGCGAGACATATACCGCCCAGTACTTCGAGCGGGCGCGTTTCGAGCAGCACCCATCAACAGGCAACCAGGTGGTGCTGGGTAGGCTGGGCGCGCTCGTGCAGGAACCTGAGCCGCCGGCCCAGCAGAAAGAGGGCTACACCTTCTTCACCGAGACCGGACATAACGTGTCACCCACCTTCCTCGCATACTGGAACGCCACCGGCGGCCTGCCGGTGTTCGGCTACCCCATAACCGAGGAACGCACCGAGACCAACCCCATAGACGGCAAAGACTACACCGTGCAATACTTCGAGCGCAATCGCTTTGAGCTACACCCGGAGCAGGCAGGCACCCCCTTCGAGGTACAACTCGGCCTTCTAGGTACACAGCTATACCGGCAGATTTACGGGCCGTGAGTGCGCGGCCATACGTCATATGTCATGAGAACTTGTTCTGTATAAGCTAGGCGCTCTTTTGTCGCGACAAAAGAGAATTACTCATGACGCACGACCTACGCCCCTCGGAGCAACCAAATGCCTGCTCAACCCGAGCAACAACCCGCCGAACAACGGGTCATCATAGTGTCCAACAGGCTGCCTTTCACGGTAAGCAGAGATGGTGATGTGCTCAGTTTCGAGCAGAGCGGGGGCGGATTGGTTTCGGGATTAAGTGCCTGGCTCGCCACGCTCGGATCGCGCCGCACATACAGCTATGCCTGGATCGGGTGGCCCGGCATTTCGGTGCCGTCCGAGTTGCGGGGGGAACTGGAAAGCGTTGCAGAGACGCGCTTTAACGCCCACCCCGTCTACCTCACTGACGAGGAGATGAACCAGTTCTACCAGGGCTTTTGCAACAGGACCATCTGGCCTCTATTCCACTATTTTCAGGCCTATGTGGCCTACGACGAGGAGTATTGGTCTGTCTACAAAGAGGTGAACCGCCAGTTCTGCGACGCGGTCATGAAGGTCGTAAAGCCGGGCGACATCGTGTGGGTGCACGATTACCACCTGATGCTGTTGCCCGGCCTCCTGCGTGAGCAACTACCCGATACGCCCATCGGCTTCTTCCTCCACATCCCCTTCCCCGGCTACGAGCTTTTCAGGATGATGCCCCGCACCTGGGGACAACAGATACTCAACGGCCTGCTGGGATCGGACGTGGTCGGTTTCCACTCGAAAGACTACACCGACCACTTCATCGATACCGTGACGCGCATGCTCGGATACAAGCACTCAGAAGCGGGTATCAGCGTGGGCGACCGCATCGTGAGCGCGGGCACCTACCCGATGGGCATCGACTACGAGAAGTACGCCCAGGCCGCCGTTAGCGACGAAGTGCAGCGGGCCAAGGCCGACCTCAAGAGCACCCTGCAAGGCTGCAGGCTCGTCCTCTCCATAGACAGGCTCGATTACACCAAGGGCATAGTCAACCGTCTGCGCGGGTACGAGTTGTTTCTGGAGCAGAACCCCAACTGGCATGAGAAGGTAGTGCTTGCGCTGGTGGTGACCCCTTCCAGAGTAGGTGTGCAACACTATTCTGAGACTAAGACGCAGATCGAGACTATGGTGGGCCAGATCAACGGCGAATTCGGCAACATCGGCTGGGTACCCATACGATACCAGTACGCCTTCATCCCGCTCGTGCCTCTTGTGACCCTGTACAGCATGGGCGACGTGGCGCTGGTCACTCCCCTGCGCGACGGCATGAACCTGATCTCGAAAGAGTATCTCGCCTGCCGTACCGACAGCACGGGTGTGCTCGTCCTTAGCATCTTCGCGGGCGCGGCTAACGAATTAACCGAGGCAGTGCAGATCAACCCCAACAGCAAAGAGGAAATCGCCGAAGCCCTGCTTACCGCGCTGGAAACGCCCACCAGTGAGCAGATTCGCCGCAACAGGTCGATGCAGAACAGGCTGAGGGAATACGACGTGACCCCCTGGGCGCAGCGCTTCATCAAGCAACTGCTCCGCAGCAGCCGCGCCCAGCGCGAACGACACGCCGAACAACAGCGTGCTCACCCGACATCCCGGCACAGGCTGATCTACAAAGACGGCACGTTCGTGCAACCCAAGGACAACGAGCCCTAGAGCGTGTTATGAACATTCGGCAAGTAGGCGAGCAAGTTGAACGAAACGCCCAGCCATTACAATGAAAGTGTCGAAAGCATAGCCACGGAGCGAGATGCCTTTGCCGGCGGCACGGCGACTAAAGAATAGCCAGAGGAGAACCCATATCATGGATGCACCCGAAGCAGCCCTGCCGCCGAACTACCAGGAGGTCCTGAATCGCTTTGTCGCCGCGTGCCGGGCCGATGCGCGAGTGGTGGCGGCCTTTCTTGGTGGCTCCTATGCGCGGGGCACGGCCGACGCCTACTCAGACCTGGATCTCGGCCTGATCACCACCGACGCGGCCTATGCCGACTTCTTCGCCGAGCGCGAGGCTTTTATCCGCGTGCTGGGCGTCCCACTGTTCCTGGAAGACTGGAACGGTTCCGGCGCCGATGTGCTTTTCTTCATCTTTCCCGATGGGGTTGAGGGCGAGCTTGCGCTGGGCCAGGAGAGCCACTTCGCGCATATCCATACCGGCCCGTATCGGGTCCTGCTGGACAAGCAGGGTATACTGGCGAGCGCCGTGTTCCCCGAGCCCACCGTGGACCCCGCGGCGCAGCGCGCGACGGTACACCGCCAGATCTACTGGTTCTGGCATGACCTGTCCCACCATTTCATCACACCGTTGGCCCGCGGCGAACTATGGGGCGCCTACGGATATCTGGATGAAATGCGGCGCACCTGTGTGGATCTGGCTCGCCTGCGTCACAACCCCGCGGCGGCGCTCGATGGTTATGAAAAGGTGGAATACGCACTTCCCGTCAGTCAACTGGCGCCGTTGGCATCGACCTTGTGTCCGTTGGAACGAAGCGCCATGCTTAAGGCAGCCGGTCTCATCGTCGACTTCTACCGGGAATTGGCGTCTGAGCTAGCCCAGGCCCACGGCGTGGTCTACCCGACGGATCTCGATCACATGATGGTTTCCCGGCTGGAGCACCTGGCCGGGGCCGGATAGCCGGCGGGGCAAAGAGAGGGTTCGTGCTGCTGCCCCGTAGGTGGGTGGCAGAGCGCAGTTTCGCGTGGGCGGCACGCTTTCGGCGGCTGGAGCGTGACTACGAGCGGTTGCCCGAAACGCTGGCAGGGTTGATTTGGTTGCCTTCGCTATTCTGACGGCTGCTCGTTTCGTTCAACTCGCCCATTTCATTGCTCATAGTTCATAACACGCTCTAGACTGTATTAAGCCACAGGAGGCTCTTGCGGCAGGGGATTATTGAAGGGCGAGCCCTGATCTACGGCGGCGCTGACCGCCTGGCCTGCACTGAGATTGCCGCCACCCTCGCGGATGTGCGCCAGCAAGCCCCCGCTCAGCAGCACCTCGCGCTCTCGCGGCGAGAAGTGAAGTTGTAGCTTGAATTCCACCCCTCGTTCGGCAATCCGAACAGTGATCTCCTCACGCCCATTTGCCAGTGCCTCTCGGATGCCCGGGATCTCCCACCTGTCGCCCTGACACGCCAGATCATAGCCGGCGTCGTCAACAAAGCTGAGTGGTGGTATGCCCTGGGCTATCAGGTTACGGCGATGGATGCGCGCAAAGCTCCGGGCTATCACGGCCCGCACCCCCAACTGCTTGGGAGCCAGCGCTGCATGCTCGCGTGAAGACCCTTGCCCGTAATTGTGCCCTCCCACGATAAATCCGCCTCCCCACTCTTGCGCCCGCGACGCGAAATCTGGGTCAATACGGCGGAATACGAACTTCGACATAGCGGCCACGTTCGACCTGAAGGCCATCACCTCAGCCCCATCGGGCGACAGGTCGCCAGTTGATATATCATCGCCAACGACGATCAGTACGCACCCTTCCAGCGATTCGGATAGGGGAGTCTCCGCCGGGGGTGGCTTGATGTTCGGCCCGCGCGAGATCACGATAGACCGAGCCTCTTCCGCCGGTATGGGCGGGGTGATCTGGCGTGCGCCCGCTGCGGGGTCGAACACCGGCGGTGGGAATGTAGGCTCCTCCACTCCCAGGTCGCGAGGGTCGGTAATCACGCCATAGAGGGCAGTGGCCGCCGCGGTAGCCGGACTGCACAGGTAAACCTGGTCGTTCTGTGTGCCGCTGCGTCCCGGGAAATTGCGGTTGAAGGTGCGCACCGAAGCAGCACCCGAGGGCGGCGCCTGCCCCATGCCTACGCACGGCCCGCACGCCGGCTCGAGCATACGTCCGCCCGCCACCATCAGGTCGTTGTAAATGCCGCTCCGGGTCAACGTAGAGAGGATCTGGCGCGAGCCGGGAGTAACCGTCATCACCACACTTTCGGCCACCGACTTGTCACGCAACACCGCCGCCACTATCGCCAGGTCCTGGTAACCCGAATTGACCGACGAGCCGACGCACACCTGCGCCGCCGGGATTCCGGCCACTTCACGTACGGGCACCACGTTGCCGGGGCTGGAAGGTTTGGCGATCAGGGGTTCCAGTTTGTCCAATTCTATCAACTCGTACTCGTCGTAGGTGGCGCCTTCGTCGGCCACGAGCTCTGTCCAGTCGCCGGGCCTCTGCTGGAACTCGAGCCATTCGCGGGTTTGCTCGTCCGAGGGGAACAGGCCTGTGGTCGCGCCCATCTCGACAATCATATTGCAGATCGTGCCGCGCTGGGTCACGTTCAGAGTGGCGACGCCCTCGCCATAGAACTCGAATATGCGGCCCAGGCCGTTACGCACCCCGCGCCGCCTCAGCAGTTCGAGGATCACGTCCTTGGCCTGCACCCACGGCGACAGGTGGCCGCGCAACTCGACCCCCACGATAAGGGGGCTCTCGAACTCGAAGGCCTGGCCCGACATGCACACGGCCACATCGAGACCCCCCGCCCCGATAGCGATCATAGCGAGAGCGCCCGCGGTGGTGGTGTGGCTGTCGGCTCCGACCATCACGGCTCCCGGCTTGCCGAAACGCTCCAGGTGGACATAGTGCGAGATGCCGTTGCCGGGGTGCGAAAAGTGCAGACCGTATCTGGCCGCAAAGGACTGCAAGAAGCGATGATCGTCGGGGTTCTTGAAGTCGAGCGCGATCATGTTGTGATCCACGTATTGCACCGCGAGCGGTACCGATACGCGCTGGATCCCCAGCTCTTCGAACTGTAAAGAGGCCATCGTGCCCGTGGCGTCCTGCAGCAGGGTCTGATCTACCCTCAATGCTATCTCTTGTCCCGGCACGAGATCGCCCCCCATCAAGTGGGACTTGATAATCTTGGTAGTCACATTGTCAGCCATGTAGTTGTACCTGTCTTTCTGGGAGAAAATAGAAGCCGCAGCTCGTATGTCATGCGTCATACGCCACAAGTGATCCACTAGTCAGCAAAATCATAACAGAAAGGCCCACTTCACACCAGACGATGTGGTCACGTCAACGTATAGCCGGGTCTCTGACCTCCCCTTCCTCGTTCGCCATCCCCAACGGATGTATACTGTTAGTATCAACTACCCAACCTTCAATACAGGACAAGTCATGCATAGCTCATGACTTAGACCTAAGATCTATGACCCTTATGAAAGATCCTACCAACGCCGCCGAACTTTTGGTGCGCTGCCTTGAAAACGAAGGCGTCAAGTACGTCTTCGGCGTGCCGGGCGAGGAAATTCTCGACCTGCTCGACGCCCTTTCGCACAGCAAAAGTATCAAGTTCATTACCACCCGCCACGAGCAGGGTGCCGCATTCATGGCCGATGTGTACGGACGCCTTACCACCTACCCCGGCGTGTGCCTGGCGACTCTCGGCCCGGGCGCGACCAACCTCATTACGGGCATAGCAGACGCCAACCTCGACCGCGCCCCCCTCGTGGCGATCACAGGGCAGGCGGGCCTCGAGCGCGTGTATAAAGAGTCGCACCAGTACATTGACGTGGTGCAGATGCTCCGGCCCATCACCAAGTGGAACGCCCGCATAGAACAACCTGAAGCCGTACCCGAGATGGTGCGCAAGGCCTTCCGGCTGGCGCGGCTCGAAAAGCCGGGCGCCACCCACCTCGAACTGCCCGAGGACGTGGCCTCCACTCCAGTCCCACCCGATACCGAGCCAATGCCCATACGCCGCACTACCTACCCGCAGGCGGGGCCTGCCGTGTTGGAAAAGGCGGCGGAACTCCTATGTCGTGCAAAACGCCCCCTTGTGCTGGTGGGCAACGGGGTCGTGCGCAGGCAGGCCAGCGGGCATGGGGCCGCCGACGCCCTCGTCGCCATGATCCACGCGCTCGATTTGCCCGTAGCCCATACCTACATGGGCAAGGGGTGCATCGACTACCGCGACCCCCACTCCCTCGCCACCGTAGGTCTGCAAAGACCCGGCGCTGACCTGGCCGCCGTTCCCCAACTGGCCGAAGCCGACCTCGTGATGACCGTAGGGTACGACCTTGTGGAGTGGTCACCCGTGCTATGGAACCCGCACCGCGACAAAGAAATCATCCACGTTGACAGCACCCCTGCCGAGATCGATGGCCATTACCTGCCCGCGCTGGAAGTAGTGGGCGAGATCGCTCATGCTCTGCAAGCCCTGGCCGGCCTGTGCCGGGAACGCGCACATTCGTGGTGGAAAGGGGCCAACAGTCAGCCCGAGCAGGGCGAAGAGAGCGCACTATCCGGCCTGCAAAGCTACGCAACGGACAGCAGTATGCCCGTGAAGCCGCAAAGAGTGGTGTGGGAGATCAGGCAGGCGCTCGGCGACGATGACATCCTGGTAAGCGACGTGGGCGCGCACAAGTTATGGCTGTCCCTCCTCTACCCCGCCGCCCGCCCCAACACCGTGATCATCTCCAACGGCTTCGCCACGATGGGCATCGCGGTGCCTGGTGGGTTGGCGGCGAAACTCGCTCTGCCGGACCGCAAGGTGGTGGCGGTGAGCGGCGACGGCGGCTTCATGATGAACTCTCAGGAGTTGGAGACGGCCCACCGCCTCCGCCTGCCCTACGTGAACGTGGTGTGGACCGACGGACATTACGGCGTGATCGAGCTAAACCAGAAGCGCCGCTTCGGACGCACCTTTGGTGTAGACTTCACCAACCCCGATCTGGTGCAATATGCAAGCTCGTTCGGCATCCCCGCCTGGCGAGTGGAACAGGCAGAGGACTTCGCACCCCTGCTCCGCCGCGCCCTCGACATGGACGAACCCACCCTGATCGAGGTGCCGATAGACAACGCCGAGAATATGAGGCTGGGGGAGATGTGAGTGACCAGTGACCAGTGGCCAGTAGTGATACGTGATACGTCATCTGTTGTCCTACTAACCCTGGTCACTGGTCACTGGTCACTGGTCCCTGGTCACCGCTCACCGGTCACCGATCACCCACTCCTGGAGATACAAACATGAACGATGCAGCACAAGGTTTCCCACTATGGATACGCATGGCCCACTGGGTGAACTTTCTGCTGATAGGCTTCGTCATCAGGGCGGGCATACAGATATTGGCGGCCTACCCCCGCCTCTACTGGAATGACCACTGCATACCTGGCACAGAGTGGGCCAAGTTCACTAAGAAAGTGATCCACCCTGAACGACCATGGATCGCTCGCGAACAGGAGGAGGACTGGTCGCCCCTGATCGCCCAGCCTGGCAATAGCCTGGGGTTGGGTCGCCATTGGCACTTCGCGGCGCTCGGTTTCTGGGTGCTCAACGGGTTGATTTACGTCGTCCTCCTTTTCGCTACTGGCGGCTGGACGCGCCTGATCCCCACCTCGTGGTCGGTCATCCCCGAGGCGTGGGACACCCTCGTGGGCTACGTGAGCTTCCGCGTACCGCCTCCCGATGCGTTCCAGCCCTTCGACCCGCTCCAGCAATTGGCCTACGCCGGGGTGATATTCATCCTCGCGCCCTTCCTGATATTGACAGGCGCGGCCCAGTCGCCCGCGGTCGAGGCGCAATTCCCCTGGTATGCCCGGTTGTTCGGCGGCAGGCAAACCGCGCGCAGCCTCCACTTCATTGGACTGGTGGCCTTCCTGGTCTTTATCGCCATCCACGTCACACTGGTCGTGCTGACGGGGTTCGGCAACAACATGGGCAACATCGTGCTGGGCCAACATGACCACGATCAGGGTCTGGCTATCGCTATCGGCCTGGGAATCATCGCCGCAGGCATTGTTATCTGGGGCATCACGACCTGGTACTCGCGCAAATCCCCTCGCACCGTACAGCACATCCTGGGCTGGATTATCAGGCCTGGCCTGCGGTTGCTGTCGCTTCGCATGCGTTCGCGCCAGACCTACCGCCCCGACGAAATCTCGCCTACCTTGATCCTCAACGGCTACCCACCCGAGACCGCCCAGTACCAACAGTTGGTAGACAGTGAATACAAGGACTGGGCACTTGAAGTAAAGGGCCTCGTGGACAAGCCCCTGCACCTGACCCTGGCCGACCTGCAAGCCATGACCAAGCATACACAGATAACCAAGCACCACTGCATTCAGGGCTGGACAGGTACAGCCCAGTGGGGAGGCGTGGCGTTGAGCGACATCCTTAACCGCTGTCACCCAAAGGCGGGCGCGCGCTACATGATGTTCGTGTCCATCGGCCTCGACGCGCGTGGCCGTCCCTTCCACGAGTCGCTCCCCATTGAGATGGCGCGGCTGCCTCAGACTATTCTGGCCTACGAGATGAACTACGAGCCGCTATCCGTTCCCCACGGCGCGCCTTTACGTCTGCGCGTGGAGACGCAGGTAGGCTTCAAGATGGTAAAATGGCTGCAATCCATTGACTTCATAGAGAGCTATGCCCACTACGGCGAGGGACAGGGCGGATCGCGAGAAGACATCCAGAACTTCGAGCCGGTGGTCAGCGTTTGATGGACGGCGTGACGGGTCATGCATGGCGAACGAAGATGGATCATGAAGTTCACGTGGGATTACGAGGCGATGACGCATGACGCGTGTCGTCACTAATCACGACCAACCAGGGAGAAGAAATGCAGTCGGGACCGATAGTAATTTACAGGCGCTCATGGTGCGAGGACAGCGATGCGGCAGTGGCCTATTTCAAGGCCGAGCAGATAGAATACGAAGAGGTGGACATCGAGCAGGACGAAGCGGCAGCACAGGGTGTCGAGTTCGTGACGGGCGGCTATCAGATCACCCCCACGCTCGTATACCACATGCAAGCCATCGTGTTCGACCCCTGGGACCAAGCCCGCTTCGAGAGATGGTGGCGCTTCGCTAACGAGGGGCGAGAGGTTGGGGGTTAGTACGACGACCGACGAAACGCGTATGACGCATCATATCTCTGCTAACCCCTAACCCCTCGCCCCTCGTCACTCGGAGGCAACGACATGATCACAACCAAGCGCGCATACGAACCCGCCGACCCCTCGGACGGCACCCGATTCCTGGTGGAGAGGCTGTGGCCGAGAGGGATGCGCAAAGAGACGCTGGTGCTTGACGGCTGGCTGAAGGACGTAGCTCCCAGCACGGACCTCCGTAAATGGTTCGCGCACGACCCCGCGAAATGGGCCGAGTTCCAGCAACGCTATCACGCCGAACTGGACTCCCACCCCGACGCCTGGCAGCCTATCCTCGATGCCGCCCGCAAGGGCACGGTCACTCTCCTCTACAGTGCCCACGACACCGAGCACAACGCCGCCCTCGCCCTGAAGGAGTACCTGGAGGGGCGTATCTAAGCTATAATTAGGCATGGACATCGAATTGACCGCCCGTCACCGCCAGGTGCTCTCGCTGGAGAACCTGCGGCGCAAGCGCGGCTACCGCGAAGGCTGGCTCTACCACCTCTGTCGCGAAAAAGGCCTCGCCAACGAACTGCAAGAACTTCAACTGGCCGGGCTGGTAGGCGAAGCACCCAGCCTTGACGCATCCCCTCGTGCCATTCACGAAATGGAGATCGGCGAGGACGGCGAGATCCTCCTGCCCCGCACACGGCTCACGGTTGAACTTGTGCCAAGCACCTGCTGGTTCTCCAACCTGCGCTCCGAACTGAGCCAGCAGGACTGGGATCGCCTCAGGCATGCCACCTACGAGCGCGCAGGCCAACGCTGTGAGGTGTGCGGCCAAAGAGGGAGCGCGCACCCTGTCGAGTGCCACGAGGTGTGGGAATACGACGACGTTCACCACGTGCAGCGACTGGCGGGGCTCGTCGCTCTGTGCCCTGCCTGCCACGAAAGCAAGCACATCGGCTACGCAACGAGCACGGGCAGGTCGAGCCAGGCCCGCACCCACCTCGCCCATATCAACGGCTGGAGCATGGACAGCGTCGAGCTATACCTCGAAGCCGAGTTCGAGCAGTGGTCGCGCCGCTCCCAGCACGAGTGGACACTCGACCTGTCGTGGCTACAGCAGTTTGGGATAGAGATCAGCCCCAAGCGTCCTGGCAGAGCGGCGCGGAGGAATGGCGCTTAGTTCGTTGGTATATGAGTTTTAGTAGGCTAACTGTTAGAAACTCAATTCTGTTGAAGCTCTCGCGGCTATATACCTATTACACGCCTCAAACGCTTGGCATAGATATTCGCACCCATTCTGCTTGGTTCGCTGTGAACAACATGTGTCCCGGAGGGAGTGGCAATCTCTACTTGCCACTCCACGCGATAGGCAATCATTGCGAACGCGAACGTACCAAAGCAACCAACCATTCCCACTGCGAATATAATGCCTATTATCCGTCCGACAACCGGAGAATTAGCGTCCCAGTAGAAAATACTGCCTACTGCTCCCACGATCATGGCTAGCAGCACTACAGCAAATAATATTACTGCGATAGTACTAAGGACAATGAAGCCCCTTGGAGGACGAAAAACCACCTCCACATACCAAATTTCTTGGACTAGAACTTGTATATCTCCTAGTGTGATTATATCTCCATCGCGCGATATTTTGTCTCTCACCGTCTTACCCAAATTCATTTCCACCCTATCTCTTTGACCGTAAACTACCGACCCCCGCCGCCTGCAAGATCGTTCTGACAACTTCCTGCAAAGCCGCAGTACTACGCATAAAGTCGAGGCTGTCAGTGTCGATCTTGGCCAGGGGCGTGTCTTGGTACCCATCGAAGAACGAGTCGTACAGGCGCGCCAGGTCTGCTATATATTCGCGCTGCATGGCGCGCTCGATCGATCGATCGCGCTGGTAGATGCGCGACATGAGAGTATCTACCGACGCGGTCAGGTAGACCACGAGGTCGGGGACGGCCACCTGCCGCGACAACGCCTCGTATATCTCGTCGAACAGCGCCAGTTCGGCTCCCCGCAGATTCAACCCCGCGAACAGACGCGTCTTGGCAAACAAATAATCGCCCACAAGAGAGTGCCCATCGCCCCCGGCGAGAGCATGCTTAACTACTGCCTCCTGCTGGCGGTAGCGGTTTAGCAGGAAGAACACCTCGGTCTGGAACGCATACTGTTCGCGGTCGGCGTAGAACTTCCCGAGAAACGGATTCTCCTCGAACTGCTCGAACAGCGTGGGCACACCAAACTGCTCACCCAGCAAGCGGGTCAGGGCCGTCTTCCCTACGCCTATCACGCCCTCGATTACCAGGTAGGTCATATAGCCTCACGATCTCTTACGTCATGCGTCACGCGTGGCAAGTGAATATGGGACACGAGGATCACGAAGGGCACGAAGCACACGAAGGAAGCAGAAGGATTGGTTGGTTAGTAGGGGGCATCCGTGTGCTCCCCAAATATACCCGAATGGACTACACAAAAGCTGTCCAATTTTGGTCTGCTTACGTCATTAAGTTACTGGGTGCTGCATAGATGGTTGGTAGTGTTCTCATGCACACTGAGCGAGGCAGTCTTGGTGTGCGTAGTACTTATGCCGCAGACGCGCCGGCGGCTTGGAGAGGCTAGTCATGTTGCTCATGCAGCAAACTTACTCAGCTGTATCTGCTTTGCGAGACCATAGGCGGTCGGGAGATCCTGGTCGTTGTACACGAGCACGCGGCCGAGGACGAGCACGGAATTATTCGGTGCGGAGATCTGGGCCATTCCCTGCGGCATGACTCCTTTCCAGCCGGGGCCGCTCACGAGGTAGTCGCCGGCCGCGGTTCCCGTGGTGCGTGTGCCGACGTAGGCAAACGTAGTGTTTTTCGACGGATTCGTAAATTGCACGCTGTAGTAGCGATTTGACATATCCGGGACGTGCAGGACCTGCGGTCCGTTGGAGAGATCAAGCCAGCCGACCGTAGGGAGCGTGTCGTGGTTCACGCCAACAGTCATTAAATTCGAGCTCGAGACGGTTTGCGAAGCGAGAGGTTCTGCAAAGAGCTTCTGGGGCTCTGTATAGAGCGTATTGACCGGGATAGGGCCGTCACCGAACCCTTTAACGAGGATCGCCCTCTTGTACACGAACAGAAGCATGCGTGGCCAAAAGTAGATAACAAGGCACCATGTCGCGACACAAAGCCCACCGAAGATAAGCAAATGTTCGTAGTTCATTACATCATCTCACTTTGGCAACCGGCGGCACTTTGTACTCGCCACGGAGAATGGCCTCGCCGGGTATGTACACGCGCAGCCAGAGTATGAAATTGTCCGAAGAGGCCGGCAGCCAGTTGGACTCGTGACCGGCCGGGGCAGCGTGCTGAAGGTAAATGTCGACCGAACCGTCCGGGTTTTGCGCGAGGCCGGAACGATCGCTGACGCTGTAGCGATTGATCGGATTTGGCACAAAATGATTCTTCGAAGTACCCATAGTTAGCGACCAGAATGCATTGTTCGGCGGAAGCCCACCTGGCGGAAAGTGCATGATATAGTCGCTATCTCCGGAGAGCGTATGGCCTGCGCCATCCGCGTTCGTCCACCAATACATGGCCTCTTGCGGAACGTTCACCGGGCCGGGAAATAATTGGGCGTGCGCGGCGCGCAGCAACATGCCGTTGCCAGGCTCGCCCAATCCAAACATAGTGATCCACCCGTTGACCCTCGTGGCCTTGATCCTCGCGTAAACCTGGGCCGTGACAAACGCCAGTCCGAAGCCGATGAGAATGCCCTGCACCACGTCACTAGGCACCGTTCTCGTGTTGTCAAAGAAGTTGCCAAAGATGAATGAGCGGATGATGAAATAGGCGCATACCACGCCAATGAGTGCCGCAATATAAGTGTAAGTTCTGCTCATGGTAATACCTGTATCACTCTGCGTTTAGCGATGCAAGTTGTAGCCGGAGCGCCGACTTCACCCAGACAACATCTGAGATGCAGCCATCAGTAGAGAGATCTACCACGCATGACGTAGCCTTACTTCAACCGCATCACACTCTTCACGTGCGGTTGGTCGTCGATTACCTGCCGCCCTTCGTCGACCAACAGGCGCACTGTGTCGCCCACATGGATCCTGCCTCGCTTTACCACGGTGCCGTATATGCCCATCAAATTATCCTGCTTACGGGCGATAGTGCGCAGGATGCGGGGGTCTTGCACGGCGGTATCGGGGTGCAGATTGGGCATCATACAGCGCGGAATACCCTTGGTGATCGCCACCACCGTTGCCTGATCGCCATCGCCTATCACTACCTGGCTGCCGATCCATGTCTGCTCATCGGGCTGTTCGCTGCCGTCTGTATTGACGTAGAGGTTGGACCGGAAGCGCCGCGGCTCGACGTCACCGCCCATCAGGTCTGATAGCTTCTGCACAGCGTGTGGGGTCAAGATCGAAATGTGAGCCGAGTCAAACGCACTGCTCAAGTGCACAGGGAAGATCGGGTGTTTGCGCAATCTCGGCTTCAACTGCTCCCGCAGTTCATCGAGTAGCTCGGCGCTGAACAGGTCCAACTGCCTGCCTTCGGGCGTCGTCACGAGTACCCCGGAAATGTCTGGGTCGGAGGGGTCAACATGTTCGGCCCTGTACAGCATCATACGCGGAACCTCGCGCGCGGTCAGCCAGGGGAACCGGGTGTGATTGCCGCTCTGTATGAAGGCGAAACGGCGGTCGCCCACCACCCCGTGCAGGTTGACATCGGCCTCGGTCAGCGGCTCCGCCAGCATCGACTTGACCGGATACCTGTTGAGTTGCTCTACAACCCCCACCGGTATCACTCTCTGCCGAAGCTCTGTCTGCTCTTTAATGATAGTTACCATGTCTCTCCTGGGCTGCTGGATGAACGCGCACCCACGCTATTGATGCTTCACACAACAATATCGTAGCACGCGCGGTTCGCCCCGTCAATCAAAAAATCGAGTAAAATATAGAGGTAATCAGCAGAACCCTGTGCCACATCCGCCACCAAGCAATCGCCACAAAGGAGGCCTTGTGACCACGCAACAGACGGGCAGTGATCCCACCCAACCCGACGCGATCTCTACCTCGCCGAATACCGACGCGCCCGCCGAGCGTATGATGTACCAGCTAACGGACCTTACGGACAACCACAACAAGTTCTACATGGTCGAGCTTTGGCCACAACAGGACGGCAGTGTACTCTTTCGTGCCACGTGGGGCCGGGTGGGCACCAAACCGCAGGTTAAGGAAAAGTCGGCTACAAGGCGCGAGGTAGAGCGGCAAATCGGCGAGAAGGTGCGCAAGGGCTATCGCCGGGTAGAGCTACACGAACCTGCGGCAGACTCCGATAGCACGGCGGGAAGCCAGCCGGACGCGAACGTCCCACAGATCCACCCTACTATTTCACAGTTGGTGGAATGGGTGTTCTCGGAAGCGGGTGAGCACATCCAATCATACCTGGCGGTGCCTGTCGACGCGCTCAGCCAGGCGCAAGTGGCTGAAGGGAGAAGGTTGCTCGCGCAGGCGCAGAACCAACTCCTCCACTATCGCATCAACCCGTTCAGGCGCGAACAGAATCTGGAGTCATTGTCCGCCACCATCCAGGCCTACTATAATTCGATACCCACGCGCCTTCCCGCGCGTATTGACCGCGAGGAGGTCGTGAAGCGCTTCTGCAACGAGTTCTCCGAGCAGGAAGAGCGCCTCAACCAGTTGGAGGCCGCTATCTCTACCTTGAAGGAGAAGCGCCTGCACCCCAACCACACTCGCTACCAGATGCTGGGGGCGCGGCTGGCCGTGCTCAGTGCAGAGGATGAGGTGCGCGTATCCCTCCTCGACTACATCAAGCGCACACAGGCCCACGGCTACGAAATAAAAGTGCGCGACGTGTTCGAGGTGGAGATACCGGCCGAGCGCAGCGCTTACGAGGCGAACAAGCGCGGCACATCCCACCGCGAGTTACTCTTTCACGGCACACATACGCGCAACGTGCGCCATATCCTGCGCTCAGGGCTGATCTGCCCCAAAGCCCCTTCTAACGGGCGCATGCTGGGCAATGGTATCTATCTAGCCAACAAATCTACCAAGAGCACCAACTACTGCTCGTCAAGCAAGCGGGACGTGCCGAAAATGCTGCTGGTCGTGGAGGCCGCCCTGGGCAAGCGATACGAAGCGCCCACAGCGCAAGTGAAGGAGCCGCCGCGAGGATATGATTCGGTGTGGGGCAAGGCTGGACACACCCGGCTTGCAGCGCAGGCGCAGCAGACACTTCTAAACGATGAATTCGTAATTTACTCGCCCGCGCAGCAGACTATTCGATACCTTGTGACGTTTGACCGCTAGCGCCCAGGCTTCCAGCGTACCTCATAGCAAAAGGAGAAACTCATGCGTATCCCAATCACCGAAGAACTGCTAACGGCACTGGTGGAAAAGCAATTGGAGGCCCACATCCTCGCCGAAGCGGACTTTACCGCCTACGACATTACCATGGCACTGAGGCAGGAGCAGCCAAATCTGGAGATTCTGCATGCTCGAGTACGGCAGTTAGTTCACGAGCGGATGACCTATGTGGTGTCCGGGGGCGCATATCAGACTACGCAGCGAGATTTCGGGAAACGTTGGGCAATTGTGTACGGTCCGAGCAACGAATTGCCAGGCTCGGATGGATTGGGTATTCCCGGTGTACCGTTGCTGAACCTGGATTAGTCTCAACCCCAGAGGAAGGTCACTACTAAGCCTACAGGCGATGGTTACTCCTCGCCTGTTATTTGCGGGACGAGATAGAATGCGGGGCCGCCACTTACGTTCTTGGGGCTGAGGACAAAAGACCGGCTGTAGAGCCTGCGTACAAATTTGTTCAGCTCGGCTGGTGACATGCGCCAGCGCAGCGAACGTGCAATGCCCCCGGCAAGGAGGGGTTGGCTGTGGTCTGCCTGCTCGCCATAGAGTTCAAGCGCAGCCTCAAGGAACTCGAGTTCGTTCTCGTCCAGCCGTTCTCTAATTTCGTCAGGGATCATGGTGTGCTCCTTCATTGAGCTTTAATTCTACCACAATCGTGGTCTTGGACCGGCTTAACCCGAACAGAATCGCCTGCTTGCGGATATTGTATAGCGAAGGGACCTTCACCCGGCAATCACACAAACACGCGGAGGAAACATGACCGAGCAGGAAGCCATCGCACGGCTCAAGGCAAAGGACATAAGCGGGCTGGAAGCGCTCGTGCATCGCTATTACACGCAGGCGGCGAAGTCGGCCTACCTCGTACTGGACGATTGGTCGCTGGCCGAGGACGTGGCCCAGTCGGCTTTCCTGAACGCTTACGAGCGAATAGGCGGCTTCGATAGCTCGCGACCCTTTGGCCCCTGGTTTCTGCGCAGCGTGATAAACAGCGCGCTCAAGGTGGCCGCAGGCAGACACGACCTATCTCTCGATACACAGGACGGCGTGGCCCACTCTGAGATCGCCGGACCCGAACTGGACGTGGTCGCGGCGCTGGAAGCCGCAGAAACCAGGGAAGAAGTGCTGGCCGCCCTCCACAAACTGTCGCCCGCCCAGCGTGCAGCCGTGTTCATGAAGTATTACCTGGACATCAGCGATGCCGAGGCGTCGAGGCGGCTAGAGGTGCCGCCCGGCACAGTCAGACGGCGTCTGCACGATGCCCGCGAGCGGCTGAGAAAGCTTCTGCCCACCGGAGGCTCCGAATAGCCCGCCCCCTTGTAAAGCCATAAACGTGCCCACCAGAGCACGACCCAACGGCTGGAAAGGCCAGCCCGAAAAGGAGAACAATCATGAAAGATGACGTTGTGCGAAGCGTATTGAAGGAATATATAGAGGGCGATATGCCCGACAAGAAAGACCCCTGGCCCATAATCAGGGCAATGCTGCCGGAAGGTAGCGCGGAGCACGCAACGACGCCCACGCTCGGGCGCACCGCCGAGAGTATGATCGCGAAGCCGCCACAGGCACGCATCCAACCGGGTGCACGCAAGTTCAGGGTCAATGCCGCGATGGCCCTGGTCGCGTTGGTGGTGCTCGCCGGACTAACTATCTCATTAGTCGTCATGAACCGACCCATCGCCGACCCTCTACCCATGATGGGAGTACCAACGCCAACAGGCAGAGAATTCCTGCCGGCAGGCATGGTACGCCATATGGTGCTCACGGGCAGTCTTACAACCGACGGCACTGCCCTCGGCGGGCCTGTTACGACCACAGAAGAGCACAACGAGGAGTTCTGGCTCACGCAAGGCCAGAACCACCCACTGATGAAGGATGTTGTCACCGTGCCGGTCAGCATGACAAACTGGCTGGACGACAGCGGCTACTACGAGTACGACCCTGCGAACGGCAACATGATCAACCGATCTGAATATGATCCGCGATTAGTTGTAAGCCTTCTTCCCGACCCCAACATAATCACCAGGACGCTGCGGCTGGAAAACGCCCATCTCGTCGGCAATGACACGCTTGATGGCCGCCCTGTCGTGGTCATTACGACGGAAAACGATGTCACCCCCAGCCCAACGCCAAAGGACCTCACATCATACAAGCACGTTGTCGTCACCTACTGGATAGACCACGAAGCCAACCAGCTACTTAAATATTCGGCAGAAACTACGACGATAGGTGGCACGCAAGATGGGCTTAAAGATACGGTTGTGAACAAGATCGCGCTGGACGAACTGCTCCCAAGGAGCAATTTCCCGGCGGACTTCTTCACCTTCAAGTTGCCGGAGGGGGCGGTCCTGGTCGAAGAACAAACTCCAACCCCGGATCCCCCATCTGCGCCCGGCAAGCCATAGTTACCGTTTGCTAAGGTCAGGAGTGGCTATGCACAGATACTGCGTAGCCACTCTCCGCGTACCAGGGGTCGCGCTCCCAGGTGGCATAGCGCGTATCAAGCTTCAGCCCGGCCTCCGAGGCCAGACGGTCGTATTCGCTAAGAGAGAGACGGTCCGCACCCAGTTGGAAGCCAGCCACAAGATGCCCATCCGGTGCCAGGTGGTGGGCCATATTCTTCAACACAGCGCCTTACGTGCCGGGTGTGAGGAATATCATCACGTTGCCTGCCATCAGCACCACGTCGAACTGCCGGCCCAGATCCACCGTCGCCAGGTCGTCCAGATACCACGCCAGGTGCGGGGCTTTGAAGCGTGCCCTGTCCAACAGTCTCGTATCGAGGTCAACGCCCGCCACGTCCATACCGCGCCGCGCAAGCTCAATAGCTATGCGTCCCGTGCCACAGCCCGCGTCCAGCACTGAAGCGGGAGCAAAAGCCTCTACGAAGTCGGCCTCGCCATGCACATTCTCACCTGCCTCAGCCCTTGTCTCATAGGTCTTGTCGTAATCATCACCCGAGACACCCGCCCTCGCGAGCCAGGGGTTGTCGGGCTTTGGTTGGTCTGTTGCCATAAGATTACGTCCCCTGCTACTTCTTTTTCTTCGGCTTGCGTTCCGCTACGGCCACTGCCTGCTCAACCCACTCTCCCAGCCGCGCAGGGTCCGCAAGCACAGCTTCGGGTACACCGTAGTACGACGTGGGCTTGCCCGTCCAGGGCGCGACAAAAGGCCCAATGCCCTCGGCCTCGTAGGTCGCCCGGTTCGTGTCATCTACCTTGAAGTAGACTCCATCGTCCACGATCATGCCAAAAAGCTGGTCATCGGCATACAGCGCTACCTCCCCGAACAAACTCCGTGCGCGAATTGTACCCACTGGGGCTAACTGTTCCATAACGCGCTCTCGATATGCCTGGCTCACTCCCATCTAGTCTCCCTCCTTTGCGAATGCGCCTACCCCTCACCATACTTCGCGGCCAACTTGCTGACTGTGCTGATGTTGCGCATAGTCGCGGGCAGACCTATAGTCTTTTCGAGCAGGCCACCCGAGAACGCCGACTCGCTCATCCTCGTGCGACACAGCCAGTAGATCTCGCGCTCGTGGACGTGGAAGTCGTCGGCAGGTGTCCGTAAGGCCATCAGCTTTTCTTGGGCCTCTTTGTTGGGTGCGCTCGGTAGAAACGCCACGTAGATCGTACCCTCTTGCGAAGCATCCTCGTCGGGGAAGGGATGATGGTCTGCGACGGCGACCAGTTCGGTTGAGGTGCGCAGGAAAGTCGCCACCTTGTATCCCAGCGCCTCGTTCAGGTGCTTCTCGATCCTCTCTTCAAGCGTACGTGCATCCCCCGAGGGAGCCTCGAAAATAACGTTACCACTCGCGATGAAGGTCTCCACATTAGAAAACCCCATTTCCTCGAAAAGTGCTCGCAGGCGGTCCATCTTGACGGTGTGCCCGCCAACATTGATGGCGCGCAGAAAAGCGATCATGCGTTTCATGGGGACATTATAACAGGGGCGGGACGTAATACGTCATACGTCGTGCTTGATAAGTGTTCTACTATCTTAATGACGTATGGTAGGCAAAACGGGACATATTTTGTGTAGTCCTTTCGGGCACAGTTTCGGGCGACCGGCGGCGATGCCTAAGGTGAGGCACGACTGGTGACTTACATGCTACGAACCATCCCGGCCACGTTGACAAGGCAGGTATTCGTCCTGTATGCTATTGAAGGAATATCGTGCTACGATATAAAGAAGGGCAAGAGAACATATGCAATCGCACAAGCTAGACAAGAACGATTACCAGGCTTTGGCCGAGTTCCGCTACCGGATTCGTGCCTTTCTCTCGTTCAGCGAGCAGAGCGCACACGCTATCGGGCTAGAGCCGCAGCAGCACCAATTACTGCTGATCGTCGAGGGCTTCGGCCACGATGGAAGACTAACTATAGGCGAACTGGCCAAGAGGCTGAAGGTCCGCCACCACAGCGCCGGGGAGCTTGTCAACCGCGCTGAAGCCAGCGGGCTGGTGGAGCGCGCACGCGCAGAGGACGACCGCAGGCATGTGTATGTGCGCCTGACAGAGCGGGGCGAAAAAGTGTTGCGCGAGCTTTCGATACACCACCTTGAGGAGTTGAGGTCGAACGGCCCGGCGCTGGTGCGCTCATTGACCAAGCTGTTTCAGGTACGTCGAGAGAATGAGAGCCAGGACCTCGAACAACGCTAAGTCACAACACCGATAACATCCAGGCAACATCGAAAACCAGGAGGAATCCGAGAATGAGGGCAGGCATTGGTTCGCGCGTCGTGAACGCGCTGGATAGTGGGTCGAACCCGGGAGCCACAAACAAGCTGGGCGACTTCATATCCAACCCCAGGGTCATAGTGATCTCGCTACTGGCGGTAGTGGTGGGCGTGCTAAGCGCATTCGTGGCGCTAATACTGCTCAGGATGATCGGCTTCTTCACCAACCTCTTCTTTTACCAGCGTATCGACCTGACGCTGGTGTCGCCCGCCAACAACCAACTCGGCCCCTTTCTGCTGATCGTACCCATAATCGGCGGCATAATCATCGGTCTGATGGCGCGCTACGGCTCAGAGCGCATACGAGGCCACGGCATACCCGAAGCCATCGAGGCCATCCTGATCAACGGCAGCAAAGTGCAGCCCCGCGTAGCATTCCTGAAACCGCTCGCATCGGCGATCTCTATAGGTACGGGCGGGCCTTTCGGAGCGGAAGGCCCTATTATCATGACGGGCGGCGCATTCGGCTCTATGATCGCCCAGTTCTTCCACCTTACCAGCAACGAACGCAAGACCCTGCTCGTGGCGGGCGCGGCGGGCGGCATGGCGGCTACTTTTGCCACACCTGTGGCGGCGATCCTGCTCGCGGTCGAGCTACTGCTTTTTGAGTGGAGGCCGCGCAGCGTGGTGCCCGTAGCGATGGCTAGTGTGGCTGCCACGGTCGTGCGCAACAACATCCTGGGTCTTGGCCCCCTCTTCCCGACCCCGCCCCACCCCGCCTACATTGGCTTCGCAGGCGTGCTTAGCTGCGTGCTGGTGGGTTTGCTGGCGGGCGCGCTCTCCATTGTGCTGACCCAGATGGTGTATCTGTCCGAAGACGCGTTCCACAAATTGCCCATCCACTGGATGTGGTGGCCCGCCATTGGTGGGTTGGTGATTGGCATCGGCGGCCTGATCTTCCCGCAGGCCCTGGGCGTGGGCTACGACACCATCGGCGACCTGTTGCAGGGTGCGGTGCCCAGCCAAATGATCCTGGGCATTCTGCTGGTGAAGTCCATAATCTGGGCCGTGTCCCTCGGTTCGGGCACGTCGGGCGGCGTGCTCGCGCCTCTGCTAATGATAGGCGGGGCGCTCGGCGGGCTGGAGGCCACGTTCCTACCCAACGAGGGTGCAGGTTTCTGGCCTCTCGTGAGTATGGGCGCGATCCTGGGCGGCACGATGCGCTCGCCTTTCACGGGGGTGTTATTCGCGCTCGAACTCACCCATGATGTGAATATGCTGCTACCCCTGGTGGTGGCGGTGTTCATTGCTCACAGCTTCACGGTGCTGACCCTGCGCCGCTCGATCCTGACCGAGAAGGTGAGCCGCCGTGGCTTCCACCTGAGCCGCGAGTACGCGGTGGACCCGCTGGAGATTCTGGCGGTGCGCGAGGTGATGCGCACCAACGTGATAGCTCTGCCCGCCGGACTGCCCCTGCCCCGTCTTACGCAGGAGGAGATCATGGGCGCCGACGGAGCGCGCATCTCACGCGGGCAACACCTCTACCCTATTGTGGACGAGCAAGGTATTTTGCAGGGTGTCGTAACGCGACAGGACTTATTGAGGCTGGCGGGTAAGCATATTAACACGGAAGGCAAGGCGCAAACGCTGGCCGACGTGGTGAAGCACGACCCCGTAGTGGCCTACCCCGACGAGCCACTACGCGCGGTCGTATATAGGATGGCCGAGAGCGGCCTCACCCGCTTCCCCGTTGTGAGCAGAGGCAGCGACCCCAGGTTGGAGGGCATGGTGTCGCTAAACGACCTGCTCAAGGCCAGGGAGCGCAACCTCGCGGAGGAGCGCACACGAGAGAGAGTGCTGCATCTGAAGGTGCTGCGCCTCCCGAACCGCTAATTCTTACCACAACTTACGATCTAAGATCTAAGATCCCTAAGCCATCACAGCCACCAGCAGAATGGCAAAGGCAAAGCTCTGTGCGAACTCTATCAGGCCGATGCGCTTGATAGGGATGTGGGCGGGGGTGCTCCATAGAGTCCAGATGGCGCGGAGCAGCGAGGGCACCAGCGCGATGTAAGCGGCCCACGGGAGCGCGTCCGCCAATACGGTGAGTGCGACCGCAAGCGCTCCGCCCGCGAGGTACAGCCAGATCGCAGTGACGAGCCAGCCAGGTAGACGTGTGGGCGATATGCCACTTTTCTTCTGGCGGTTGATCTCAAACCAGGCGCGCACGTTGAAGATCGTGCCCACGAAGTACACCGCGCACGCCACTCCCAGCCCCCATGCCTGGGCGTCGAGCCTGCCCGTCGTGACGTAATAGGCGGCGGGACCGCTTAACGTCAGGCAGAGGATGCCGGGCAGGCGCAGGGCCATACTGCGCTGTTTCCGCATCTTCACGGCAACCAGGAACGCCAGCATCAATACGCCCGCCACCACCAGGAACCAGCGCAACCCCCACAACCCCCACACGAACAGCAGAGGTGCGCCCGCACACGCTGCTACCGCGAGGTAGATCGCCAGCCAGCGCGCGGCCCTACGTCGGGCACCCGTGCTCGCCTTTGGCTTGAACGCCACGCTAAGAGGCTCACTGGCGAAGAAGAGCGCCACCAGCGCCACCGCGAACAGCACGCAGGCCATGGCCACTTCCAACGCTCCGGCTGAAGGCGCGACGCCGCGCACGATGCCCAGTATGAAGCCTATCACCATGGGCAGGAGAAGCATGGCGTAGGCACCATGATCGTCGGGTATTGGTGGCGCACCCAGGTATAGCCGGTCGTCCCGTCGTGCCGCCTGCGGTGTGGCGTCAGTTTTCAGCATTGCGTATGAATTTCCTTCAAAGTCCTGAGCATCGGAAAGCTCACTACTACTCCATTAATGGTACCGTATACGGCTCGTGACCGACAACGAGTACGCGAGGGGAGGGGAACGGATAGACAGCAACCGGCCTAATGGGGAATGGGCAGGGCCAGATCCGGCATATCGGATAGCCAGAATAGATCGTACAAGCTGACTCGGATGCCTGCATCAACGAGCGCAACGAACATTTGCGGTATCCAGGCCACCAGATAGTATGCGTCGGAATAATCGCCGCTAGGTTCCACCCGGCCAGGGTCATAGCCAAACCAGACCCAGGTATCCCATGGAGGCGCGTCCAGACCATCCAGGAAACCCATGCTGACATCGGCGGCGGTCCCATCCGTCAGATTTGCATAGGGGAAATACACCAGCAGACGGCCATCATTTAGTGGTGCTGCGGGCAGAGTAGGATATATCTCCATCTCACGAAGGCGGCGGCTTCTCAGGGCAACCAGTGTTTCGACCGGCCCCTGCTCACCCTCCCACTTGGCGCCCACCTCGACCTCGCTCCCCGGAGCGATAGGATTCAATTCAGGCGAGCGCAAACTCGTGGCGGGCTTATCGATGGAAGCATGGATGTTGCACCAGGCAATCGCCTCGGCCAGCCGCTGGTTGAACAGCGTACCCTGTTCCATGCGAGATAACCTCCTCCTCTTTGGTGTACAATTCAAGTATGAACCCTACTCGGCCCGGATTGCAAGACGTCGGCTATTTGGAGAGCAACGACCTGTTCAAGGGACTTGAGCCGAGCGAATTGGAGGGCGTAGCGCGGGCGGGGCGCACGCGGCGATTGAAGCCCAACGCCTACCTCTTCCGACAGGGCGCCCCCGCCACCACCCTCTACGTACTGGTCGCAGGGCAGATCAAGATGACACAGATCACGCCCGAAGGCCATCAGGTGCTCCTGCGCGTGGCCAGTCCCGGCGAGACCATCGGGGCTATCGCTGTCGTGGATAAGGCACTCTACCCCGCCACGGCACAGGCGGCGGACGAATGCCGGTTACTGGCGTGGGATAGCGACTCAATGCTTGCACTCATGCTGCGCTTCCCCCATCTGGCGCTCAACATGCTGCGCGTCGTGTCGGCCCACGTAATCGAGTTCCAGGACCGCTATCGCGAACTCGCGACCGAGCGCGTCGAGCGCAGAGTGGCCCGCGCCATGCTGAGGCTGGCGAACCAGGTCGGACGCAGGTCGGCAGACGGCATATTGATCGACGTCGCGCTCACCCAGCAGGATCTCGCCGAGATGACCGGCACCACCCGCTACACGATCAGCCGCATGTTGAGCGAGTGGGAACAGCGCGGCCTCGTCAAGGCAGGCCGGGGACGCGTGCTGATCAAGCAGCCCCACGACCTGGTGGTGATTGCGGAAGACCTTCCCCCTGCCGGATCAGTCTAGTCGCCACCTATCACCATTGTATAAGTAACGAATCCCCCACAAGTTGCGGTTGCGCACACTTCCCCCTCGCCGTCTGCTGTACATTTGATAGTGAAGGAGGGAAAGTCTTGGGGCAGTTGATACTACAAACCGAGCAAGCGACAATGGCTATCATCGACCGGACCGTAGGCGACGTCCTATCTCGATGGCCCAGCACAGCCTCGGTCTTCCTGAGCTACCGGTTAGCATGTATCGGCTGCCCTCTTTCCCGCTTTGAGAGCATCTCTGAGGTGGTGTCCAGCTACGGGCTTGACCCAGACGGCTTCCTACAAAAGCTGCGCCGGTCAATCGAAACTGCCCAGGATGGCGATGTTCCATATGCGGCCACCAACAAGCATACAAACAGGAACGTCACAGGGTGAAAATCAGCAACGCATTGCTCGACCCGATGGACATGGGCGAGGCCAGCGACGACCATTTGCAGGCGCTGGAATGTCTCTACTCGGTCATAGATCCCGAGTTGGGCGTGAACATAGTGGACCTCGGCCTGGTGTACAGTCTCGACATAGAGGGCGATGTAGCAAGGGTCGAGATGACGATGACCACGCCCGCCTGCCCCCTGCACACCTACATGACCACCGGCGTTACGGATGCCATCCGTGAGGCCATGCCCGCTATACGCGATGTCGAGGTAGACCTGACATTCAAACCCCCCTGGAACCCCGATATGATGTCGGGCCGGGCCAAGTACCAACTAGGCTGGTGACACACAGGTAAAGAAGCAAGCAAAGACAATGGAGGGACAAACAACATGGAAGATACTATGGAACACACCAACGTGGCCGAAGCGATCCACAGCCACCATCAGGAGATCCTGGACACATTTGCCGGATACGTGAATGCAATAGTAGCCGGCACACAGGCTGATCCCACCGGCCTAGTCACCTTCCTCAAGGGTGACCTGCTGCCCCACGCTCAGGGCGAAGAAGCACACCTCTATCCGGCGATTGACCACCTCGTGAAAAAGCACGGCAGTGCCACCGCAACGATGGTAATAGACCACGAATACATAACCAGATACATAGAGGAAATCGAGAGGGTCGTTAGGACACTGAGCGCGGCGAACGCGGAAGAAAAACCAGCCCTGCAGGCCACTTTGCAGCGACTCTGCCTGCAACTGGAGGCCGTGCTGGTGCCCCATCTCGATAAAGAGGAGCGCGTGTACATTCCTCTGCTCGAGAAGTATATGCTCGCCAGCGAGCAGGAGCGCATCCTCAACGGCATGCACGATGCATATGACGAAACGTCAGAGCTACAGCTTGACGTACGTGTGATAGCTCCTCGGGAACGGCACGAATTGATCTTCGATACTTACGCCGCGCTGGGAACGGGCGAAACCTTCGTACTGGTCAACGACCACGACCCCAAGCCCCTTTACTACCAGTTCAGCGCCGAACACCCCGGCGAGTTCACCTGGGACTACCTTGAAAAAGGTCCGGCAACCTGGAGGGTGAAGATCGGCCGGCGGGAGACCCCGTCACTGTGAACCGGGAGCGTCGAACCGCGAGCAACAGCAGGCGCATCACTATCGGTATACGTACCTGCACCTCTGCACTGCCTGTAGTGCTGTGCCTGCTGTTGCTCGTGGGCTGCGCCGATATGGTCTCTGTCCAAACGGGCCAAACCACCAACCCCCACGAGCATCATGCGGGCATGGCTATGTCTGACCACGGGGCGACCGTGACGTACGATCTCCGTACCGTGGCGCGGAATGGCGGCCTCGACTTCGTGGGCGTGGGCGGGGACATAGACGGACAAGTCAATCCTTCGCTACACGCGGCAGTGGGCGACCTGGTAGTAGTGAAGCTCGTAAATGAGGAGCCGTCCGAGCACGACATCACCTTCCCCGACTTCGACGCGCATTCCGACCACCTGCGCGGTCTTGGGTCGCAGACAATGGTGCAGTTCATCGCCACCAAGAGCGGCCAGTTCCCCTACTACTGCACCATATCGGGGCATCGCATGGCGGGCATGGAGGGTATAGTCGTCGTGGGCGACACAGCCACAACCGCCGCGTCGGGAACACCGACCGCACAGGGAGTGAGTATCGTGCACGCGCCCGACGATCTGCCACCGCCCATAGGCAATCGTCCGCCCCAGCTTATGAAGATCAGCCTCGAGGCCGTGGAGGTAGAGGGACGGCTGGCCGACGGCGCGACTTATAAGTACATGACCTTTAACGGCACGGTGCCCGGCCCCTTCATCCGGGTGCGGGTGGGCGACACCGTACAGGTCACGCTCAAAAACCGCGCAGATAGCGCCATGACCCACTCGATTGACCTGCACGCCGTGACCGGGCCTGGCGGGGGCGCGACCGTGACGCAGGTAGCGCCGGGCGAAGAGAAGAGCTTCACTTTCAAGGCGCTTAGTCCGGGCCTGTTCGTGTATCATTGCGCCACGCCTCTGATCGCCCAGCATATAGCCAGCGGTATGTATGGCATGATCCTGGTTGAACCTGAGGGCGGCCTACCTCCTGTGGACCGCGAGTTCTACGTGATGCAGGGCGAGGTGTATACCCAACAACCGTTCGGTTCCACGGGCCTGCTCGCGCCCAGCGACGAAAAGCTGTTCGACGAAAAGCCTGAGTACTTCGTGTTCAACGGCGCTGTGGGCGCGCTGACCAACGAGCACCCGCTGCAGGCGACGGCAGGGCAAACAGTACGCATCTTCTTCGGGGTGGGAGGCCCCAACTTCACGTCGTCCTTCCACATGATCGGCGAGATCTTCGATAGGGTGTATAACCAGGGGTCACTCACCTCGCCTCCGCTGACCGATGTGCAAACCACGCTCGTGCCCGCGGGCGGCTCGACTGTGGTCGAAATGAAGGTCGAGGTGCCGGGCAAGTACATGCTGGTAGATCACTCTCTCTCGCGAGCCGACCGAGGTCTGTCTGGCTACCTTATCGTAGAGGGCGGCCCGAGACCAGACCTGTTTCAGCCTTAAGTAGAGGAGAAGGCGAGGGGTTACTAAGACGACGCATGACGCATAGCGCATGACGCATCATGTCTCGCCCCTCTCCCCCAGAAGGACTTCAATGACCGTTTCACATTTGCGGTTCCCACTCATGGGACTTGGCATGATCGCCCTGGTAGCGGCCATGTGGGCCGGGTTGATGCGGCTCGGCTTTAGCCTGCCCATGCTGAACCCGACTCTGCCCGGGGCGCATGGCGCGCTCATGGTGGGCGGCTTTCTCGGCACTGTGATCGGCCTTGAGAGGGCTGTGGCCCTGCGTAAGGGCTGGGGATATGTCGCACCGGCGTTGAGTGCTCTAGGCGTGGTGGCGCTCCTGGTTCTGCTCGGTATGCCTTACCCACTGGGGATCGTCGGACCTGTGCTGCTTACTCTGAGCAGTATCACGCTGGTGGTCCTTTATGTGTCGGTGCTGCGTGTACAGCCCACCCTCTTTATCGCGACCATGGCTCTGGGCGCGGTAGTGTGGGCGTGCGGTAACATCCTGTGGCTGGTGTGGCTGCCCATCTACCAGACCTCGCTCTGGTGGGCGGGCTTCCTGATCCTAACGATAGCAGGCGAGCGGCTGGAACTGACGCGGATGCTGCCACGGTCGCTCGCGAGCAGTCCCCTGTTCATGGCCGCAATAGCGGTGTTCTTAGGGGGATTGGCGACCTCTGTACCCTGGCAGGACGCGGGCACCCGGCTTATGAGCGTAGGGTTGGTGGCGCTGGCGCTGTGGCTGGGGCGCTACGATATCGCGCGCCGCACCGTGCGCGGCCAGGGCCTCACCCGCTACATCGCGACAGGACTGCTGGCGGGCTACGCCTGGATGCTGGTGGCGGGAGGGCTGGCTCTGGCGTTCGGCGCGGTCACGGCAGGTCCGCGCTACGATGCCCTCCTGCACTCGATCTTCCTGGGCTTCGTAATGTCTATGATCTTCGCTCACGCTCCCATTATATTGCCCGCAGTGACCGGGCTGAGCGTCCCTTACAGACAAGCCTTCTACGCGCACCTCGCGCTTCTGCATACCGCTCTAGCCTTGCGCGTGGCAAGCGACTTGCTGGGTTGGGTGGACGGCAGACAGTGGGGCGGCCTCTTGAGTGTGTTCGCCCTGTTGTTGTTCATGGGCAACACGGGCCTCGCCGTACTGTCGGGCGCACGCGCCGCCACCGGCCGCAAGCAAACTTTCATCGCGCACGAAACCAGCCAAACAGGCGACGCTCAAAGCTAGACGGTCGGCGCCACGGTTCGTTGTCTGTTGCTGGACGCCCTCGCCTGGAGCCTCAGACCAGCGCTACGGAGTAGAAAGATGAATACCTCTACTGCCAGCATGAATAGCACCACATACTGGCCCCAGGCTACTATGACGTCCTGTATCGCTACGAGCAAAGGCAGGCCCACCTCGTGTGCGCCCAGGTGCGACTGCAAAAGGAGAGTGAAAATATAGAACATACCGAAGGTGAAGTTGCGCGCCCACTGGGAGACGTTGTAGCTGAACACGCCCTGCCCCCACCCATACTGTCTCACGCGCACGACCAGCCGCACAATCTCTACCCCCTCCACCAGCACGAACATGAGAGCGGTCCACAGCCAGATGGCGATCACGATCTCGGGTGGGAGGACACCACTGCGGAGTGCCGCATTGCCCGTGATAGACATCGCGCCGTGGATGATGCAGTTGGTGTTATCCCAGTCGGTGGCCAGGCTCCAGCCGCGCATGCCAACATACCGCCGGACGAGCAGCACGAAGCCGAGCAGATAGAACAGGATGCCTAGAGCTATTACGCCTTGCGCCAGCCACGTTATAACCGTATGAGGATAGACCGCCGCCCACAGCACAATCAGAGACTGCGTGGCGACAGTGGCGAGGAGGATACGCCCGGTAACAGGGCGATTGCCGCCAGGGGTGAACAACTGTCGAAACGCGGGCATGATCAACGTGATATACCAGACCCACATTGCCACCATGAGCACGCCCATGAACGCCACAAGCACGTCCCACTCGGGGAAGGCCATGCCCACGAGGGTGCCCAGAGTCGATGTGGCGGCCACCCATGTGCCTATAGCGAAGAGGCCGACCGGGTCATCGGTGTGAACGTGAAAAGTGCCGCGACGATACGATGCCAGCAGGCCACCGCCTATATAGAGCCAGACCAGTACCAGTTCGAGGCACAGCAGACGGGTAACCGGCTCGACAGGCCCCGGTAACTTCTGAAGGGCGGCAAGCGCAAAGATGCCCACAGCCATGACGGGCGCGCCTGCTGCGGTGGGAGGCTCGGCAGGCTGAAGCCACAGCCGGCGCACCAACAATGAGACGGTCAACAAGAGCAGTAACTGGGTTATCGGCGAAATGAGAATATCACTGAGCATAGGATGGAAGGAACGCCATGGTCATAGAAGCAGACAGGTCGCGGTAAGAATTGCAAGCACTATGCCAGTCTACAGGAGAGTTGTCAACGGGAGCGTTGCAGTAGGTAAAAGAAAGGTGAAAACTCGACACACAGGCGCGTTCACACACAAATAGCGCTTATATTAATGCTTGTTCACCTGGTTTTACCTTGTAATTCACCCTTAGCTAAGTATAATAGGGCCATCGTACGCTGGTTAGCGGCCTGTGGCCAGACGCGGAACGCGCACGCAATGGGTCACAGGTGATACGTGACCAACTGGTCGGCTGACAATCACTTTATTGTCGCGACAGCGCTTGACCTATCACGCATGACCGCCGGTCAAAAGGGGGCAGTATGCAAAGTACCAACATACACACTCGACCCATTACCACTGTCTACTCGCGACGAAGCACTGCTCTACGCTCATCATTGATAGGGCTGGCGTGTATGGTCGGGTTGGCGCTCCTCATCATGATCGGGTCGCGGATGTTGGCGCACTTCGACCCCGCGCTCACGGGCTATGCCATCGCCACCCTCTTCTCGGCGTTTGCCATCGGCTTCCACTACGGCACCTGGCTCATGCGGCCCAGCACGCGCATTATGTGGCGGCGGAGCTGGCAATTCTTCCTCTCCTGGAAGAACTTCAAGCGCTACTTCTGGGTGATCCCGGTTACGTTCGTGCGCAACCTGCTCTTCCAGACTTTTATCCGCCAGCGCTCTACTCTGCGCTGGGTCATGCACCAATGCCTCTTCTGGGGTGTCATCCTCAGCTTCGCTATTACCCTCCCCCTCACCTTCGGCTGGATCTACTTTGATGCTCTCGCCGCTAACCACTACCGAGCCTACTTCTTTGGCTTCCCCGTAGCCGAGTTCGACGCCCTCGGCCCTATCGGCTTCAACACCTTCCACGCGCTCGACTACACGGCCGTCCTGGTGATCATAGGCGTCAGCATCGCATACTGGCGGCGCCTAAATGACAGAGCCGTGAAGCCCATCCAGCGCGTGCTGTTCGATATGCTCCCCCTCCACTTGCTGATGGCCGTCTCGATCACGGGCATCATGTTGACTATAGTGGACGTCTTCTTCGAGGGGT
Organism: Chloroflexia bacterium; assembly: GCA_035474135.1. Taxonomy (GTDB): domain Bacteria; phylum Chloroflexota; class Chloroflexia; order QHBQ01; family JADMIH01; genus JADMIH01. The sequence continues at coordinate 32,549 of DATINP010000044.1, read as the reverse complement.
GGCAGCACTGGCCGATCACGCTGACGCACCAGTTCGTGGTGATCATGCTGATCCTGTATCTGCCCTTCGGCAAGCTGTTCCACATCATCGAGCGTCCCGCCAGCCTGGGTGTAGAACTTTATTACGCCGTAGGCACCGAGCAGGGAATGAAGAACTGCGCGCGCTGTGGCCGTCCCTTCGGTATGCAACTGCATGTAGAGGACGTGAAGAGTGCGCTGAACGGAGTGGGCTACAACTTCTGGCTGCCCAGAGAAGGTCACCACTGGCAGGACTACTGCGCCCGCTGTAAACGCGTAATCCGGGCAGAGGCCTACGTAGCGCTGGCAGGCCGCGACTGGGTGAATCCCGGCCCCAACCATGTCAGCCAAAGCCCCTTCGCCCGTCCCACATCCCCTGTGCCCGAGGCTGACGAGGGGGAGTCTAAGATCTTAGATCATAGATCTTAGATCGTAAGTCGGGACGACCGACGACTGACAACGTATGACGCACTGGTCACTCAGCACTCAGAATTGAGGTATTGACATGACTGACGTTATGAAGAGAACCGACGAAGGCGAATTGACGTCGGTGTACGACGCGCCTACTGCCGAGTGGAGCACCACGGAAAGCATCAGGTTGGTGCCCACCCATTGTTCCTACTGCGGGATGCAATGTGGCATGTACCTGAAGGTGGATGCCGAAGGAAAGGTGTTCGGGGTTGAGGCGCGCGACTTCCCGGTAAACAAGGGACGGATGTGTCCCAAAGGGGTCACCGCTTACCAGCAGGTCAACCACCCTCAGCGCCTCACCTACCCCATGATGCGCAAGGGCGGTAAGAACAGTCCACTCGAACGCTGTACCTGGGACGAGGCTCTGGACGCCATAGCACGCAGTTTCCGCGAGACCCGCGCCAAGTATGGCCAGAACGCGGTGAGCATCTACTCAGGAAGCTCGCTTACCACCGAGAAGACCTACCTGATGGGCAAGTTTGCTCGCGTGGCGGTGGGAACGGGCAACGTGGACTATAATGGGCGGCTGTGCATGGTGAGCGCAGCCTATGGTAACAACAAGGCTTTCGGTGTGGACCGCGCCGCCAACCCCTGGAGCGACATTGCGCTGGCCGAGGTGATCTTCGCCGCGGGCACCAACACGGCAGAGTGCCACCCACTCACCATGCCCTACATCTGGGAAGCGCGTGACCGCGGCGGCAAACTGATCATGGTAGACCCGCGAGTGACCCCCGCGGCCCGCACAGCCGACATACACCTCCAGATCAGGCCCGGCACCGACACGGCCCTCGGCAACGCCATCGTACACGAGATGGTGAAGCACGACTGGCTGGACCACGACTTTATCAACACGCGCACCAACGGCTTCGACGAACTAGCCGCGCTGGTGAGCGCGTACACCCCCGCGAAGGTGGCCGTGCTGTGCGGCATCCCGGCGGCGCGTATCGAGGAGGCCGCTGAGCTTTGGGGCACTGCCAAAACCAGCTTCCTTATGCACGCCCGTGGCATTGAGCACTCGACCAACGGAGTGAACAACGTCCTCTCCTATATCAACATGGTGCTCGCGAGTGGGCGCATCGGCAGGCCGGGTTGCGGCTACGGCACGCTCACGGGACAGGGCAACGGGCAGGGAGGACGCGAACACGGCCAGAAGGCCGACCAACTGCCCGGCCAGCGCAAGTACGACGACCCCGAAGCGCGTGAGTACGTGGGCGGCATCTGGGGTCTCAAGCCCGAAGACTTCCCCCCGGCAGGCTACGCCATCACCGACCAGATAGGCATTATCCTTAAGGGCGAGATCCGCGCCATGTTGCAGATCTGCAGTAACCCCATGGTGTCTCTGCCCGACATCGGCACGATCAAGAAGGCACTGTTGTCGCTCGATATGTATGCTGTGATCGACTTCTTTATGTCGGAGAGCGCGCAGTTGGCCGACATCGTACTGCCGGGCAGCGTGTGGGCCGAGGATGAAGGCACAACCACCAACGTCGAGGGGCGCGTGATCAAGATCAATAAGGCCTCCGATCCTCCCGGCGAGGCGCGAGTAGACTGGGAGATCATCTGCGACTTGGCGGCTCGCCTGGGCCACGCCGAGCAGTTCCCCTACAAGTCGGCCCGCGATATCTGGGACGAGCTTCGGTTGGCCTCAAAGGGGGGCAAGGCTGATTACTACGGCATTACCTACGAGAAGATAGACGAGCAGGACGGCGTATTCTGGCCTTGCCCTACACTGGAGAGCAAAGGCACCCCGCGCCTGTTCGAGGACCGCTTCTACCACCCCGACGGCAAAGCTGTCTTCCACGCCCTGCCCTACAAGCCCCCCGCCGAGGTGCCCGACGAGGAGTACCCCTTCTTCTACACGACCGGACGCCTGATCTTCCACTACCTGAGCGGCAACCAGACGCGGCGCATCGGTACGCTGGTAGAGAACGCGCCTGAGCCGTACGTGGAGCTTCACCCTCTGACGGCGAAGAAGCTCGGCATCAAGGCCGGCGACCCCGTGCGCGTGCGCAGCCGCCGTGGCGAGATAGTGGTGCCGGGCAAGATCACCCGCGCCATTCGCCCCGACACCGTCTTCATCCCCTATCACTGGGGCGGCAAGCAGTCAGCCAACCAGCTAACGATCCGCGCATTCGACCCACTGAGCCGTATACCGGAATACAAGGTGTGCGCAGTACAGGTAGAGCTAGCCCCCGAAGGCACTCCCCTCACCCTGGACGTGATGCGCGAGATGCCCCTCCCCAGGGCCACTTCAGGGGAACAACTCACGTGACGTAGGGGTTAGGAGGACGACCGACGACCGACGACCGACCACGCATAACGAATCACTAACCCCTAATCCCTCAGAACTCAAAACTCAGAACTCCGGAGGTACACATGAACAACAGGCCGGAAGAAGAACGACTTCGCGAAAGCCCCAAAATGCGGTTCGGAGCAGCCGAGAACATGTTCGATATGAAGGACGCGCTGCGCAAGCTGCGGCACGAGGACTCGCCTGAGCGGGCAGGCCACAAGCAGATCACGCTCGACCAGTACGGGCCTGTTACCGTGGTGCTGTTCGCATTCGACGAGGGCGGCGCCCTCAAGGACCACAAAGCCGACGGTGTCGTGACCATCCATGCCATAGAAGGCGAATTGGTTGTGCGCACCGATGCGCAGGAGTACAAGCTTGACGCCGACATGATGGTAATGCTGGCACCCAACGTGAGGCACAGCGTAGAAGCTGCAAAGAAGAGCGCGATGCTGCTGACCGTGTGCCTGATTAACAGCGCGGAGCACCGATAGAACCGGCATATGCGGATGGGGCGCGCGGGAGTGCCTTGGCCGGATGTAGGCACTGCTAAAAGGAGGCAAATAGTGGCACGAAAATACTTCATGGACCCACAGAGATGCATCGGCTGTCGCGCCTGCGTGGCGGCCTGTCAGGAGTGCGACACCCACCGGGGAGTGTCAATGATCTACATAGATACGCTTGATACATTCTGGTCGCCCCAAACCAGCCCCACCGTGTGCATGCACTGTGTCAATCCGCCTTGCGCCAATGTTTGCCCCGCCGACGCCATCAAGCTGACCGTCGAGGGAATTGTGCTGATGGCACTCGCCGACAGGTGCATCTACTGCCGCAATTGCCTCTACGCCTGCCCCTTCGGCATCCCCAAATACCAGGCCAAGCAGGCACTTATGATCAAGTGCGACCAGTGCTACGACCGCACCAGCCAGGGTAAGAAGCCGTGGTGCGTGACCGCCTGCCCCACGGGCGCACTCGACTACGGCGAGTACGACGAGGTGATCCAACGCCACCCCGGCCAGGCGATCAACCAGTGGCAGTTCGGTGACCAGGTGCTTGAGACCAACGTGCACGTGTTCGCCCCTCCCCAGACCCCCAAGTTCGAGGTCCTGCACCTGTTCAACTACCGCGAAGAAGCGGGCTACTCGTCCGATGCTGGGCTGGCTGGCGGCCAAGAGGAAATCAAGGGCGAGAGCGCAGAGGACGTGTGGGAAGGCTGGGAGAACCGCGATTGGGAAGGTTGGAGCGCCCTGGAGGGCTACAATGGAGCCAAGTAGGAGCCAGGTAGACACGGCAAGTACGGAGGCCATACATGACTCAGAGCGATAGCAGATCAAGTGAGAAAGACGCGATCACGGCCAGCCAGGCGGGCGAAGCAATCAAGATCCCGCCCAAGGACGGCGACCCCCTATGGCAGCAGGACTTCCCGATCAACAGGTCAGAGGAAATGGACAACAGCAGGCGGCAGTTCCTCAAGTTCCTGGGGCTGACCTCGCTCGCCTTCTTCACGGGCACGCTGGGCGTGGCACTCAAGGGGGCCTACGAGCAACAACGCACGGTAGACCTGCCCGAAATGCGGGTCGCCTCGGTGGGCGACGTGGCCGAGGGGCAGTCCCTCAATTTCCACTATCCGGAGGGCGACTATCCTGCCATCCTGATCCATTTGCCCGGCGGCGACTTCGTGGCCTACGAACAGCGCTGTACCCATCTGCTATGCCCCGTGCTCTACCAGGGCGACAAGGGGCGCATCTACTGTCCCTGCCACGACGGCGTGTTCGAGCCGGCCACCGGCGAACGGCTGGCAGGTCCGCCACCGCGCCCCCTCAACAAGATCAAGCTTGAGATACGCGGCACCGAGATCTTCGCCGTGGGGAGGGAAGCCTGATGTTGGGACGTGTACCCAGGGTACCACATGGCGTCATGCGCTGGCTGATCATAGGGCTAATGGTGCTCAACGGCATACAACTGGTGCTCCTGCAAGCCACCATCAACAGCACCCTCTCGCTTGAGTTCGATCAAACTTGGCTCTACGTGGGTATATCGTTCGTCTGCCTGCTGATCGCCGCAGGCGTGATAGCGTTCGCATTCGTCAAGAGCCGCGGAACAACCCCGCCACCAGATAAGCCATAAACGCGATTTCTGTAGCGACAAAGAAGTTTACCCTAGAACTCAGAACTCAGAACTCCCAAGGACCCCACCATGGACAGATACTACTCGGCACAATCTGTAGGCGGCCTCACAGCGGCAGAGTGGGAGGTACTTTATCTCCTGTACGACGCATTGGACCAACTGCGCAAGATGACGCTTAGCTTCAGCGAACTGCGCTACCTGGCTGTGGAGCATACCGAGGAGCAGATACGCGCTGCTGTAATAAGCCTGCTCGACCCGGTAGCCCACAACAAACCGTTTGACAAGCCCCTGATCGTGCAGATACCCAACCTGGCGAACCTGCCCATCTACCGCATCACGCCCTCAGGACGCGACCTCGTAATGAGCCAAAAGGGGCTGGCTGAAACGGGGGGGCGCTAATGGTCAAGCGCCACCCCGCCCTGCGCGACCTCTCTTCCGACCACCACCAGGGGTTGGTGCACGCCCGCCACCTGAAGCAGGGCGCCGAAACCCTGGGCGGTGGGGAAGGTGCAAAGTCCATCAACACCGAGCAAATAGTGACCGAGTTCCTCGCCTTCTGGGCGGAACACACCGTGCGCCACTTTCGCGAGGAGGAGGAGATCATGCTGCCCGCCTTCTCGCGCTACGGCGACCCCTCGGCGGAACCCATTATACGTATGCTAATGGAGCACGTGCAGATTCGCCGCATGGTGGACGACCTGAGCCGTCAGGCCAGGGGTGACGGGCCGTCAGTTGATACCATGCAGGCTCTGGCCGAGCTATTCCGGGCGCACATCCGCTACGAGGAGGACGTGGTCTTCCCACTGATAGAGAGCGCCGTGCCCGAAGCGGCCCTGCTCGACATGGCCGCACAGTTGAGCGTCGCATCGCAGGAAGGGTAGGCAAGATCATAAAGCCTGTAGCGTCAATTGCCACGCCGCCCGGCTGGATACAAATCGAGCGCTTCGTCGTGCAATGCGCCCCGCCCTACCGGCTCGACCTGACCGCCACTGTATTGCGGCGCATCCCCAGCAACCTGGTAGACCTGCTCACTCAGGACGGCCTCTATATGAGGGCCTTTGTTAATGGGGAAGATATAAGAGTGTGCGTGGCCCGCCAGCCTGCAGGCACAGACACGCTGGAGGTCGCGCTCTACCGCCCGGTGGACAGTAAGCAGAACGAGAGGACGGATGCAAAGCTCACTACGCGAATCCCCCTGATGCTGGGCGCGCGAGTGGAGCTTGGGGGCTTTTACGCCGCCGCCGAGAAAGTGCCCGAGATGGGGGCGCTGGTGGCGCGGGCACGTGGGGTAAAGCCTCCACGGCACGCCTCCATGTGGGAGGCCCTATGCATGGCGGTCACTTTCCAGCAGGTGAGCCTGGAGTCGGCCATGTCCATCATTAGAAGAGTGATCGCCCACTTCGGCACGCCGCTCGCGTTCGGCGAGGTCACGCTCTACCCTTTCCCCTCGGCAGAGCAAGTACTGGAAGCTGATCCTGATACCCTGCGTTCGCTGGGGCTGAGCGCCGCGAAGGTAAGAACGCTACAGGAGGCCGCCCGCGCAATATTGGAGGAGCGGCTGACCGAGGCGGAATTGGACGCTCTGCCCACAGCAGACGCAATGGCCGTGCTTACCCGGCTGCGTGGGATCGGACCCTGGACGGCAGCCGTGGTGATGTTGCGGGGGCTGGGCAGGCTTGAAGTGTTTCCCGCAGGGGATAGTGGTGCGCAGCGCAACATGAGGGGGCTGTTCGGCACAGAAGCCGCCGGCCCCGACTCGGAAGGGGCCGCGATCCTGGAGGCGCTTGGACCCTGGCGTGGGATGCTCTATTACCACCTACTGCTGTGGCGGCTCTCCTCGCGTGGTGTGATCAGCCTCAGCGAGTCGTAGATCTATGCTCGCGTAGCGCCACGCGAGCCGCGTGGAGGCCGCACATGCCATGTACGCCGCCGCCGGGAGGGGTGGACGCCGAGCAAATATAGATGCCGGGCGCGGGCGTCCTGTAAGGGTTCAGCGACGGCACGGGACGCGTGAAAAGCTGGCGGATGTCCTGTATGCCGCCGTTGATGTCGCCGCCGATGTAGTTCGCGTCATGCGCCTCGAATTGGGCGGGCGTGGTAATGTGTCGGGCCAGCACACGCTCGCGGAAGCCGGGCGCGAACCGCTCGATCTGGGCCTCGATGCGCTCGGTCATGTCGAATGTCGAGCCGTTGGGCACGTGGCAGTAGGCCCAGAAGGTATGCTTGCCTGCCGGGGCGCGCGTGGGGTCGAACAGGCTCTGTTGCGCGGCCAGCACGAAGGGGCGGTCGGCGGGAATACCTCTACCCACCTGGCTCTCGCTGTGCGCGATCTCCTCGAACGTGCCCCCCAGGTGGAGCGTACCCGCCTGCTTGCACTCCTCGGCGCGCCAGGGCACCGGGCCGTTCAGCGCGTAGTCTATCTTGAACACGCCCGGTCCATACCGATACTTCTTCAACTGCCGCCTGTAGCGATCCGGCAGGGCATCGCCCGCTATTCCTAATAACTGCTGCGGACTAACATCGAACAGCACAGCCTCCGACGCGGGCAAGTCGCTCATACTGTCAATGCGCGTATCGGTCCGAATCTCGCCCCCCATACTACGCAGGTAGGCCGACATCGAGTTGGCGATCTGCTGCGACCCTCCCCGCGCCATAGGCCACCCCGCGACATGAGCCAGAGTGGTGAGCAGAGTAGCGGCGGCTGAACTGGCGAGGCGGTCGGGAGGCAGCATCGAGTGCGCGGCACAGCCCGCCCATAGCGCACGTGCCTTCTCGCCCCTGAAGGCAATAGAGGCCACCAGGCGGGTGGGCGGCAACGCGCACACACCGAACCACGCGAGCGCCAGTAGCCGGTCCAGACGCAACGGTAGACGGAAGGGACCCAGCACGTATCGCTCGATCCCTCGCCAGTTGCGCACGATGGGCGATATCAGCCTGCGGTAGGCCGTGCCGTCACCCCCCAGTCCCCTGGCCGTCTTGCCTATCGAGCGGTAGAGCATGACTGCGGTGCCGTCGTCCAGGGGGTGCGCCATACAGGCGGGAGGCTGTATCCACTCCAAGCCGAAGTTCTGTAGAGGCTGGGCGCGGAAGAAGGGAGAGGCCACGCCGAGAGGATGGATGGCCGAGCATACGTCGTGCACGAATCCGGGCAAGGTCAGTTCAGACGAGCGTACGCCACCACCAATGTCATGGTTGGCCTCGACCACCAGCACCTGCCGCCCGGCGCGAGCCAGCGTGATGGCGGCAGCCAGCCCGTTCGGCCCCGCGCCCACGATAGTCATGGGGAGTCGTGGATCGTAAGTCATAAGTCGTAGTTCAAACGCTTGATCCTTGAATATCTTGGAGTTCTCTTACTCGCTCTCATAGGCTTCCTGGTTATCTTCGTGATCCGTGTTCCGTCCCCGAGTCCTATGTCCATTTTTTTCTCGCGACAAGGATCCCTGGCATACTAGAATGTAAGCAAGAGACGGGCCGAGAAACCAAAGGATGTGTAAAAACCTATTGCTATCCGGCGCAACATCCGCTATCATCCGGTAGGTTGGAGATTCTGTGCGTAAGAAAGTTGGAGATTTCTACGTAGATATGTGCTTCGCGCATACGTTAAGTAGTAATATTGCAGATACAGCATAGCATCTCAAGCCAGATACTGGAAAGCTCAGACGAACGGAGGTCGCTCATGGCGAAGATACAGTTGAGAGATGTGGTGGACTACAAGAGCTTCAGGATGAATCCCGGCCCACAGCTGGAACAGGCGTCCAATGGGCGGCCTGTGCTGGTGGTCAAGGGGAGGCAGAGGTTCGTGGTGTTGGACGCCGACAGCTACGACGATATCGTCGAGCGCCTCGAACAGCTTGAGCAGTTGCAAAGAGGCCGCGACACCATCCAGGTGCCGGCGCAACAGCGCACGGGTACAGAGGGCTAGGGTATGATGTGTCTCCTGGTTTGCAGACCGTGGAGACGCAGCGACCCACGCCATGATACAGGCCAAAGAGCAACCATGAGCCACATGCAACAGGGAGAAAACAGACCGCACTAATAAACCAACAACCGGGAGCGAACTTGCTCCGACATAAATACAAAGGGGCGGCTTAAATATCGAAACCTCGAAGATTGCAGTCTAAGAGGCTTCAGGTTCCGCCACAAGGACCCTTGCAGGGGTGTTGTAGCTGTATATTCGATTGCGTAACCTCAATATACCAGACTACCAACTCCCTGTCAATAGGCATGGAGCATTTTTGTATCCTTTTTTCGAGCCGTTTTTTCGGGTTACGCGGGAGGAATAACACGATGACCTAGCAATCAGACAATGATGGAAGTACAGAGATCGGGAGGTGTGCGGGGAACGAGCAAGAGCGCCTGGGAACGCGACAGCTCAGCCCACGAGGCACACAAGGCAGCCCGGTTCAATGGCTTCCACATCACAGGTGAACTTACGACGGACAAATAAAAACCCGACTGCTGGTAACAGTCAGGCTTTGAAGATTCCGTCGGTGTGGCCCTCTTGGGAGGAGGATCACCGGCACAATGTATGCTCAAAAGCATTGTAGCACCGGGCCATCCTCCTGTCAAGGGGTACAGGAGGTTTTCTATGCCCAAAAATATAGAACAGAGGGGCAGGGTAGGACAAAACGGCGATATAGAGGTCAACCCGGGCACCTTTGCCGGGACAGGCAATAGCTTCGCGGCGCGTTTCGGCAGAGTGATCCTGCAACACGGGATCGCGGCCCTGCCGTCGGCGCTGTACCACTTCGGTGGTAAGCTCGACCTCTACGCCCAGCATGTATGGTTCATCTCCTACATCCTGTCACATAAATGGGACGAAGACCTCCCCTACCCCAGCCTGGGCGTGATGTCCCGCGCATCGGGCATGAGCAAGAGGCAGTTACAACGATACAGCGACGAGCTACAGGGCATGGGCTACCTGCTGGTCCTGCCCAGGAGGTCGCAGGAGCGCGGGCAAGAGTCGAACTACTACGACTTCGCCGCCCTGTTCGAGAGGCTCGAATCGTGCATTACCGAGCACGTCAAAAGCAGGATCAACAGCAATCCCATAAGCTCGATTTACGACCCCACACGCGTCCCAGATTTCCCCCAACGCAACGGGCATGAGAACGGGTACGAGCGCGGCATCGAAGAGATCGAGCGCGCCCAGCACGACCCAAGCTTTGTGGCCCGCTACGGCAGGGTACTGACCCGCTACGGAGTGGCAGCGGTGCCACGCGCCCTGTTTACATACAGTAAAGAACTGGACATGACCCCACAGCAGGTGTGGTTCGTGGCCTACATTTTCTCATACCAGTGGGACACATCCCTGCCCTATCCCAGCATAGTGCGTATGGCCTTGCAGACGGGTTACACAGCCGCCTATCTGCACCGCATCAAGACGGGACTGGTCGAGCGCGGCTCGCTTCGGCTGGTACGCCGCACCAAGAGCGACGGCGGGCAAGACTCGAACGCCTACGACTTCAGCCCCCTCTTGGACGAGATCCGCAACCTGCTCAAACCGGGGAAGAACGGACAAACCCCAACCGGAGACGACACAGAAGCCGACGCTACAGCAGGAGCTTTGCAGGAAGCAAGCACGACCCTTCCAGTCAAGAAAGCCCGTCGCGGCAGCCTCGCGGCACAGGCTCGACGCGACCGTGCAGGCGCACAGATACATACAATGGGTCGTGACGGCGGGTATGCGCATCCCGGTGACGCGCAGTATACACCCCCTGGTGACATACAGTATCCTCTTCCCGGTGACACCCAGTTTATTGCCACCAGTGACGTACAGTATAAGGTGGGTAGTGACGCACAGTTGACAGGCCCCAACGACGTACAGTATGCACGCCCAGGTGACGCGCAGTTGCTAGCCCCTGTAAAGCGGAAGACACCGCGTCCCATGACAGGCAGTGCACAGCCCCCGGTGACGCGCGGTGAACACGAAATAGAAGCAGATCATCCAGAACAAATTATGAAGGCTGACTCGAGTCATAACTTGGTCAAAAAGGCTTCTGGGAACGAACCCGGAGAAGCTCGCGACCCGGCCTATTCGCCCTTTATCTCGAGGGTAGTTGCAGACTTCTCATACGAACTGGGAGATGCTGATCACGTGCTGGAAAATGTAGGCCAAGCAATGCGGTTATGGCGCACGTCGGGGCTGCAAGCCGAGGCGTTCGTGGACCTCATGTACACTGCGAAGCGTACCACGCGCGAAGGACAGGGCAAGCACGGCGCGATAGGCCTGACGAATAAAATGGCCTACTTCTTCGCGTGTCTGCGCCGCTCAGTACCGAAGATCACATAGTTGCCCGAGATTAAGAAGAGGTCTGGTCGGTATCTTCTCTCGGCATCTCAGATTTGCTCTCCAGCGGGCGGGTAGGCTCGCCGTAGGCCGAGGGCGTTTCACTGCTCCAGTTATCCACGCGGCGCGTGTCGACCCCGCCGGTGCGCACAGTTTCTGCTCCCGTACCCTGTCCTTCGCTATTGGTTCCCGGCGCTCCGTAGTAGGGTTTGTCGGTGATTTGGCCTTGATCAGGTTTCGGTGGTTGCGGTTGGTTGTACTTGTTATAACGAGGCCCCCCGCCGCGCCTCATGCCCCCTCTAGGGAAGAAGCTGCGTAATGCAACCCGCAACACCAGCATGATAACGATGAACCCTATAATGAAGGTCCAGTTCCCACGGAACCCGCTGAAAAACCACAAGAACGCAGGTGGATGTAACGCTATTAACATTGCTTTATCGCCTTTGCCTGTAAACTCCCAGGCTGTGATACCGGACTACACCATCCAGTCTACCAGATCATACGTATCAATCGCTGTTTGTGTTACGTTTCACCAGGAAGTCATCCTGGTTTCGATTGTGGATAAACTTCGCACTTACACGATTTCATGATATATTACCCATCTAACGCACGAAACGCAATAATCGGTCGTAACGCACGTAGAGTATGAATGGTGCAGGAGAAGGGTCTTCCACCACTGTACTACAAGGGGACATCTGGGCTGCTCTCCAACTGAAAGGACGACGATGAGAGACGCACGCGATACGCGCGACAACCGCGACGCCAGGGAACATAGCCGCCTGCTCCGAACCTCCGAGGTAGCCGAGCGCCTGGGTGTGCATACAGGCACTGTGGCCCAGTACATCCGCGAAGGCCTCCTGCCTGCCAACTCCACCTCCGGCGGCCATTACCGAGTCTACGAGGCCGATGTGGACGCCTTTCTCGCGGGCATGTCGCTCGACCGCAACCACGGCGCTGTGGTGATCGCGCTCGTCAACCAGAAGGGAGGGGTGGGCAAAACCACCGCCACCGCCAACCTTGCGGTGTTGCTCTCAGGGCTGGGGGTGCGAGTGCTGGCGGTCGACCTCGACCCGCAGGGCCATCTCACATGGTCGCTGGGTCACAACCCTGAGGGCCTCCAGGCCACGGTCTATGACGCTATGATCGGCGATTGTGAGCTAGAGGATGTCATCCTGCACACCGCCTTCGGCCCCGACCTCGTGCCCAACAACATTGTCAGCAGTGAAGCCGAGGACTACCTGCGCGGCAAACCCAACTGGGGGAGCCGGTTGTCCAACGCCATGCGCGGGATACGCGGTCGCTACGACTACATCCTGCTCGATCCCGGCCCCAACCTTAGCTCCCTCACCATCAACGCCCTGTACGCTGCCGATTACCTGGTGATCCCTACGGAACTCGAGATGCTCTCCCTCAAGGGTCTGCAACTGCTCTTGAAGCGCGTAGACGAAACGCGCAAAGACTTCAACCCGCGCTTGCAGGTGGCTGGCGCGGTGGCGATGATGGTGCAGTCCAGCACCAACGTGGCCCGGGCAATGGAAGAGAGCCTGCGGCAAGCCCTCCAAAAGCGCAATATACGCGCCTTCAAGACCACTATTAAGCGCAGCACCAAATATGGCGAAGCCTCCATGCTGCGGCAGGTGATGGTCACCCTCCACCCCCGTAGCGAGCACACCCAGGCCTACCGCAATCTGCTGGCAGAACTTCTACGCGTAATAGGCGGGCCTGCCCTCGACCGCATTTCAAAACTTGTACCAAACACACCTCACGCTGGGAGTAATGTGCCAATCTCCGAAGCAACCGGCGACGATTAGCTACGGACTCCTGTATGTCACCTGACGGGCGCAAGACCGGTCCAGCTATGTCCTGGCGGATGCATCGTGTCCGCCTCCGATAATACGCTTCCACAGAGTCCGATGCCATCATAGAGGCGTGATCTGTGTCTACATTTATCCTACCCTGCCGGATCCTGGCACGCATTTTGCGAGTAAGCATTTCCTTGTCAGCGCAGCGGGCAAAACGCAATTGTGAACAGGGAGGTGCGGATTTATGGGTAGAAAGCGGGGGCAGGTTCTGCCCGTGCCGGCAGTACTGGTCGCTGGCATTGGCGTCAGTCTGGGCAGCGTCTTCCTGTTCGGTAAGCTTGCCGACGAGATTCTTGAGAACGAATCCATGGCCATCGACACACGCCTGGTTGAAGAGGCTCGCGAGATGCGCAGCCCTGCCCTCGACAGGATCATGTCGGCAGCTACTGCTCTCGGTGAGCCCTGGTTTCTGGGCACATCCGGAGTGCTTGTCGGTCTGGCGTTGCTGGCACATGACCGCAAGGCTGACCTGGTAACCTGGGCGTCCGGTTTGATCGGGGGCGGAATTCTCAATGAACTTCTGAAACGCAGGTTTCACAGGGCGCGTCCTGCTCTAAAGCTCCGCCGTGCCCACGCCACAGGCTATAGCTTTCCCAGCGGTCACGCGATGACCACGCTTGCTACCTACGGCACCCTGGCCTACATTGTCAGCCGCCGGGGTAACCTGACAGGGCACCCGATCGCACGGCTGGTATGGGTGCCCGTGCTGCCATTCTGCGCGCTCATAGGAGCAAGTCGTGTGTACCTGGAGGTGCATTATCCCACAGATGTGCTTGCGGGTTGGTTCGCCGCCATCGTATGGACGACCACCTGCGGAGTAGCTCGCAACTTCATGGAGCCGGAAGAAAGCTAGCAAGACGATCATTTCCCCGGCGTGGGGGAAATGATTCTTAACCATCCCTCGTGTCCAAACAGGGGATCACCGGTTATTCAGTCGAACCCGGCTTGTTACTCCGCTCTACGACAACCACCGGGATATCTCTGGTTGCTTTCTTTTGATATGCTGCATAGTTAGGGAATATACTGACCATCATCTCCCATAAGCGCGGCTTCTCCTTCTCCGTTGCGGGACGTGCGACCGCGCTGAAAACTTCGGGGCCGACCTGCACCTCCACTTTCGGCTCTTCTTGCAAGTTCAGGTACCATAGCGGATGCTTCGGACTGCCGCCATTTGAAGCTATGAGTATGTAGCGTCCGTTATCAACACCATAGTAGAGCGCGGTACGGCGAAGCTTGCCGCTCTTACGACCCCTCGTAGTCAGCAGCAGTAAATCTCTGCCGGCGTACTTTTGTCCTTCCGTGCCCCCGCTCTCGACGTAGGTGCGAATATGCTTTGCGACCCACCCTGTTGGGCTGTCGATGATCTCTTCGTTCTTGTTAGCCAAGTTATATCTCTTTCTATCGTATGTTGTGCTAAGCGCCAGGCCTACTCGCCGCTGTCATCGTCTCCATCCGTATCGCCTTCAATAAGCGAAAGCTGAGGCCCTTGCGCAAGGCGTTTCTCTTCCTTCCGGCGCAATTGTTGCACGCTCTCTTGGGGCGTCGGAAGTTCTTCTGGCATCGTGCCTCCCAACCGTTCGATCGTGTCGCGAACTTCCCTACCCACGTCGAAGTGAGCCTTGTTGGCCTGTTGCTTACCCTGCACGCCTTCGCGCCTTAGCTTGGCCTCTGTCTGGGTTACGCGAAATATATTCGCGCCCAGTTCTTCTCCATCCATGTAATCGAGTATGTGCTGTGACTTCTTCAGACCCTTGCGCTTGTGGATGTCGCGGTGCTTCAGCCCTCCGTAAAGACCCTGGTAGCCGTGGTCGGTAAATACCGCAAAATCTACCGGCTCTACTACGCCCGCCTGGTTCGCGGCCTCGGCCAGCCTGCGGTTATGGCTCGATAGTTCGCCGCGCAGGTACAAACGGCGTTGCTCGGCGGTGAGGCTCGCCAGCTCGTCCGAGCGTTCTTGCCTGCGGGTCTGTACGGCGAAATAGGTCTGCCCGATGGCTACTATCTCTTTGGAAGGGTCGGCGTTTTGCACGACCAGATAGCAGGCATAGCGCGACATCCTCACATCCTCGACCTTGCGCTTGCCGCCTTTGCCTATGGTGATCATATCGCTCACATGGGCGAAATGATCCTCTATCTCCTGTCCGCTGTTCTCGCAGGCTACCTCTGCCTTCTGAAGTGCATTGCGGAACTTGCCGAACTCGGTGTACCCAAGTATCTTCGCCAGTTCCCGGGCAGACCAAAACTCGCTGCCGTCGTCCGTTTCACGGCGTATTTGCTCAAAAGGCGAGGGGCGCTGTGCTCCTCCATCAACAGGCAGGCTAATATCTTTCTCGTTCATCCTGGCTACCCCTTTCCGGCTCAGTCCCTAAAGTGCCGGCGCTCATCGGCGACACGTAATTCATTTTAGCCCATTTTGTTAGACCTGGTGTCCGCTTCCACATGAAGATCGGTCCCCCGGCAAGCAAAATCAGCGCGACTTTGCTATGAAGTAAAATACACCCGCACGATTTGCCTCCGCAACAACGTGGGGCTATACTATCACCCACAAGCATTTCCAAAATCGGCATTGGCACCGGCAACCATAGGACGAATTCTCACACCTATCAACGGATCGGAGCACACATGAGCGGCAAACGAACTCTCAAACCTGTTGAACTGGACCTGGATGAGCCGGGCAAAGATATGTCGCGGCTGTTCGCGTCCAGCCTCTCGCCCGACTCTTCGGGCCAACACGGCGAGCGCCGTACAACCATGTTGCCCCTCGACCGCCTGCACGACAACCCCTACCAGCCTCGCAGCAGCACAGGTGGTGTGGCTCTCGAAGAACTAGCCTCCGTAATACGCGCCCAGGGCTTTCAGGGCGTCCTTACCGCTCGTCCTCACCCCGAGCTCAAGGGCCACTACCAGCTTACCGCCGGCCACCGCAGGCGTGAGGCCTCACGCATGATCGGTCTTTCTACCCTGCCCGTCATCGTCAAGGAACTCACAGACGAGGAGATGGTCACTCTCGCCATCACCGAGAATATCCAGCGCGAAGACCTCTCGCCTCTCGAAGAAGGCCGTATTTATCTGCTGATGAGCGCCGAGATGGGCTTCACACTGGAGCAGATCGCACGCGAGGTGGGCAAGAAGCTTGGCTACGTTTACAACAGGGTACGCGCCGCCAGAGCGCCCGCTGATATACAGGCCCTGATCGAGGCCAAGCCCGACAGCCTGCGTGCTGTCGCCAACCTGATTAAAGTGGCGGACGCAGACGACCGTGCAGATATGATCCGCCAGCTTCTCGCGGGCGAGATCACCACCGACGACCTCCCCACGTACATCCGCCAGCTAAAAGAGAAGCGCGGCGAATCCGACTTCGTCGGCGAGGATGAAGGCGACACTTCTTCGACCTCAACCATGGAGACGGTGCTGGTGGACGGCGTAGAGGTACAGATCGACCGCAAGCTGAAGCGCGACCTTGAGCGTTTGGCTAAAGAGGATACTCCCGCAGGCCAGATGCACCGCCTGATGCTGATGGCGCGTGCCAACCGTCGGGCGCGGCGCTCCAAGTTGGCTCGCATTTCCGCTATGATGCAAAGCTTCGCCGACAGCGTGGACGCCGACGCCAACCTCTCCCTCGAAGAGCGCCTTGACCTTGCAACCATTTGCGTGATCGCCCGTAAGCTATACGTCATGTTCGGCGTGGAAAAGGATCTTGGAGATTAACGCACAGGGCAAATATATATGTGAAATTAATCACATTCCTCTACACTTTACATGGGTCAAGGAGTACTATTAAAGGGGAACAGATTTTACTGCCATACGGGAAATAGGCGAGGACATAACCGAAAAGGTCGGGTGACTGGATGGAAAATCTGATAGCTGCGCGACTACAGATGGCGATTTCTCTGGGATTTCACATGGTCTTTGCGGCGCTTGGTATTGGCATGCCGCTCTTGATGCTGGTGGCTGAGGGGCTAGGGCTGCGCACGAAGAAGGCGGTTTATCTCGATCTGGCACACAAGTGGGCCAAAGCTACGGGCATCCTGTTCGCTATTGGTGCTGTCAGCGGCACCGCTCTGTCGTTCGAACTGGGCCTGCTCTGGCCGCCATTCATGAAACTCGCAGGTCCTTTGATTGGTCCGGCCTTCGCCCTTGAGGGATACGCTTTCTTCATAGAGGCCATATTCCTGGGGCTCTACCTCTACGGCTGGAAGCGCCTAAAGCCCACGGCCCACTGGCTTTGCGGCATACCCGTGGCGGTGAGCGGAGCGATGTCAGGGGTGCTGGTCATGTCGGCCAACTCCTGGATGCAGGATCCCACCGGCTTCGACCTCGTAAACGGACAGGCCACCAACATTGACCCCGTGAAGGCGCTAATTAATCCCTCCTGGGCCGTGCTGGCGGTGCACCTTACTCTTGCCTCTTATATGGCAACCGCGTTTATGGTGGCCGGCGTGTATGCCTGGGGTCTGCTGAAGGGCAGGCGCGACACCTATCACAAGGTGGGGCTGGCGCTCGCGATGATACTGGGCACGATAACCGCTGTCGCACAGCCAATTAGTGGCGATGCTGCGGCAAGGCTGGTGGCGCAGACGCAGCCCGTCAAGCTCGCAGCGATGGAGTCGCAGTTCAAAACTGAAAAGGGCGCACCTCTCCGGATCGGGGGCATACCTGACATCAACAACGAGACTGTGCCTTTCTCCTTAGAAATACCTTATGGTCTGAGTTTCCTGGCGACCCACGACCCGAATGCCGAGATACAGGGTCTGGATGCGGTGCCGAGAACCGATTGGCCTGTGGTTGGGCTGGTGCATATATCGTTCCAGGTAATGGTTGGTAGCGGACTCGCCATACTTTTGTTCGCTCTGATTTACTGGTTCGTGCGGTGGCGGAAGCGAGAGCACGGGAAATGGATCCTTCGTGCCCTGGTGCTGAGCGGCGTCCTGGGCGTGGCGGCGCTGGAAGCGGGATGGATCGTTACCGAGGTGGGCCGCCAACCCTGGATCATTTACAACGTGATGCGTACGGCAGATGCGGTGACGCCGGCACCTGGCGTCTGGTATACTTTCGCCGGGTTCATCGGGCTGTATATCGTACTGGCTGTAACACTGGTATGGCTTTTGCTCAGGCTTGCTACGGGCCGTCCTGTTGACGACGAGGACCAGAAAACATCCGCGAGCGGCGGGAAGGAGGTAGGTGGTGTCGCTGTCGCTTAGTACCCTGGCGGCAGGGCTGGCGTTGCTCGCCCTCACCGCCTATACGGTGCTCGCCGGAGCCGATTTTGGTGGCGGTGTGTGGGATTTCTTCGCGAGAGGCCCACGAGCTAACGCTCAAAGACGCGCCATTTCCGATGCGATGGGGCCTGTCTGGGAATCGAACCACGTCTGGCTGATCTTTCTACTTGTGATTCTGTTCACGGCCTTTCCTATTGCCTTTTCGGCCTTGAGCGAGGCTTTCTTTATCCCGTTCCACTTATTGTTGCTGGGGATCATTCTGCGCGGGGCGGCGTTTGTGTTCAGGGCACACGGATCGGAGGAAGTTGGCCCGCAGCGTGTGTGGGCGCGTGCATTCGGGAGCGCGAGTGTTATTACGCCTGTCTTGCTTGGCATGTGCCTCGGCGCAGTGTCCGCAGGCGAAATCAAGGTTGCGGCGGGCGGTACCGTACAAGTGAACTACTTTACAGCCTGGCTCACCCCACTGTCGTGGGCCTGCGGCGCCCTGGCACTGGCTCTGTTCGCCTATCTCGCCGCGGTCTACCTTACGTTAGAAACGGAAGGTGACTTGCGCGAGGACTTCCGGCGGCGCACACTGGTGTCGGGCGGCGTGGTGGTGGCCATTTCGGTGCTGTTGATTCCCCTGCTTGTGTGGCAGGCTCCGAGGTTGGCCGAGAACCTGTTGAGCTTGAGGGCGTTGCCCGTGCTCGCTCTCGGCGTTGTATTTGCGCTCTTATCGCTGTGGGCTGTGCTGAACAGGCGCTTCGCAGTGGCGCGCGTCACAGCCGTGGCCGAGGTGGTGATGCTACTCTGGGGATGGGCGCTGGCGCAATGGCCTTATCTCATCTACCCGGATCTAACTATCGATGCCTCGGCTGCGCCCGACGCCAC
Source organism: Chloroflexia bacterium (assembly GCA_035474135.1). Lineage (GTDB taxonomy): Bacteria > Chloroflexota > Chloroflexia > QHBQ01 > JADMIH01 > JADMIH01. Next base: position 13,404 of record DATINP010000044.1, on the reverse strand, counting down.
GCTCGGCTTCCTACTGGCGACCGCTCCGGTAGGCGCTTTGCTGCTGATACCATCGTTGTGGCTGCTTTTTACTGTGTTCAAAGGGCACAACCCCGAAGCCGCGGACTTGAACGGCAAAGCCTAAAACGCAGATGGATGCGGACGCTCGGAACCTATGTTCCGCCCATTACCAACCGCCCGATTGCGTCCGGCTCTGGAGGTTCGGAGCACGGCGTGGTCGAACCCAAAACCGCAGACGAACTGCGTAAAGAGGTCGGGCTTGATCAGAACTGACGGTGGATTTCTGTCGCGGCAAAAAAGGCATCACGCCCAATTATCCTCAGCGGTATGCAAACGCTTACCCTGAAATCTACCATTGACTTACGCGTTGGTCAGGCAGTATAATTTGCCCACCTATAAGGCTGTGCGAATGTGCAGCCGTCCATTACACATAGTATTTCCGTCTGCTTTAGACAGTGTTGCTAGACCGCCGACTCAGTGACACCGTTCAGCCTACTCTTAGCGAACATTACAATACCCGGGTGAGCTTACGAGCCGGTATTCCTGCAGGAAGCCTAGATGAACCACTCTGTTGAGTTCCCAATCGAGGACGACAGTAGCACTATGGGTGATATGGATCAGCCCCTGCTTTCAGGCGCCGACGGCACGGTGCGTATCACCTTCCACATGGACGGCGACTACTCCACACCGGCTGCGGCACGAGCCGGTTTTACTGCTCTTGAAGAGGAACTCCGAGCCGCGAATGACCGGCGGGCAATATTTGTTGGGGCTTATCTGACGATCACGTCGGCTATGGACGAGGCTATAGAGGCAGGTGAGTTCAGGGACGGCCCATGGGTGCAAAGCTATCTTGTGAATTTTGCACAACTCTATATGGAGGCTTTCCGAGCCTTCGAGCGGGGAGACCTGGAGCACGTGCCGACTGCCTGGCGGGTTGCATTTGAGTTAAGCGCGAATGGTGAGGGGCTGGCAATACAACATCTCCTGCTCGGCGTCAATGCTCATATCAACCACGACCTGGCAATCGCTCTCATGCGCTCCGGGATTGATCCGGATCGTCCCATGCGCTACGACGACCATACAGGCGTAAACGAGGTGCTCAAGCGTACTGCCAACACACTACAGGAGCATGTGGAGCGCCTCTATTCTCCCGCCCTCCGATTTCTCGACGAGATTTTCGGTCAGTGGGATGAGGAGTTCTCCTGCTTGATGGTGGACAGAGCGCGCGAATCTGCCTGGGCTCACTGTCTCGACCTGGTCGGCTGTACGTGCGAAGACGATGAAGCGGATGTGATGCGCCGCATTGATGAGCACGCCGGCGCACTTGCTCACCTGATAGCGACACCCCACGCCTCTCCAATAAACCTCATTCGCGCTGTGCGTACCTCGTTCTGAGCGGGGAAGCTCCTATTGCCTGTCAATTACACCTAACAACGCCTGCAACCCCAGCAGGTAGCTGTCCTGTCCGAAGCCCGAAATCTGCCCATTGCACACCGCTGCCAGCACTGAGTGATGCCGGAACTCCTCACGCGCGTAAATGTTCGACAGGTGCACCTCCACCGTGGGTAGGCCCACCGCCGAGATCGCATCGCGCAGGGCATAGCTGGTGTGCGTGTACGCGCCCGCGTTGATCAATATCCCCGCTGCCCAATCTCTGGCCGAGTGTATCTCGTCAATCAGCGCGCCCTCGTGGTTCGACTGCACAATCCGCAATTCCACTTTATTTTCTGCTGCCTGTTCCTTCAGCGCGCTGTTTATTTCGGGCAGGCTCAGCGTGCCGTAGATGTGCGGTTCGCGTAGCCCGAGTAGATTGAGGTTCGGCCCGTGCAGCACCAGCAGCCTCGTGCGCCCGTTCCGGTCGTCCTTCAGCTCCATTTCACTTCGTCTCCCTCAATACCCTCTTGATAACAACTTCGGGCGCATCGTCAACAATGCACACCCTGCCAATTGCCTCCGGCAAAACCAAGCGTAATCTCCCGTCCACGCGCTTCTTGTCCAGCCTCATCGCCTCCCACACGCGCTCCACAGCACCCTCGTCCTCAAGATCGGGCGCACCCCACCTGATGGGCAGGTCCCACGCTGCGAGCGCGCGCTCAACGCTCTCAGCCAACCCCTCGTCGCACATACCGAGCGCCGCCGCCAGCCTGCACGCCACTACCATCCCCTGCGCCACCGCGTAGCCGTGAGGCCTATTATACCCTGTGCATTTCTCGAAAGCGTGCCCGAACGTATGACCCAGGTTCAGCAGCGCCCTCTCCCCCGCCTCGTGCGGGTCGCGCTCCACGATCCCTCGCTTCACTTCGATAGCCCGGCGCAGCGAGTCGTAGATCGTAGGAGAGACGACGGACGACGGACGACGGACGACCGAGGACGTTAGTCGATTGCTGTCGTCTGTCGTCCGTCGTCCGTCGTCAATTCCCCCTATCACCTCTGCCTTGATCACCTCGGCCATGCCGCACGCGACCTCTTTCTGTGGCAGGGTCGCCAGCACGTCCAGGTCGGCCACCACCAGTCGGGGCTGTTTGAACGCGCCAAGCAGGTTCTTGCCACGCTCGTGGTCCACGCCCACTTTGCCCCCGATGCTCGAATCGGCCATAGCCAGCAGGCTGGTTGGCAGTTGTACAAAGTCCACCCCGCGCATGTAGACAGATGCGGCGAACCCGGCAGTGTCGCCCACCACGCCCCCGCCCAGCGCCGCCACCCAACCTCCCCGGTCGAGGCCAGCGTCCAGAAAGGACTCCACGAACATCTCGACCGACGGCCACCGCTTATGCTTCTCGCCAGCAGGCATAACCGCCAGTGTAGCGTCGAAACCAGCGCCTTTCAGCGGCTGGATAGCTCGCTCGGCATACAGAGGAGCCACATTTGTGTCGCTGGCGACCACCACCCTCCGGCCCAGCCCCAACTTGCTCGCCAGCCTTCCCACACTTTCAAGCAATCCGTTCCCCAGCACGATATCGTACCCTCCATCGAGCGTCTGCACTCGAATAGTGTCGGCTTGTATGTCCTGCATAATGCTTCCTTTTACGAGAGTAAAGGGTTACAATCCCTGACCAAAATCTCTACAACCTCTTCCGGCGTCAGCCTCGTAGTGTCCACCTTCATCGCGATTGACCCATACACCTGCGCCCGGCTCGCGGCGAGTGTGTCTATACGTTTCCCAATGTCGCCGGTAAGCAGGGGCCGCTCGCCTCGGCGCACAGACTCCTCCAATCGCTCGATCAGCCTGTCGCGCTCGCACGTCAACAGCACAAGCATCCCGCTCGCTTCAAGCGCACGCCTGTTCTCCGGGTCCATCACGGCTCCGCCTCCCACGCTTATAACGACGTGTTGGCGTGCGCTTGCCTCCCGGCACGCCTCTCTCTCCAGCGCTCGGAACGCGACCTCTCCTTGCGTCGCGAAGATCTCGGCTACGGACATCCCCGTCGCTACCTTGACCAGTGCGTCCGTATCCACGAACGACCACCCCAGCCGCTCGGCCACAAGCGCGCCCACAGTAGTCTTGCCAGTGCCCATAAATCCTACCAGCACCAGATTCCTGGTAGGACGACGGACGACGGACGACGGACGACGCCTGCTGGTCACCGGGCACTGCCCGTCGTCGGTCGTCCGTCGTCCGTCGTCCGTGCGCGCATCTCACTCAGGCTGTCGCCGCCCAGCTTCTCGTGCAGCACGTCGGCCAGTATCCACGCCACCATTGCCTCGCCCACTACGCCCGCTGCGGGCACGGCGCAGAAGTCCGAGCGCTGGTACTGCGTGCTGGCCGCCTCGCCCGTTGCCACGTCCACCGTCTGCAACGGGTTGATCGTAGTAGAGATCGGCTTCATCGCGGCACGCACGATCAGCGGCTGCCCATTAGTCACGCCGCCTTCCAGCCCACCCGCACGGTTCGTGTGCCTCTCCAACCCCCGCTCGCCGACATAAATCTGGTCGTGCACGTCCCGCCCGTTCATGCGGGCGTTCTCGAAGCCTTCGCCGATCTCCACCCCCTTGATCGCCTGGATACTCATCACCGCCCACGCGAGCAGACCGTCGAGGCGGCGGTCCCAGTGCACATAGCTTCCCAACCCTATTGGAAGCCCTGTCGCCCACACCACGAACACCCCACCCAACGTGTCACCGGTGCGCCTGGCGTAGTCTATGCGCGCTTTCATTCGCTCCGTGGCCTCCGTATCAGGACACCGCACGGGCGAGGCTTCTGTGGCCTCCAGGAGCGACTCCGGGGACGACAGGTCCACGTCGGCCTGTTCGCCCCCGATCTCTGTGACGACACTGCCCACCTTCACCCCGAACTGCCCCAGCAACTGCTTGGCGAGGGCGCCCGTCGCTGTTCGAGCCGCCGTCTCCCGCGCGCTTGAGCGTTCAAGCGCCGTCCTCATGTCGCTGTAGCCATACTTGATGGCCCCCACGAGATCTGCGTGGCCTGGCCGTGGCGCGGTGAGGCGTGGGTGCTCCTTCTTGATGAAGTTGGCGTAGTCGCGGTTGGCGATCTGCATGACGATTGGCCCGCCTGTGGTGACGCCATTCTCCACTCCGCCCCAGAACTGCACCTCGTCACGCTCGATATGCTGGCGCCCGCTGCGTCCATAGCCCCCTTGGCGACGGGTCAACTCGTGGTTGATCGCCTCCACGTCCAATGCCAGCCCCGCCGGGAACCCCTCCACTATCGTGGTTAGCCCCGGCCCGTGTGACTCTCCGCCCGTAAGAAACCTGTGTATCATTGTTGCGTTATCCTTCCTGTAGGTGTTAGGGGTGAGGGGTCAGGTGTTAGAAGTTATGCGTTTTACGACGTCTTACTAACCCCTAACCCCTAATCCCTCGCCCCTGACGCACGCCCTTCTCATCATCTCTATTGGGGCAGGACGGCCCGTCCATATTTCGAACGCTGCTGCTCCCTGGTACACCAGCATCGCCAGCCCATTCTGCGTACGGCAGCCCGCCTCCGCCGCCTTCCGCAGCATCAATGTCGGCCTTGGCCTGTACACCAGGTCGTACACCAGCATGTTTGCCGGTATCCGCGCACCGTCCGGCACAGGACTCTCCTCCACATGAGGCCACATACCCGCGGGCGTGCAGTTCACGAGTAGCTGCGCCACTTCAAGTTCGCCCTCTAGCGTTTCCGCATCAAGCAGACCGGCTTCTACCCCTATAGCCTCGGCGACCTCTCGCGCTTGCTCCGGCTTCCGCGACAAAATAATCACCCGGTGCCCGGCTTGCCTCAATGCCCACGCCACGCCGCGCGCCGCCCCGCCTGCGCCCAGCACGACCGCCTTCGAGCCTGCCGAGATACCGCCCGCTTCCTCTAGCCCTCGTATAAACCCTATTGTGTCAGTATTGAAGCCCTGCAGTTTGCCACCCTCCACCAGCACAGTGTTGCACGCGCCGGTTGCCTTCACCTCGTCGCTCATCTCGTCAAGCATTCGTGCCATCCCCTCCTTGTGGGGTACCGTCACGTTCCACCCCGCGAACCCTCGCTCCACGCACTCTCTCACGCGCCTCTCCAACTCGCTAGGAGGTGTAGGCAATAGCACATATCGGTATTCCAACCCCAAATGCGTGAATGCTGCGTTGTGCATTGCGGGCGACAGGCTGTGCTCCACGGGGTAGCCGATGAGGCCGACGTGATGTGTGACAGTTGATGTGTCTTGGTGGTCGTCAGGTGCCATGGTATCTCATACGTCATGCGTCATGCGTCATGCGTCATGCGTCATACGTCTTTTTTGTCGCGACAAAAACCCGACCTCTTAAAACTTTGCGCTCTCTGCGATCTTTGCGTTTCACGTCTCAATAACCGATGAGTTGTGCAACTTGCTCTTCAAAGCCCGGGAAGCTGTCGCTAAGGCAAGCTGCGCCCTCTATCGTCGTTTCACCGCTCGCCGCCAGTGCCGCCACCGCCAGCGACATAGCAAGCCGGTGGTCGTCGTGACTCTCGACGTGTGCCCCGTGTAGTCTCGTTGGCCCTTCCACCACGAACCCATCTTCCAGAGCTTCGATACGCGCTCCCATGCGCCTCAGTTCGGATACCGTGGTAGCTATCCTGTCGGTCTCCTTTACCCGCAATTCGGCTGCCCCCCGCACCTCGGTCACCCCTTCGGCCTGGGTCGCAATCACCGCCAACACGGGCAACTCGTCTATCATTGTGGGCACGTCCTCCGCCCCTATCGAAATGCCCCTGAGAGTGCCATACCTCACCTCGATATCGGCCACAGGTTCGCCTGCATCGACACGCTGGTTGTGAAGGCACACCTCGGCTCCCATCTTCCGCAGAACGTGCAAGATGCCCACCCGGCCCGGGTTAATGCCCACGCCCGGCACCATCACACGCGAACCGGGCACCACTGCTGCTATTGCCAGCAGAAACGCCGCCGACGACATGTCCGCCGGTACGCGCAGGTCCAGAGGTTCCAAATGCGGCGACGGGTGCACCTGAACCATGCCGGCCTCACTCTCTACTCGCACGCCCATTGCGGTCAGCATCCTCTCGGTGTGGTCGCGCGTGACAGCCGCTTCTACCACCGAAGTGACCCCCTGCGCGAACAGTCCTGCCAGCAGAACAGCAGACTTCACCTGCGCACTGGCGATGGGCATCTCGTACCGGATCGCTCTCAGGTCGCCTCCGAGAATGGACAACGGCGGGTACTTGCCGTCATCATCGCCGAGGATGGTTGCGCCCATCTGCCGCAGGGGCACAGCTACCCTATCCATCGGTCTACGGCTCAATTGGGTATTGCCAGCCAGTATGCTGTACAACGGCAATCCCGCCAGTAGGCCCGCCATGAGACGCATAGTCGTGCCCGACCCGCCGCACTCCAGCGACCTCGTGGGTTGGCGCCAGCCCTTCAGCCCTAGCCCACGCACCAGCACCTCGTCCTGGCTATACACCACTTCGACTCCCAACCCGCGCACTACTTCCAGTGTGCTCAGGCAGTCGCTGGCGGGCAGGAAGTTCCGTATGCGCGTTGTACCCTCGCCCAGCGCCCCCAGCATCGTCGCCCGGTGCGAGATTGACTTGTCGCCTGGCACCTCGACTCTTCCCACAAGGTTTTCTCTCCCGCCCTGTATCACCATCGTCTTTGACGTTCCTGTTGCGCCCATCAGAACATCTCCCTTCGCCGCTTCCTGGCCTTTACCATCCACTCTTTCAGCCCTGCTTCGTCTTCGTTCCCCAATAGCGCCCTTACCTGCCTCAACTGCGCCTCAAACAGGTCAAGCGCTGCCTCCACGCTCGGCCCGTTGGTGCGTAGTATGTCCAACATCATCCCGGTCTGGCTGGCTGCAAGGCGGCTCGTATCGCGGAAGCCGCTCGCCGCCAGTGTGCCCGTAACGGGGTCCTTGATGCTTGCCTCTGCCTCGGCCTGCACCAGCATGCTTGCCAACAGATATGGGAGGTGGCTGATAACCGCCACTGCCCTGTCGTGCTGTTCAGCCTCCAGCACTACGGCTCGCGCTCCTACCGCGCTCACAAGCTCGCGTGCCAGCACCAGGGCTTCATGCGTGGTGCGTAGCGTGGGGGTGAGCACAAAGGTCGCCCCATTGTAGAGGGTAGCATCCGCGCTGCCAAGACCACCCACCTCTTTGCCGCACATAGGATGCCCGCCTATGGCCGCCACTCCCAACTCATGCGGGATAGCGTTCATCATCTCGACCACTTCTGCCTTCGTGCTGCCCAGGTCGAGCAGAAGTGCGCCCGGATGCATCAGTGCTGCCGTGCCTGGTATGGTCGCGATGATGTGGCGCACAGGTGTTGCCAGCACTACTATATCGGCCTCGCTCGCCGCCTGCTCTAGCTCGCATACAACGTCCACCACTCCCTGCTCTAATGCCCACTGGCCCACCGCAGAGTCGCGTGCTACGCCCACCAGCCGCGCACAATGCCCGCGCAGCGACATGGCAAGCGAGCCGCCCATCAGCCCCAGGCCCACAATAGCGATAGTGGTCTCGCTAAGCCGCATACACTCCAGCCCCGTGGGCCACATCAAGCCCACGTCCGATAGCCTGCGCAACCCTGCGTATGTCTTCTATCAAGACGTTGCATCTTTCAGGGCGCAGTGATTGTCCCCCATCCGACATCGCCAGTTCGGGGTGGCTGTGCACCTCGATGATTATGCCGTCGGCGCCCGCTGCTACCGCCGCCAGCGATACGGGCGTTACGAGATCCCAGCGCCCAGTACCGTGGCTGGGGTCGGCTATCACGGGTAGATGGGTCAGCCCTTTGAGGACAGGGATAGCGTTAATGTCGAAGGTGGAGCGCGTGGCCTTCTCGAAGGTGCGTATGCCACGCTCGCACAACATCACCTGTGTGTTGCCTTGCGCCAGTATATATTCGGCGGCAAGCAACAATTCCTCTATAGTGGAACTCATCCCCCGCTTCAGCAATACCGGCTTGCTTTGCCTGCCGGCCTCTTCAAGGAGCCTGTAGTTTTGCATATTGCGGGTGCCGATCTGCAGTATGTCGGCGTAGCGTGCCACGAGCCCCACCTCGTCGGGCGCCATGACCTCGGTGATTATCGACATGCCTAGTTGGTCACGTACGTCGGCCAGAATCTGGAGGCCCTCTTCGCCCATGCCCTGGAAGCTGTAGGGCGAGGTACGAGGCTTGAAGGCACCGCCGCGCATGATCTTCACGCCCATATCGCGTAACTGCCGCGCCACCTCGAACGTTTGTTCCCGGCTTTCCACCGAGCACGGCCCCGCCATAAAGGTGACGTTATCTCCTCCGATCAGCGCGTCGTTCACCCGGATGACAGTGTCGCTGGGCTTAAAGTCGCGGCTCGCCAGCTTGTAGGGCTGGAGGATAGGTATCACCTTCTCGACACCGCTCAGCGACAGGAAGTCCTCGGGGTCGAGGGGCCTGACGTTGCCGATCACGCCCACGATTACTCTCTCTGACCCGCTGGAGACGTGCGGGCGATACCCAAGCCCCTGTATCCGCTGTATGACCCCGCCCACTTCGTGAGCCTCTGCCCCCATTCGCATTACTATGATCATGGTTTGTACGTCCTTTCTTTTTTGTCACGACAAAAATGTCCGAGAATTTATGCTGATACTTCTTTGTCTTCAGCTACGAATTATTGTCCCCTACCGTTCTTAGAGACTCTGTGCCTCTCAGGTAGATGTGCTTGATCTCTCGCTGTCCCTTGACCGTATTCCAGTGGAGCATCACCCTGATGCAGCGGGCGGGTGCTCCAGGCTTGTCCATTTCTACCCCGCCCAGCATCGGCACATACTCCCACCCCATCAGCCGGGCGGCTTCGGCTGGAAAGGCCGCGTGCAGGTCGGCGGTTGTGGTGAAGAAGGCGCTCGCCAGGTCGCTGCTATCGATGCCATTGGTCTCCACCATCGCTCGCACCAGTTCCACTGTTGCCGCATGTATAGCTTCGCGGCTGTCCTCGCCTGCTACAGTCGCTCCCCTCACTCCCCGGCAGATCCTCGACCTCTGCCCGTATCCGTCCATCTCGCTCTTGTTCATCAGGCTCCCTCTTGACAAAACAAAAAGAGCGTCGGCTTTCGCCACGCTCTTTTTCGTTCGGTTGCGGTTATTCAGTTAGGTTCTACTGGACATTTTCGGGTGCGTGGCAACGGCTGGTGGGTATCGAATAATACCGCCAGTAATAGGAGTAGCCGTAGCCATTGACGCTGAGCGCAACACAGCCCGAGGGCAAGCCCACGACCGTGCACACTTCATATCTCTGATGTTGTCGTTCAGATGCGTCCATATAAGCTCCAGGAGAACGTTGGACTTATTCTAGCAGATTGCCCCGCTATTATCAAGAGGCAATCCCTTGTTGCGCTTCCTCGATTCGTTTTAGCTCCGGTAGCAGACTAAGGGTCGATTTTTGTCGCGACAAAAACTGCGTTCGCCGTTTTCTCCAAGTTACCTCATGACTTACGATCTCGCGTCACGCAATAGTGACACAACACAGATTGGGAAATGGTTCAAACGCTGGTATTACCAGGGTTGCTACGCTTGCGCGGCAGGCTGGGGAGCAAGGCGGCGGAGCAACTCTACCTGGCCGACGTGGGTGGCTTCGTGTTCGATGATATGCCAGATGATCCAGTCGATCGTGTAGAGTATGCTGCGCGGCTCCAGGCCTCGCGGCGGATCGCCCTCGCCCACTTGCCGTGCCAGGTCCGCGTCAGTGAAGCCCCGCAAGACCTCCAGCGTGCGCGCCCGGGAGGCCGCCAACTGCTCAAGATAAACCGCCAGGGGCCTCCCCTGCACCTGTGGGCTTCCCACGCGGATCGGCATGGCCTCGGTCCAACTGCCGGGGTACTGGTCGTCGCCGTCTCCGAAGATGTCCTGGTGGATCCACGACCACTCCACGGCATCCAGGTGAAGAAGCAGGGTGCCTATTGACTCCGTTTTGTCGTCCGGGTGCCAATCAATCTGCTCGACGCTCAGGCCGTCTAGTTCATGCAACAGGTCCGCACGCACCTCGTTCAACTGCGCCACGTAGCGCCCAATCTGCGGGCTGTAACCTTCCGCAGGATCGCAAGTAACGATGCGCGGGTGGGCGGCGGTGGGTTGCTGATTCATGCTTTTCCTCTCTCCACGTAGTCGGCGATAGTCACGAATAAAGGGCGGTCAGCGAGCAGTAGTTAAGGGCGCTATTTTTGTCGCGACAAAAACGCGCCCTCGGTTTCACCCGCCTGACCTTGGATCTTAGATCGTAAGTCGGAACGATCAACGATTGCAGCATATGACGCATGACGCATGACGCATGACTTAAGATCTAAGATCTTAGATCTAAGACTCGCCTCCGGCAGGGCCTTTCTCGATGGGCGCGCCGACCAGGTTGCCCCATTCGGTCCAACTGCCGTCGTAGTTGCGCACGTTGGGGTAGCCGAGCAGGTACTGTAGCACGAACCAGGTGTGCGACGACCGCTCACCTATGCGGCAGTACGCCACCACGTCCTTTTCGGGCGTGATGCCTTTGCCGCCGTAGATACTGCGTAGTTCGTCGGCGGGCTTGAATGTACCGTCTTCGCGTACCGCTGTGCCCCATGGGATGTTCTGCGCGCCCGGTATGTGACCGCCACGCTGTGCTCCTTCCTGCGGGTAGTTCACCATGTGCAGCATCTCGCCCGTGTACTCGGGGCCTGAGCGCACGTCCACCAGTGCCGCGCCGGACTGTATCGTCTTCTGGTCGGCGTTGAGCAGGGCCATCACCTGATCGCGGAAGGCTCGAATGTCCTTGTCGTTGCGCGCAGGCACTTTGTAGTCGGTGGCCGGGTACTGTGGGACGTCGCGGGTCAGGGGGCGGTCCTCGGCGATCCACTTCTGTCGACCGCCGTCCATGATCCTAACATCGTCGTGCCCGAACAGCTTGAACACCCAGAAGGCGTAGGTCGCCCACCAGTTGTTCTTGTCGCCGTACAGCACCACTGTCGTGTCGTTGTCGATACCCCTGTCAGAGGCCACACGCCGGAAGTCGGCCTCGTTAATGTAGTCGCGCCTCACCGAGTCTTGCAGGTCGCCCACCCAGTCCAGCTTGATCGCGCCTGGTATGTGCCCCTTCTCGTACAGGAGTACGTCCTCGTCCGACTCGACGATGCGTATGCTCCGGTCGTTCAGGTGGTCGGCCACCCACTGGGTTGACACGAGCGATTCGGGGTGGGCGTACTGTGCGAATTCGTTGCCTGTGCTGTCATTATTATTGGTTGAAGTTGCGTTTGCCATTGTATTACCTTGCTCCTTGTAATATACGGACTATCCCATTGTTAATTATAGACTTTGCTCTCAAGGGGCGCAAGACGACGGCAGAATTAACGCGTGCCCGCTAAGCACGCGAGGGGTGGTGCGGAAATAATCGGGAACTATCGGAATTTTTGTCGCGACAAAAATTGGACTACACGACTACTCGAGAAGCAGGACGGGCGACCTGGGCCAGGAAGTTGGCCAGCAGGGGTTTACCGCTCTTCGTCAGCATCGACTCTGGGTGGAATTGCACGCCCTCGATGGGCAGAGTGCGGTGGCGCAGGCCCATGATCAGGCCGTCGCCCGTCCAGGCTGTCACTTCAAGCTCGCGTGGGCAACTTGCCGCGTCCACCACGAGCGAGTGGTAGCGGGTGGCCGCGAAGGGGTTGGGCAGGCCCACGAACACCCCCTGCCCCGTGTGGAATATCTCTGAGGTCTTGCCGTGGCGCAGTTCGGGAGCGCGTACTATACTGGCCCCGTAGAGTTGGCCGATGCACTGGTGGCCCAGGCACACACCCAGCACGGGAATGCGTCCTGCGAACGCCTTGATCGCCTCCATAGAGATACCGGCATCGTCGGGCGTGCCGGGGCCGGGCGAGATCACCAGTGCGTCGGGTGCGAGCAGTTCAAGCCGCGCCACCGTGGTCGCGTCGTTGCGGATCACCTGCACCTCGGCTCCCAGTTCACCCAGGTACTGGTACAGGTTGTAGGTGAACGAGTCGTAGTTATCAATAAGCACTATCATATCGCGACCTCTTCTTTCTCGGGTGCCAACTCGTCAGCGCCCGCCTCTTGCTCGATCTGCTCAGCGAGACTGATAGCCGATAGCAGAGCACCCGCCTTGTGCCTCGATTCGGCATACTCGCTCGCGGGCACGCTGTCGGCAACAATACCTGCACCCGCCTGTACGCTCGCCGTACCGTCCTTGATGACCACCGTGCGGATCGTGATGGCGGTGTCCATGTTGCCGTCATAGCCGATGTAGCCCGCCGCGCCCGAATATGGGCCGCGCCTGTCGCTTTCAAGCCGCGAGATAATCTGCATTGCTCGCACTTTGGGTGCGCCCGACACCGTGCCCGCCGGGAAGCAGGCCCGCAGCACGTCCACCGGCCCCAGTCCTTCGACTAGCTCGCCCTCTACCTCCGACACGATGTGCATCACGTGCGAGTAGCGGTCCACCTGCATAAAGCGCGGCACGCTGACGCTGCCTATTTTGGCGATCCGGCCCACGTCGTTGCGGGCGAGGTCCACGAGCATGACGTGCTCTGCGCGCTCCTTCTCGTCCGCCAGTAGCTCCTGCTCCAGCCGAGTGTCCTCTGCTCCGGTCTGCCCGCGTGGACGCGTGCCCGCTATGGGATGGGTCGATACCGTCCCCTTCTGCACGCGTACCAGCATCTCGGGCGAGGCCCCGATCAGGCACAGGGAGCCGAACTGCAGGAAGAACATGTAGGGCGAGGGGTTTACGGTGCGCAGCGCCCGGTAGATGTTGAAGGGGTCGGCGGTCGTGTTCCGCTGGAAGCGCTGGGACAGCACCACCTGGATGATGTCGCCTGCCGCGATGTGCTCCTTCGCCTCGCCCACCAGCCGCTCGAATTCGGCTTGCGTCCGGTTGCTGGTCACCGTAGGGTCGGGCGCATCTTGCCTCACGGCCTGTGGGATGGGCGCGGGACGGCGTAACCTCTGCATAACCGCCTCTATCCTCTCCA
>DATINP010000043.1:0-4593 GCA_035474135.1 Chloroflexia bacterium | reverse complement strand
GCGCCCAGCACGGCCCACGCCACACCGCGCTCGGGGTCAAGCTGGAAGGTTAGCACGTTGCCTTCGTACTCGCCCGTGACCGATACGCCCGCGCTCGCGCCCACCGTGATGGTGGTAGTGTGTCCCTCGGCCACGCTGGGCGGATTGAAGCGCACGAACGTACCCATCGGCAGATTGAAATTGCCGGCTTTCAGCGCCAAATAGCCCACAGGCGATAGCTGCACCCCATAAGGTTCGGGCATATCGCCGTAGAACTCGAAGCGGGCGCGCTCGAACCACTGCACCGTTACACCGTTGTCGGAGGTCTCCTCGCTGATGGGGTAGCCGAACTGACCGAGGCCGCCGTTGTCTCGCCAATAGGTAAGGAAAGCGTTGGAGAGCGTGTGGCCCGTTTCGGGGAAGTAGATAGTAGATTCCGTATTGTCAACAGGAACGTGCTGGTCGAACGTCGTATTGCCAAGGATGGCGGGCGAAAGCGCGCCCAACTGCACGCGCTGACCGTCTGGCAGTTCCGGGTGCCACTCCATGCGTGCACGCTCGAAGTACTGCACATAAAGGATAGTGCCGTCGTTGAACTGCTGGGGGAACTCCTCGCTGATGGGCAGACCGTAGAGGGTAGCGGCCTGGGGCGAGGCGTTGTAGTAGTCGAGGAACTCGCCCCCCAGGTAGTGGCCCGTTTCAGTGAAATAGGTCGTGTAGGGCGCGGGGGTGAGGGGCGCTGGCCGTGGCGCAATGGGGTCGCCCGTGAAGGGCTGGGCAAGCGACGAGAGAGGGGCCGTCGGGGAATATCGGGCGTTGACAGACAGGGGAAACGAGGCCAGGAGGGTCGTTACAAGCAAGAGTAAAATGGATAGAACGCGCACGTTTGTTGACCCCTGATTCGATGTGATAGAATAGCCGGTGGGCTAATTACGTTGACCCCAGATGATATTATACATTATGGCTTTAGCGTCTAAAGAAGGATGGTGCTACGGTGTCGCAAACATACATCGAGGAAATGCCTGCTGAGGGAAGGAATCAGAAGATAGATTGGCAAGTGCGCCCATACAGGGATAGTGATGCGGCGGGCATGGTGGCGTTGTCCAATGCAATTGCCGACCACTACAACCTACAGGAGAGTTCCACCGAGGAGCAGTTTCGCTCGCGCCTCCAGGCGCCGCGCTCTGATCCACAGCGCCAGATCATTGTCGTAGAGGGGCCGTCAATAGATGGGGTGCCGGGTAACATGCCCGCAGGGTATGGTCGCGTGTTCTACGAAGAGGACGAGGAAGCCAACGAACGGAGCTACTTCCTGGGCGTGAAGGTTCACCAGGCTGCCGAAGGGCTGGGCCTGGAACACACGCTGGCACAGCAATTGATGGAGATCGTGCGCGGGTATGAAAGCGATCCCGCCATGAAGCCCAGGCCAAGCGTGATGGTGAAAGCGTGGGCGCTGGAACCGTCGGCTAATATGCGCATGTTGTGGCCTGAGATCGGGCTGGCAGAGGTCAGACAGTTCTGGACGATGGCACGTCCCCTCGACCAGCCTATTGACGAGCCTGCGCTCGTGGAGGGCGTAGACATCAGGCCCTACAGGAGGCCGGAGGACAACGAAGAGGCCCGCAAAGCGTTCAACGACTCATTCAGCGACCATTGGGACCACCACCCCACGCCACCCGAAGATTGGGAGTTCTGGACAGCCGAACCCGACACCCGCCCCGACCTGTCGTGGCTGGCCGAGATCGACGAGCACCCCGGCACGTTCGCGGGCTTCTGCATCATAGCTATAGACAGCGCGGACAACCGCAAGCGCGGAGTGCAGGAGGGGTGGATAGAACTGCTCGGCACGACAAGAGGCTGGCGGCGCGTGGGCCTGGGGCGGGCCTTGCTCCTGAGCGGCCTTCATTCGCTGGAGGAAGCAGGCATGGAAACTGCCTTGCTGGGCGTAGACTCGCTAAGCCCCACAGGTGCGAACCGCCTGTACGAGTCGGTAGGCTTTCGCATCAGGATGCGCGAGTTCGGCTACGCGGCACCGTTGGAGCAAGTGAAAGTGTGAGTCGAGTCGTAGATCTTAGATCTTAGATCGTAAGTCGGACGACCGACGCCGCATAGCGCATGACTTACGATCTAAGATCTACGACTCGTCCTAAAATCTACGACTCAGGGAGATCGTCATGGAAACAGCGCAGATGATACGCGCCCCGCGTGGTACAACGCTCAGTTGCAAGGGGTGGCTGCAAGAGGCGGCACTTCGGATGCTCATGAACAACCTCGACCCGGAGGTAGCCGAAAGGCCGCAGGACCTCGTTGTGTACGGGGGGCGGGGCAAGGCTGCGCGCAATTGGCCCTCTTTCTACAAGATCATTGAATGCCTGCGCGAACTAGAGAACAACGAAACCCTGCTTGTGCAGAGCGGCAAACCCGTGGGCGTGTTCAAAACGCACACTGACGCACCCCGCGTGCTGATCGCCAACTCGAACCTCGTACCCCACTGGGCGACCCGCGAGGTCTTCTCCAAATTGGAAGCCGAGGGCCTCATCATGTACGGGCAGATGACCGCCGGAAGCTGGATTTATATCGGCACACAGGGTATTTTGCAGGGCACTTACGAGACCTTCGCGCAGGCCGCGCGCAAGCACTATGGGCCGGAGGCAGACCTGGCGGGCAAGTTGGTGTTGACAGCGGGGTTGGGCGGCATGGGTGGCGCCCAGCCGCTGGCCGTGACGATGAACGGCGGGGTGGCGTTGTGCGTGGAAGTTGATCCCTCGCGCATCGAGCGGCGGCTGGAAACCCGATATCTGGACATATCTGCCGCTACCCTGGACGAGGCGCTTATGATGGCCGATGAAGCGATCAAGGCACGCAAGCCTCTTTCGATTGGACTGCTGGGCAACGCGGCTGAGGTGTATCCCGAGATGGTGCGGCGTGGTCGCATGCCCGACATGGTGACCGACCAGACCTCGGCGCACGACCCACTCAACGGGTATGTGCCCGTGGGCTACGATGTAGAGCAAGCGGCGGCGCTCAGGGTGAGCGATCCCGAAGAGTACGTGCGGCTGTCGCTGGCGTCAATGGCGACCCACGTGCGGGCCATGCTCGACCTGCAAAAGATGGGCGCTGTGGTGTTCGACTACGGCAACAACATTCGCCAGCAGGCCTACGGGCAGGGGGTCACAAACGCCTTCGACTTCCCAGGCTTCGTACCCGCCTATATTCGCCCTCTCTTTTGTGAGGGCAAGGGGCCGTTCAGGTGGGCCGCATTATCCGGCGACCCCGACGACATTTTCAAGATAGACGACATGGTGCTGCGCGAGTTCGCGGACAACCAGTCTGTGGTCAGGTGGATCAAGCTAGCGCGAGAGCGGGTGCAATTCCAGGGTTTGCCGGCGCGCATTTGTTGGCTCGGGTACGGCGAGAGGGCGCACTTCGGGCAGGTCGTGAACAGGATGGTGCGCGATGGCGAGCTCAGCGCGCCCATAGTGATCGGGCGCGACCACCTGGACGCAGGGAGCGTGGCGTCCCCCAACCGCGAGACCGAGGCCATGAAGGACGGCAGCGACGCGATAGCCGACTGGCCGATCCTGAACGCCCTGATCAACGCGGTGGGCGGAGCCACCTGGGTATCGGTGCACCATGGCGGAGGCGTAGGCATAGGCTACAGCATACATGCGGGCCAGGTGATCGTAGCCGACGGCACGGACGAAGCGGCGGCGCGCCTGCAAAGGGTGCTCACGACAGACCCCGGCATGGGCATTATCCGCCACGCCGACGCGGGCTACGACGAAGCGATAGAGGCGGCCAAGCGGTTTGGCATCAAGGTGCCAATGGCGGGGATTAGCACGTAACATTAGTGGGGGATATGTACAACTTCGACCTGAAATACACGCCACCCGACTTCGGCCTGCCTCTCCTGGCGGGCGCGCCCGATGCAGCTTTGGAGGCCGCGCCCGCGGATGGGCTGGCTCCTACTACGTTCTATTCTTCGACCAACTTTCCCACCTACGTCAAGCGCGGGGGCCGCTGGCTGCTGGCGAAGAAGGCGCGCATGGACGCGCTGATCGTGTGGGAGGAAAAGACGGGCGAGTTCGTCTGCACCGAGATGCGCAGGGTGCGCGCCGGCCAGCCTGTGGTGATCGGCAAACAAGAGGATGGCAGCACAGGGCTGTTGTCGTACCACACGGGCTTCAGCACGAAAGGCGTGACGGAGGAAGCGTTCAGCTTTATGGCGAGCGGGGCATCGCGTGAGAGGCCTATCAACTACAGGCGCATGGCCGAACTTATCGCGTGGGACAAAGCGCGCAACGGACGCAGTATCTGGGTGCTGGGTCCTGCCGTGGTGCATGCGGGCGCGCGTGATAGCATGGCCTGGCTTATCGAACACGGCTACGTGGGCGCGGTGTTCGGCGGCAACGCGGTGGCAGTACATGACCTGGAGAGGTCGCTGTACGGAACGGCGCTCGGTATGGATATCGAGGGGCACACAGTGCTGGGCGGGCACAGGCACCACATGGACGCCATTAACACTGTGCGCCGCGCCGGAAGCATCGCGGGAGCTGTTGGAAGCGGCATCATCACGAACGGGATCATGCACGCGCTGGTGACCAATGGCGTGCC
>DATINP010000042.1:0-5351 GCA_035474135.1 Chloroflexia bacterium | reverse complement strand
CAACCGTCCGCTTGGTTCCTTCCTTTTCCTCGGGCCAACCGGCGTCGGCAAGACGGAGTTGGCACGCGCACTGGCCGAGTACTTGTTCGATGATGAAAACGCCATGATCCGCATCGATATGTCCGAGTATATGGAGAAGTTTGCCGTGTCGCGGCTGATCGGGGCGCCTCCGGGCTACGTGGGATACGAGGAAGGCGGGCAACTAACAGAACCTGTTCGGCGCCGTCCCTACTCGGTAGTGCTCTTCGACGAAATCGAAAAAGCGCACCCGGATGTGTTCAACGTTTTCTTGCAAATACTTGATGATGGCCGGCTGACCGACTCGCAGGGGCGCACTGTGGACTTCAAGAACGCAATTATCATCATGACCTCGAATGTCGGGTCGCAGTATATTACTGAGCTTGACCCCTCACAGGATGCCGAAATGCGACGGCGGGTCCAGGATGCGCTCCGCGAGCACTTCAGGCCGGAGTTCATCAATCGTATCGACGAGATGGTGATATTCAAGCAACTGAGCCGCGACGAGATTCGCAACATCGTGGGTCTACAGCTTGCGAAAGTGCGCCAGAGACTAGCCGAGCGACACATAACACTTGACATAACGGACGCCGCCCAGGACTTCCTCGGGGACGAAGGCTTCGATCCTGTGTACGGTGCGCGCCCACTCAAGCGCGTGATCCAGCGTCGCCTGCTCGACCATCTGGCAGTCAAGCTTATGGATGGCAGCATCCACGACGGTGACATGGTGGTGGTGGACCGCAAAGGTGACGAGTTAGAGTTGGCCGCGCAAAAAACGCAGTAATCGAGCGAAGGCGGGGAGGCACCAAGATCAGTTCGAACTGGCGCCTCCCCATCTGCGCGCTTGGCACACCCAATCCAAAGCCGTACAATAGCTGTATCACAAACACAAAGGCAGAGAAGTTTGACATGGTAGACACGCCCGAAAGCGTAGAAAACCCGACACGACGCTCGAAGGTACTGGAGATCGAGGCGGCCGTGGCGCTCATACCTCCAGAGTCCGAGTCGTTGTGGGTCGGCGGCATGCACATGCACAACGTACCGATGGCATTGGTACGCGAGTGCATTCGCCAAGGCAAGCGCTTCGAAACCTTCTTCGCGGGGCCTTCTTCGTCATTGGCCGCCGAACTGCTCATGGGTGCCGGGCTGGTCAAGCGGGTGGTGGTTGGCTATATTGGGTTTGAACAGTTGGGTCTCGCGCCTGTGTTTCGTCGACTGGCAGAGCAGGGCAGCGAGATTCGGTTTATTGAGGCTGACCCTGGCAGCATGCTGCTCGCCTTGCAAGCAGGTATGGCGGGCCAGCAGTTCGCGCCATTGCCGCCTGGTCTCGAAAACACAAGCCTGCCCGGCACATCGCCCGACTTCTATAGGCAACTAGTCGACCCTTTCACAGGTAAGACTTCCTTGGCTGTGCAGGCGATAAAGCCCTCGGTTGGCCTTATCCATTGTCAGCAGGCCGACGAGTTTGGCAACGGCATCTTCAAAGGCAGCATGTTCTCCGACCATTTGCTCGCGCTGGCCGCTGAGACGGTGCTGATGCAGGTTGAAGGTCTGGTTAGCAATGACCAGATCCTGAGATACCCGCTGCAAACAGGTGTGCCATCAATGAGAGTGGCAGCGGTTGTGCCCGTCCTGTTCGGGTGCCACCCGTGCTCGTCCCATCGCTACTATAACTATGATGATGTGCACCTACGCCTGTATATGGAGGCCGCGTCAAGCGACGAAGGCTTTGCCGACTACATGAAACGGTTCGTGTTCGGTCCCGAAGACCAGGAAGAGTACATGCGCCGTGTGCAGAACCAGGATTGGAGTTCAATTCAGTAGGTGGCTGAGCCCAATCTGCCTATCACGAAACATCAACCCAGGAACCATATCCCATGAGCGACGACTACAAAGCGAAGTTGCGGGCCGGCTCAGACCCGCTCGTCTTTTTCAAGCGAGAGGACGAACTCGAGGATGGGGGCATTGCGCCCGGCCACACCATGGCCGCGGCGATCTCGCACGCCCTTCATGACGGCGAGACGCTTTTTGTAGGGGCCAATCCTCTAATTCCTTTCGCAGGGGCACGTCTGGCTCAGCTTACACACGCACCCAACCTGACGATGATAGCAGGGGCCAGCGGTGGGGTGAACCCGCTCCTCGACCCGCTGGCGCCGTCCTCAGGCGATTACGCGAACCTGGTGGCCGAGGCAGTGTTGCCGTTTCAGGAAGTGTTGATGATGTTTATGGGCGGGCACGGTGACGTCTTCTTCGCAGGGGGCCTTCAGATTGACCGGTATGGCAATTGCAATCTTGCCACAGTGGGAAGTCACGAGAAGACAAAGCTGCGCGGTCCCGGCTCGGCCGGCATACCGTGGGCCAGTCGCGCCAGGAGGACCATTCTTTATACGACAGCGCACACAGGTCGGGTGTTCGTCCCGAAAGTGGATTTCGTCAGCCTGGCCGGTTGGCCCGTTGGAGGAGGCACTTCCGCACATGGTCCGGCGCTGGTGGTAACCCCCCTCGCGCTGATGGACTTCACACCCGAAGGCACTATGCGCCTGGTAAGCGTTCACGCAGGCGTGTCTCTGGCAGACGTTATCGATAACACCGGTTTTGACCTGGTATTGCCTGAGGGTCAGGTGCCCACCACGCCGCAGCCTACCACGGAAGAAATGATTCTGATGCGCACTTTCGATCTTGATGGGTTGCTCGCTATTATTGTGCCCTAGCATATCGCAGATGCGACACCCTAACCAGGCACCCGAGGTGCAACCTGTTCTCTCTTGCCCCGTTTTAAACATAAGCAACTATTGTGTACAACCAATACCAAAGGGCGGACAGCAATTAGAATCTTTGCATCACGGAGAGGCAGGGCTAAAGAGATGAATACTAAAGTGCAACACCTAAATCGAGGCCATTGGCGCACAGCCGCCATCGGGACCTTCGCGACCATGTCGCTTACGGGCCTGCTTGCAATGGGGGGAAGTGTACGGGCACAAACTGCGTCCTTCGCCGACCCCGCATTCCAGGCTGTCTGGCAGCGCACCGATGCACCGGTAGCCGAGGGCACCGTTTCACGCACATGGGTGTGGGGGCCGACGCCCGGCAGGTCGTTGCAGGAGCCGTTTGCTGGGGGACCGGGCGGCTCACACCTTGTTCAGTATTTCGACAAGGCGCGCATGGAGATTAATGACCCCAGCGGCGACCCGTCGGATCCTTTCTATGTAACCAACGGTCTACTCGTAGTGGAGATGATTAGCGGCAACATGCAAACCGGAGCAAACAGCTTCAGCCCGCTAAGTCCGAGCGATGTACAGATCGCAGGCGATTCCGGCTCGGACTCGCCCAGCTATGCTGCGTTGCAGAACGTGGCATCTGTGGGGTTGGCCGGAAAGGATAATCGCGCTCTGCCTGTTGTCGTAGGCTCCAATATGCCGGTGGTCTATATCAACAAGGCGGGCCAGCTTTCGAGCCTGGGTGGGCGCGTGGCACCACAAGGGATTAAGGCCGCAGGTTTCGTGAATGAGACGGGCCACAATATCGCAGACGTGTTCATGACCTATTTCAATTCCACAGGCCCCGTGTACGAAAACGGCGTAATTGTCAACGGCCCGATTGTCAACTGGATATCGGCCTTCGGTTATCCGATCACTGAGCCGTACTGGACCACAATCCGCGTTGCAGGCCAGGACAGGCTGATACTTATCCAGGCATTCCAGCGCCGTATACTGACTTTCTCGCCGCAGAACGACGAGGGCTGGAAGGTAGAGATGGGCAATGTGGGCGCGCAGTATTACACATGGCGCTACGAAACCGCTCATGTCGTCTGTGATCGTGTGCCGCTGCGCGGCTTTGGAACCGTCTGGTCGGGCCACAGCAGTGTCAAAGCGGGCGTAGGTTGTCCGCAGACTTTCCCTCCCTTCGATAGAGAAACGGCAGTTCAGACGGCTTATCAGGAGTTCGAGCACGGCTCTATGCTCTGGATCAGCAGGACCACCTATACCCAGGAGCGCCTGATATACGTCTTCTTTGACGATGGCACGTTCCAACAGTTCGATGATACCTGGCGCGACGGCGACCCCCCGAATGGCAATATGACGCCACCCCCAGGCCGATACGAGCCACAGCGCGGTTTCGGTAAGGTCTGGCGCGAAGGCACGGGTGCTCAGGTGCGCGACCGGCTCGGCTGGGCCACGATCCTCGAAAAGGGCGGAGACGGTGCATATCAACGGTTCCAGTACGGTGAGATGTACTGGAGTGCAACTATTAACAAGATTTGGGTCTTGTATGGGACAGTGTCGGGGGTGCAATATCCGGCGCCCACACCTGTCGGAGGTGCCCAACCTCTACGTTATGAGTTGTACGATAATACCTACTAATTGATGGATGGTAATGAGAAAGGCTCGGAGCGTCAAACTCCGAGCCTTTCTTTTTGGATTCAGTTAGAGCCTTCCCTGGATTACTTCTCGCTTTCAGTTTTCCAGAGAGTCTTGTAGCCATCGCCCTTGACCAGGCTTACGAACGCTATGCGCTCGATTCCCCACAGCGCGTTGACAGCGTTCCGCAGCAGGCGCTCACTCTCTGCCGGTGACAGACCGGCCGCCACGAGGCGCAGAACCAGGCCGTCAATGACACCTTCCTGTTGGAGGTTGCGTACGGACTTAAGCCACGGAACTCCCAGGATCGAACGAATCTTGCCCAGGTCGGGGCGCACGCGCTCGATGCCAGCAATGCGCTCGTCCATGGACCCGGCCTGCGGCATGATTTTCACCATGGGCAGCACATCGTCCTCATGGCGCAGGTCGATGACCATCGCTCGCCTGAGCAGCGGGAAGAATATCGAAACGACGTCTGCTTCGGCTATCGCGGCTAGCACCTGGTTCAAGAATGCTTCTTCGTCCATTTTTTTGCTGGGTAGGGGAAGTGTGCACTTGCCCCTGCGATCACTTCGCTTTCTTAGTTTGTCTGTCCATTATACACGCATTTCTGCGGAACTGTTGGGGACGTATGCTACATAAACGCCAAGAAGTCCCACCACCAGGTGAATGATATTATCGGTCCAGGTGAAGCCGCTGCCTATAAGGCCAAAGACGGTTACGCTGAACAGGCTGATCACGAACACCAGCAAGTATACGACGCCCAGCACGCCCACGACCATCTTCGCTAACGATACATCGCTCTGGCCATACCCTACATAAGCCATCAAGCCTCCGGTTATCAGGTGAATGAGATTCTCGGTCCAACTTACATTGATAGCATTGAACAGATAATCGCCTCCTGAGATTAGCTTGACTAGGACGCCTACAACGCCCAACGCGAGCACTACTATGCCTATAATTCCGGCATATTGT